>JAFRAH010000029.1 GCA_017405525.1 Synergistaceae bacterium
ATTACGAACCTTCCTATTAGGGATTGAAACGAATTGTTACTTTTCCGTTTTCATCGACCACAACGATTACGAACCTTCCTATTCAGGGCTTACCCTCCCGGAAAAATAGTACGGGGGGTTTTTTGTTGCCATTCACCCAAATACCCACTATATATTTTGGACACAATACACCCATGGAGGTCATCATCATGAAGAAGAATATTGCCGCTCTCTTGGTGTTCGTCATGGCCTTTGCTCTGGCTTCCCCTGCCATTGCTGCCTACCGTACCGGCTCGGCGGCCGGTGATGCCGCTGCTTATGGTGCCGGGGGCGCGGTCGCTGGCGGCGGTGCGTGTGCGGCTGTCGCGTGGCTCTTCAGTCTTGCCTGCCCTCCTGCCGCAATCGTCAGTGCCGCAGTTGTCGGTGGCGCGTATCTCGGCTGGTATGGCGCAACTGACCCCGACAAGACCATCAAGAAGGATGTCGAGAATACTGTTGCGGCCGGTGCTCTGGGGGTTGGGGCTGGCTTGAAGGTGGCTGAGTGGGAGGCTGAGGCGGCTCTTCAGCTCGCTTACTAGACCCCGATACTCTCGACACGCTCCCGGTTGAACGTCCGGGAGTTTTTTTGTTCACCATTCACGAAAGGAGGCAACTCCATGCTTGAGCAGATACTTTCACCCGACAACCTCAACCTTGCGTATACTAAGGTCGCGCGCAACAAAGGCACTTATGGCATCGACGGCATGACACCTGAACAGCTCCTCCCGTTCCTTGAGGCACATGGCGAGGCTCTAAGGCAATCCCTCCTTGACGGCTCATATATTCCCCAGCCTGTTCGCTCCGTGAAAATCCCAAAGGGTGGCGGGAAGTTCAGGACCTTGGGGATTCCCACAGCAATCGACAGGTTCATTCAGCGGGCAATCGTTCAGGTCCTTATGCCGCTGTATGAGGCTGTATTCTCGGAAAACAGCTACGGTTTCAGACCAGAAAGAGGAGTAGAGGATGCCGTGAAGAAATGCTTGCAGTACTTCAACGACGGCTATACTTGGGCGGTTGATATGGACCTGGAGAAGTTCTTTGACTCCGTATGCCGCGAAAAACTCATGCAAATTCTCATCAGGGACATTCACGACGAGCGCGTCTTGTGCCTCATAGGCTCGTACGTCAGCTCAGGCATTGTTGAGGACGGAAGACCCGTTCATTCTTCGGCGGGCATTCACCAGGGCGGGCCGCTTTCCCCACTTCTGGCCAATATCATGCTTAACGAGCTGGACAGTGAGCTTTCTCTGAGGGGCGAAAACTTTGTGCGTTACGCCGACGACATGATGATTTTCTGCCGCAGCAAAGCCTCAGCAAATCAGGCACTAAAACACATTACGCCCTATATTGAGGGAAATCTTTTACTGAGGATTAACGGCGACAAAACTATTATTGCCCATGCCGACAACGTAAAATTTCTTGGCTATGGCTTTTTCAGAACCCCTCAAGGCTACAGGATAAAGATACATGAGGACTCTATAGCAAGAATGAAGGAAAGAGTTTCTGCTTTTTCCGGCAGGGAGGGTGATTCCGAGAGGGCCGGGAAATACATAACAGGCTGGATGTCTCATTACAGGCTCGCCGATGCAGGGAAGTTCCTTGAGGACATGAACCGTTCACCTGAATAGCAGCTATACATTACGGGGGCGACAGGGTTTCGACGGCTTAAGGAGGGTTTGACGGGGCAGGCCGGATCACGCCCGTGAACTCCGGCAAAATTCCGGGCAAAAGACAAAAGCCAACACCTACAATCTCGCGGCTTAGTGCCGTAAACGTCAGCAGGAAGATTTTTCCGCCGGTCTCCCGCTGATGTCATGAAGGCGGATATTCCGTTCACCTTTTGGCCTTGAAGGGACGGGGAAATCGTAAAGGTCTTGGGAGGGAATGAGGCCGTTTTCCGCCAAATCCCAACGACAACATAAGCGAAGACTAAGCCTGTAGAACCGTCATTATCTGCCAGAGCCGGACGGGAGTTCAATTCTCCCCGCCTCCACCAAATTTTTGCGATTTTTGCGGCGAAAGGGGACTCAAATTTGGGAAAAACCCTGTACATTTTCAGCTCAGCGACACTCAAGCGCAAGGACAACACATTACTTCTCCAGACAAAGAACAACGGATCAAGCTATCTTCCTGTTGAGACAATCGATGAAATTCTTGTTATGGGTGAGGTGGACATAAACAAGAGCCTTCTTGAACTCCTTAGTGAAAAGGGTATAGTCCTTCACTTCTTTGACCATTTCGGGAAATACACAGGAACTTACAGCCCACCAGAAGGCAGGAACTCAGGGCAGGTATTCTTGGCTCAGGCGGCACACTGTCTTGATGATGGGAAACGCCACGAACTTGCGGCCGCTTTCGTCATTGGGGCAATAGGGAACATGATTAACCTGATAAAATACTACCAGAGGAGGCACGATATAGATGCTGGGGAAATTATCGATTACCTGAAATTCTGCCTCATCCAGGCTCCAGACACGTCGGACGTTCAATCATTGATGGGGATTGAGGGCACTGCAAGGAACACATACTACAGGTTCTTTGACTTGCTCATTACTGACCCCCAGTTCAGAATAGGCAAGAGAGTACGCCACCCACCAAACAACATAATGAATGCCATGATAAGTTTCGTGAACTCTATGTGCTACTCAGCAGTCCTCACTCAGATTTACCACACTCACCTTGACCCAAGAATCAGCTTCCTTCATTCACCGTCAGACAGACGCATAAGCCTCAACCTCGACATATCCGAACTCTTCAAGCCGGTACTTGCTGACAGGTTGATTTTCTCCATTGTTCACAAACGTATGCTGAAACCTTCAGATTTTGAGCCAATCGGTAACGGTGGAATCTATGCCTCAGAAAACGCCCGGAAAATCATAATATCTGAATGGGAAAAGTCTTTGCGGGGCACTATCACGTATCCTTCAGCGGGGCAAAAAATGGGCTGGCGGAGAGTAATGCGCACGGAGGCCCTGAATATCCAGAAATATATCACTGAAGGTCTGCCGTATGAGCCGTTCATTCACAGGTGGTAGGAGGCACAAAATGTTCGTGATTATGGTGTATGATGTGAACATAAAGCGCGTCGCAAAAGTCCTCAAGACCTCAAGGCGTTATCTTTCGTGGGTTCAAAACAGCGTCTTTGAGGGCGACATAACTCCCGGAAGGCTCAAATCCCTAAAGGATGAGCTGGGGAAAATAATCGGCAATGATGAAGACAGCCTGATATTCTATGAGTGGCACTTCAAGAATTACGCGCACAGGGAAATTATAGGCGCAAACAGAGGACTTTCTGAGCATGATGGTGTAATTGCCTGAAGGAAGGTGTAGTGTGAATGAAATTGTACAGTGAAGGAAATTTCAGGGACTTGGCGGCTCTTGTTGTTGCGGCGGCTGAAAGTCTCACGGCTGATACCGGCACTGCCCACCACTCCAGCCCCAAACCCAAGAACGGCGACGTAATCCGCGTAAACCGGGGGCTATACTCTCACTACGGGGTATACGTTGAAGGCTGCAGGCACGTCATACACTACACGGGAGCAACCGGCCCGGACGACTTCAACGGCATTGTGCGCGAGACCACACTAGACGAGTTCCTCAACGGTGCGGAAACCTTCAGCGTCTGCCACTTCCCCGAACACCCCGAAAACTTCAGCCACTACACGGCCGGAAAGAAGGGAGGCATCTTCAGGCTATGGCAGGCACTCAAAGCCCTAAAGCTCAAGGACTATCACCTATACTCCGGCGATGAGGCAGTGAGGCGCGCAAGAAGCAAGCTCGGCGAAGGAGGCTACAACCTTGCGCTGAACAACTGCGAGCATTTCGCCGTCTGGTGCAGGACGGGCGTAAAAGACTCCTCACAGGTCAACAAGATCATAGACATCATAACCTACTTCATGAGCTGATGCTAATTACCAGCAGGCTCATTCCATGACGGGAAATAGAGCCTCAAGTGTGTAACGTCCCTCAATCCGTCATCAACACGCCCTGAAACTTCCGGCAGTCTCTCCCAGTTCCCCCCGTTCCTCCGGCACAAGACAAGCGGCCTCCTCCCGTAATGGCTCCACATATCCGGCAGTTTATCTCCCAACTGAGCACCGGGAACAAACGCATTCTTGAACAGCGGCGCATTCCCCTCAAGGTCAGGCATTCCGGGCAAGGGGGCAATAATCATCCACTGAGTGAGAAGCCAAGCATTGGCCATTTCCGGCGAGGTCAGGGCATGTTTCAGCGGCATGATCTGGATACCTCCCACAGTGTCGCGGGGTGAGGTGGCAACGTCAATCACTCCTGAATGTGAGGCACGTATCCTCCCCCTGTTCTGGTAGATGCTCCCCCCAAAACGACCAACACCCTTCACCGGCCGCATTACACGTGCGATTACCCTCGAACCTTCACGGCCATGAACGATTACCCGGCCGCCGGGCCTGTTCTCGATGTCAGCCATGTAGTACGGAGCGTTTTCCGGCAGTCCCGAACGGATAACCAGCGTATCACCCTCAAGAGGAACGTCATCAAGCTCATGTTCAACGCCTTCACTCTCGACAGTAACACGCGAGCCCGTCAATGGAGCAAATGCCCCGAATATCCCCGTTCCTGCAGGCATCCCAAGCGAGAAGAACGCTCCCTGAACTGCCGCCGGTGCTACTGTAACTGACGGGACGAGACTGATGATCCTTCCACGGCCTTCCTCGACACGAACGAGAAGGTGAACTGCATTGACGGCAGAAGCACACACACTTGAAGGTGCCGCCCACTTGCTTGCGGTGTATGCGGGCCAGTTGGTCTTTACGGGGATCATCTCAACCGTTCCGATCTTGACGGTCTCACCTGATGGCATCATGGCCGTAACCTCAGAGCCGACCTTGCAGGGTATTCGCAGCTCTATGAGGCTCTCAGAGTATGACGGCGTGCAGATGATGAGCAGTGCCAGAGTGAGCAGTAATCTCTTCATGTCCCTACACCCCCGGAATTGGCGAGAACCAGACAGCCCAGACGTTGCAGACAGCATGATAGATTATTCCGGGCATCACTGAGTTGTTCCTGTGTCTCAGTGCCGCCATGATGAGGCCGGGAAAAAACGTTGCCAGCCTTAAGGGACTTGGGTTCGCGATTAGGTGAATGGATGCAAATATCATTGTCGTTATTGTTATGCCTGTATATACTCCCATTTTCCTCACTGTGAGGGTCTGAAGCCACCCCCTGAAGAATGTTTCCTCGATGAACGCCGCCGCAATGCCCCCGCCGAGAATATCCAGTGCCCGCCAGAATGATGGCCTCTTCACCCCGCCGTTCCATGAAGACGGAAGGAGCATCACTATCACCGTCAAGGGTATCAGCGTGAAAGCCAGCGAGAAAATCACATCACGCCATGCCTTGGGGGTCATGAACCATTTCAGGGCGTAATTCTCTTCGGGCTCATTCTTCCATCTGCACCACGTGTAGGGAAAGTAGAGCATGAATGCCGCGAAAATCAGGGCGATAACGTTGGAGAGTATATACCCGGCCATGTCTAGAGCACTTTCATTGCGTCCTGTATGAACTGGAAGGCGTTATTGATATAGGTCGATATGTGAAACCTGTTGACGTAGAGGAGTGCCGAGATTTTCCAGAGCATCAGTATCACAGGGACTGCTACGATTACTGCGCCGGTCTTGTAGAGTATCTTTGAGGGTATTTTTCCCCATTTCTCCGAGAGTTCACCGACAAGCCAGCCCATTACCATGAAGGCAAATCCTAGAATCCATACCGATAAGCCTAATACTACTTGGGTGTTCACTATGCGCAAAATGAATCAGCTCCATGAAATTTTTATGAGAATTTAAGATTATTATACGGGAAATTTCACGTTGTGATAAACTTTGCGGGATTAAAATTTTTGTTCAGGGAGTGATTTTATTGACACGCAGATTTTTCACGGCTCTCATTCTTACCTTATCCCTTTCAGCTTTTGCATACGGTGCGGAAAATTCCCCGAAGGTTCTCGCCCGCGTAAACAGCCAGGACATCACAGAGGCTGAAGTTCTGGAGTTCATCCAGCCGTTCGGACAGCAGGCATTGATGCTCTATGCCTCAGAGCAGGGACGGAAGATGATCATTGATGACGTTATCTCGATGAGGCTCTTTGCGCTTGACGGTGAGAGTTCCGGCCTCGACCAGACCCCGGAATTTCAGGCACAGCTCGCCAACGCAAGAAGGGCAATGCTCGCACAGGCAGCAATGCATGAGGTTATGAAGGGAATCACAGTAAGCGATGATGAGGCAAAGAAGTTCTACGACGACAACCCCCGTCTGTTCGTTCAGCCTGAGAGAGTTCATGCCCGGCATATTCTCGTGAGTGATGATGCTACATTGGCGAAAGTACAGGAGGAGCTCAAGGCCGGGAAATCGTTTGACGTTGTGGCGAAAGAGTACTCAAGAGATCCGGGAAGTGCCAGCAATGGCGGCGATCTTGGGGAATTTCCGCGCGGCGTAATGGTTCCTGAGTTCGAGAAGGCAGCCTTTGACCTGAAGAATCCGGGGGACATCTCCGAGCCTGTGAAGTCCCAGTTTGGCTGGCACATAATCAAGCTGGAAGAGCACATAGCCGAGAAACCCACGCCGTTCGAGCAGGTGAAGCCGAGAATAGTCCAGGAGCTCAGGGAACAGAAGACACAGGACATACTTCAGGCGCGCGCAAAGGAGCTTGAAGGCAAGTACAAGGTAGAAAGATTCTAGGACAGGAGAAAATTTTACCCCCCGCCACAAAAACGGGGGGCTTTTTGTCGGGTTAAAGCCTCGATTTTGCCTCCTCTATCTGCCGCAAAACCTGAGCAAACCCAGTTCCGCCGTAAGTGTCCCGCCTCCTCACACTCTCACGTGGGGTCAGTATCTCCATCATGGCCGGGTCAGCCTCCGGGATATGTTCCTTCCACTGCTCAAACGTCAACTCACTGAATGCCAGCCCGTTCTCCACGCACCAGCCCACTAAACGCCCAACCTGAGCATGAGCCTCACGGAAAGGTACACCCTTCATCACGAGATATTCAGCGATGTCCGTAGCGAGTGGGTAGCCCTTAGTGAGCCCCCTCAATGCTGCCTCCTCGTCAACGTCAACGTGTTCAAGCAACGCCGCAATAATCTTCATGACGCTTTCCACAGTGTCGAGTGATGCCCAAAGTCCGCGCTTGTCCTCCTGCAAGTCCCGGTTGTACGTCATGGGAAGACCCTTCAGGTTCATGAGGAGGTCTAGCATGTTCCCGACTACCTGCCCTGTTTTCCCGCGTGAGAGTTCGAGAACGTCAGGGTTCTTCTTCTGCGGCATCATGCTTGAGCCCGTGCAGAACTCATCAGGAAGGACGATAAACGCAAATTCCTGTGTGTTCCAGGTGATGAGGTCAGTGCATAGGCGCGAGACGTGGAGCATGAACATTGACGCGAAATAGTGGAAGTCGGCCATGTAGTCGCGGTTCGCCACAGTGTCGAGGCTGTTCCTCGTAGGACGCGAGAAACCCAAAAGCTCACTGGTCATCATTCGGTCAACCGGCAACGTAGACCCGGCAAGTGCCCCGGCACCCAGTGGGCATTCATCGAGTGCATCAAGAGCGAAGTCAAGGCGTGCCCTGTCCCTGCTGAATGCCTCGAACCATGAGAGCCAGTAATGCCCCAGTGAGATGGGCTGTGCCTGCTGCATGTGTGTGTAGCCCGGAATGATGACGTTGATGTGCCGTTCAGCGTTCGAGACAATTACGCGCAATAGCTCCCTGATGTCGTCCTTGAGTGCCTGAAGTCTGGTGCGCAGGTAGAGCCTTGTTGTCGTGGCTACCTGGTCGTTCCGTGAACGTGCAGTGTGGAGCTTCGCACCGAGGGGCTCAATCTCCGTCAATCGTGCCTCTATGTTCATGTGTACGTCTTCAAGGGCTTCTGATGGCGTGAACTTCCCTTCCCGGATTTCCTGTAGTACTGCCTGAAGTCCTGCCTCGATTTTTGCGGCCTCTTCGTGGTCAAGTATTCCTGTTTTTCCGAGCATACTGACGTGTGCGGTGCTGCCCTGAATGTCTGCCTCGTACATTCGCCAGTCAATGTCGAGGGACTGCGTGAACTCCTGAACTATCTTTGCGGTGTCGTGCCTGAATCTTCCGTGCCACATGGGCGGGATTCCTCCTTTGGTGTGAATGTCATATGTGAAACTTTCAACGCAGGAAAATATACATCCTAAGCCGTATACAGGGTATTACATCTCCTCACTAAGCCCGCTCATTTCTCAGTCCCTCCTTTGAGCTTCATGTAGACCCCTTCCCTCACCTTCCAGCCCAAAGCCTCAACCGTATAGCCCGCAACATCATCACATGCCCCAAGAACTCCCATCCTCTCACGGCCTGACCTGCCCATGAAGTCATAGAGTGCCTCATCACCAAGCACACGCAATGCACATTCAGCCAGAGCCTCAGCACTTCCTGACGTGAGAATCTCAGAATCACCGAGCAATTTCTTCTGGACACGCTTGCCCTTGTTGTCCGGGGCAATAACAGGAACACCCAGGCCAGCGCATAACTGGTTAGCCGTCCCTCCCATTCCCAGCAATATGCACGCACCATCTGACGCACTCGCAATGTCCTCACTGGTCAGCTCTATGGTGATGCCTGACTTCTTGAGGGTATCGCCATCGTGAGCCCAGCCCTCAGCAAGGCACGACACGAAGAACGGCTCAAGCTCAAGAGTAGGAGCTAGTACCATCCTGAAGGCATCATGACCGTGTGAGCTCATTATCTCTGTGGCCTTAAGGAGTGTCTTAACGTCATTGCAGGCACTCTTCCGGCTTCCAGGCAGTAGGAGAATCACATTACCGCGTGAGACGTGAACATTCCCGGCCAAGTCCATTATCGGGCTCCCTGAGTACACGGCACGGCTGCCTATTTGCGCGGCTGTAGGTTCGTCCCTCGTCCATGTCCTGAGTGTGAATGCCCGGATTATTGCCCGTTCCGTCCTCCAATGCCCGGAGATATACACGGTCTTTGCCGTCGCCATGAAGAGAGGCCGTTTCCCTGAGCCCCATAACGTATTCAGGAGCAAGTAGACATCACCAACGCATATAGGTGTGAGTATCTGCCGGGAAATCTTCCGCCAGTCCCTGAGCTGTGCCCCTATGTGCCTGAGAAGTCCCGCTCGAATGTCGCCGAGTAGTGCCTTCAGTGAGTACTTGAGGACACCTCCCGATGGCGTTACTGAGAGTGCAGACTTCACCGCAAAACTTTCACGCCTGTATGACTCGCCACGCCCTACCAGTGGGAACGCCGAAATCTCTGAATGCGGGTATCTCTCTCTCAGTTTCGAGGCAAGTACAGCACCTATTGCGTCCTCACCATAACCGTTTGAGGCTATCACTATTTCCGGCTTGAGTGTCCCAGTTATGGCGGCGAAAAACCCGGCTTCCTCGTTCACTGAGGCGTTGACCTTCGGGACGATTAACGGGACATCATGAGGCCATGAACACACTTCCGGGAGGTTGTATAGGTCCTTCTCCGTGCAGATGAGAGCCTCAGCTCCTGATGACCTAGCGAGAGTGCAGAGCGTCCTCGTGTCCTCACGGGTATATCTGTGGTGGTCGGTGAACGTACTGCATCCGGCCATGTCGAGCCCCATGCTCCTGACTGAGTGCCGGAAACTCTCAGGGCTTCCGATTGCCGAGAACGCATAGACCTTCAAGCCTTCACGCGGGGTAATGTCCCCTCCGAACTTCAGCCACTCCCGGAACTCAAGCGACGACGTGAATATTTTTCCCTCGTCTGTGTATTTCCTCACAGTCCCAAGAATTTCCGCAAGCTCTGAGGGCTTCACCGTGTCTGACTTCGTGATCACCACAACATCAGCGCGCTTAATGGCCGATAACTTTTCCCTGAGTATTCCGCCGGGGATTAAGCGGCCGTTTCCCCAGGGACATAATGCATCAATGAGGACAATATCACAGTCCCGGTTCATGGCCTTGTGCTGGAACGCGTCATCAGCTATCACGAGTTCAACGCCCAATTCACGCAGGGTATTAACCCCGTCAATTCTTCTTTTCGCCACAGCAACAGGAACATCAGGGAGCTCGCGCGACAACATCAGCGGTTCATCTCCCGTAATCTCACGCTCCGAGTTACCGCCCTGAATGATGATGACGTTGTGGCTCTTCCCCGAATAACCCCGCGTAACTATTCCCGCCTTCACACCATGAGACAACGCCCATTCAGCGAGCATCTTCACGAAAGGTGTCTTGTTCGTCCCGCCATATGTGAGATTCCCCACGCTGATTACAGGCAGGGGAGGCTCTTCGGTCTTGAGGAGGCCGTGAGCTCTCAGGTAGTCAGTCAGTGCCAGGAACAGCCCGGTAATCCACGAGAAAGGCGCAAGAACAGCCCAGACCAGAAGGCTGAACTTCTCCCCCCTCACGTGGCGCATGTAGGCATCACTGCATGTTGTAGAGTTCAGCATAGAGACCTCCCGAAGAAATGAGCTCGTCATGTGTCCCGGACTGTATGAACCTCCCGTCATGAAGGACATATATACGGTCAGCATTGCGTATCGTGCTCAGCCTGTGGGCAATGATGAATGACGTTCGCCCGTCCATTGCACGGTCAAGAGCCTTCTGCACGGCATGTTCCACGGCGGTATCGAGTGAGCTTGTTGCCTCGTCGAGTATGAGTATCCTTGGGTCGCGTATCACTGCGCGGGCAATGGCTATCCTCTGACGCTGCCCCCCCGACAACGTTACGCCGCGTTCACCCACAAGGGAGTTATACCCATCAGGCAGGCTCTCGATGAACTCCCGGATGTCCGCGATTTCTGCCGCCTCCTCAATCCTCTTCATGTCCAGTTCAGGAAGCCCATAAGCTATGTTGAAGGCTATTGTGCCGCGCATCAAGATACATTCCTGCGGGACGATGCCAATTTGCCGCCGCAAGTCCTTCAGTCCCAGCGTCCTTATGTCATGGCCGTCAATGAGTATCCTTCCCTGTGTCGGGTCATAGAAGCGCGGTATAAGGTCGGCAATCGTAGACTTCCCCGCTCCAGTTGGGCCGACAAACGCAATCTTTTCACCGGCCTTAACGTCAAGGCTTATGTCGTGAAGTATCTCCTGCCCCTCGTCGTAATAGAACGATACGTGCTCAAAGCTGACGTTCCCCGAAATCTTCACGTGCTCTGACGCTGAAGTCCCGGCATCCTCAACAGGTACTCTCAGCATGTCCTGTATTCTCTCTGCACTTGCTATCCCGGTCTGGAGGGTGCTCATCTGGTTCATGATGCTCCTTATTGGCTGTACCATGAAGGCAATATACCCCGTGAACGAGATTAATTCACCGGGCGTTAGGGTGCCGTTGATGACGCTCCTTCCTCCGAACCAGAAGACCACAGCGAGCGCAACAATAAGGAACTCCTCAATCACTCCCGCAAGAATTCCCTGTACTGAGACAGCCTGAAGAAGTGCCTTGTAGTTCCCCCGGCTTGCTGTCCTGAAGCGTTCGAGCTCCTCATCCTCAGTGGCGAATGAGCGCACTACCCTGACCGCCGAGAATGCCTCCTGAGCCGTTGCTGTTATGTCCGCCAGGTGTTCCTGTACGTTGTGGCCAGCCTTGCGAAGTTTCTTCCCTGCGAACGACAGAAGGAAGCCCACAAACGGAAGCACAAGGATAATCAGGCAGGTCAATCGCCAGTTGATGTAGAGGATGAACGCGAACATTCCCAAGAACGTTATGATGTTGAACATGAGGTCTATTGCCGTGCTGGTTACGATGTTCTGCAACATTGCCGCGTCCCCGGTAATCCGGCTCATGAGCTCACCGGTTCGTGAGGCGTAGATTTTCGCGAGGCTCATCCTTTGCATGTGGTCATAGAGTGCTATTCGTATGTCCATGACCACGCCCTGCCCTGCCTCGTTCATGAGGTAACGCTGGAAGTATGTAGTTACTGCCTTGAGCCCGAAGATTACCACGATGAGGACACATACAGCGTTCAACATCATTGTGTTTCGTGATATTAGTATGTCGTCAACTATGGACTTGAAGAGGTAGGGAGGTATCACGTTGAGCCCGGAAGAAGCGAGCATGAAGAAGACAGCAAGAATTATCTTGAGCCTGTACTGTTTCGTGTAGGAGTAAAGGAATTTGAGGGGTTGTGAGATGGTCATAGTGCCTCCCCGCCGATTGATGCAATATCACAGAGCCTTGATGCTGCCCCGGAACTTCCCGACCGTCTGAGCAGTTCATCATGAATCACCCTGAGTCCCTCACGGTCTGAGAGCTCACTTGCTGCCCTGTCCGCAATAATCTCCGGCGTAACATCACCGTACATCTCCGAGAGCAATTCAGCCTTGAACGTCCTGTTAGGGAGCGATATATACCCATCCCAACGGTCAATTATGCGGGTTAGTGCCTTTCGTTTTATGGCCGGGCCGATTAACGGGATGGAGGCTACAACCCCGGCAATGCCAGAGACGGGAATATACTTCAGGAACTTTTCGGGAGCAGTAACGAGCCCCGGAAGTCCGCAGTGCATGAGCTCAAAGTTATTTGTCCCCGGCTGAGTGATGGCGTAATCCGAGCCCCTCATCGCGACACCTGCCCCGCAGCGTACAGGGTTGAGGCCAGCTTTCTGCCACTGCTTTATTTCGGCTTCGGGCATGAACTGGGGGAACAGGGTACGTATCCTCACGTTGGGTATTCTGTCCTTGAGGCATTCCCTGAGTTCACATAGCCAGCTCATTGCCGCAAGACGTATGACCGGGCGGCTTCCCGGAAGGAACAATATTCGCGGTGATGATTCATCTTTCGGCCAGTTCCACGAGTTCATTGCTGCCGGGGTAATGTCGAGCTCTATGGCATCCTTCACGAGGTCGCCGATCGGGACTGCTGAGGGTATGTTCACCTGTTCGGGGTATGCAGTGAGGAGCTTCACGCCGGGAATGTCCTTCCTGTGCCTGTAGCTGTAGACGGTCAGGGGAACGCCTGAAGACTTCGACATTCGCAGGCCGAACATGACATCACCGCCTAACTGAATGATGCTGTCGGTCTTTTCGTGAGAGAGTTCGCGCCACAAGACAGAGGCAGATGAAGGGCCTTCGAGCTTGTCCACGCCCAAGAGTGAGGCGGCTTCGCGTTCATGTCCTGATGCGAACTGACAGGGCAATAACCACATGGATATAGAGTGCCCCCGTTTCCTGAGCTCAGAGGCAACAGGACGAACCCAGCCCCATAATTCTCCCGGCCCGTTAGTGAGAATAGTTACGCGCAAGAGTTTCACCTTCTGCTAAAAATAAAATATGCTGAAAAATTCATTATAATATCTCAAATCCCATAAAGGAGAGAGAAAGTGTACAAGAAATTACTGCAGAGTGTCCGGGAATACAAACGCCCCTCGCTTGAAGCACCGTTCTACGTTTCCCTTGAGGTCGTAATGGAGTGCATAATACCCTTCATTGTCGCCCGCCTCGTCAACTCCATACGTGAAGGCTCATCCTTCAGCGTCCTCATGAGTTACGGAGTTGTCCTCGTGGTCATGGCCTGCCTGTCGCTTACGTTCGGGATAATCGCGGGCAATGCCTGTTCGACTGCCTCTTGCGGTTTCGCCAAAAACTTAAGGAGTGATATTTTCCGGGCAGTACAGGGCTTTTCCTTCGAGAACCTGAACAGGTTTCCTACCTCCTCACTGGTTACCCGACTGACCACTGACGTATCAGACGTACAGCAAGCCTACATGATGATAGTACGGACGGCAATACGAGGCCCCCTAATGCTGGTCTTCTCGTTCATCATGGCCCTAATCATGGGCGGAAGGATCGCGTTCATCTTCCTGTTCACTGCTCCGTTCCTGGGCTTGGGACTGTTCGCTATAGCCTCGTGGGCAATGCCGACATTCAGGAGGCTCTTCCGGGAATATGACGAGTTCAACAACACAGTACAGGAGAACATACAGGGCATAAGGGCGGTAAAGGCGTTCGTTCGAGAGGAGTACGAGAAGGAGAGATTCTCACGTAGGAATGAAGCAATCTGCCGGAACTTCACGAGGGTAGAGAGGATATTAGCCCTCAACAACCCAATGATGCAGTTCTGCCTTTACGTCGTGATGATATTCGTGCTCTATTACGGGACATACAGGGCGGCGGTCTCTCACGGCCTCGATATTGACGTTGGGCAGATAAGCTCACTCCTCACCTACGGGATGCAGATACTCGGCAGCTTGATGAGGCTGTCAATGGTCTTCGTCATGATTACCCTCGCGCGTGAAAGTGCCGTGAGAATCGTCGAGGTACTGGAGGAAGTCCCGGCAATCCCCAATCCTCCTGACGGCCTGAAGGAAATTCCAGATGGCAGCGTTGAGTTTGAGGGAGTGAGTTTCAGTTACAGCAACACAAAATCCCCATGTGCATTGACTAACATAACGATGAAGATACCCAGCGGCTCAACGATCGGGATAATCGGAGCAACTGGCTCATCAAAGACAACGTTAATCCAGCTCATCCCCCGGCTCTATGATGCGGCATCAGGGAGCGTGAAGGTAGGCGGCCATGACGTGAGGGAGTACGACATTAAGGCACTGAGGAGCGCAGTATCATTAGTGCTCCAGAAGAACGAGATATTTTCCGGGACAGTAAGGGACAATCTGAAGTGGGGGGACAAAAACGCAACGGATGAAGAAATTTCGGAGGCTTGCAGAATTTCCTGCTGTGATGAGTTCATTGGGAGATTGCCGCAGGGTTATGACACATTCACCGAACAGAGCGGCACGAATTTTTCGGGAGGACAGAAGCAGAGGCTGTGTATTGCCCGTGCACTCCTGAAGAGGCCGAAGGTCTTAATCCTTGACGATGCATTGAGTGCGGTTGACACTCACACAGACGCGAAGATACGAAGGGCACTCAAGGACTACATGCCTGAGACGACAAAGATAATCATTGCTCAAAGAATATCATCAGTTGAGGATGCCGACAGAATAATACTCATGGAAGGCGGGCGCATAAGGTCATCAGGAACTCATAGGGAGCTCATGGAGACCGATAACGTTTACAGGGAGATCTACAATTCACAGAATGCAGGGAGGAATAGCGATGCATAGGAAGGCACTGGCAGTTGCAGTTATTGCGCTGGCACTTATGGGGAGCAATACGGCCTCAGCATGGACGGGGTATTTCACGCTCGACTGGGACGAGGTGAGCAAGTACGCATCTGACGCATGGGACGCTACGACAGGCTACGTTTCCGGGCTCTTCAGCAGTGAGGAGGAAGCCCCGGCCTCAAAGGATGAGACACTTCCTGAGAGCATCGCCTCAAGCTGGGGGAAGCTCACCGACACACTCAACGACACACTAAGGCTCCGAGACAAACAGGAGACATTGCCGCCGAGTTCATGGGTACCCTTCCGCGAAGACCAGAAGAGCAACGGCAGGAAGATAGACGAGCTCCTTGACCGTGCGCTTGTGATTTTGTCGGGAGGTGATGCAGGGAACGCACGAACTCAGGCCATGAACTTACGGGGCAGAATATCATCATTGAGGGCTGAACTCGACAGGCTCAGGAACGAGAGGATCAACGCCCCCGAAAGCACCTACATGTTCTGGAGGATGACGAAGGCCAAAGCAGACGCTAAAATCGCCGGGCTTGAGGCTGAACTTTCAGGGTGTGAACGTGAGATGACTGCACTGACCTCACGCCTGACCTCAGAGCTCAGGAAGATAGGGCTTGAACTCACTGACTCACAGACTGATATACTCCTGAACTCCGTAACAGGTGAGGACATACTTCACAACACCGTGATATTCGACAACGTCAAGGCAGTGGTCTCGAAACTTGAGGAGCTCTCACAGAATGACACGAACACCCTCGAAATCACGAGACGTTACACAGGAATGTATCTTGTCCTGAATGACTTACTCATACACACTCAGGAGGAACTGGTCAGGAAAATCAACGAGGAATACAGGCCAAGGCTTCAGGAGATAATCACTGAGGCTGAAGCAGTCAGGAAGGAAGCACTGGCACGCAGCAACGACAACGCCTACACTCAGGCACAGAGGAAGTCATTTGCCCAGAATGCCCGCTCCAACGCCGCAACCATAGAGGCCGCTAACCTTTACGGTGAACTATTGGGCAGCCAGAAGCTAGCTATCCTCGACAGCATAAGCTCACTGAGGCGCAACAGGGACTTAGCCGAGAACACCTACAAGACCGTTAGGAGCTCCGGGGAATTGAGGGGGCTGATACATTCGGGGTTGAGCGCGTTCGATGCCATAAGCACGCTGTCAATGCCTGAGCTGAAGATTTTTGAGAGCGGTGCAATGAGGGCAGAATTTGACGAGATCAACAGGAGGCTCAAACGTTAAGATACAGGCTCGTGGTATAAGGCCGTCTGTCTGGAAAATGGCAGGCGGTTTTTTTTGTGCTAAAGTATTGGGCAATCCCCATGCTTAGGAGGCACATAATGAGAAGAATAGTTTTTGCGCTCGCAGCGGCACTCTTGATTTCCCATGAGGCTCATGCAGACATTGATCCCGGAAGACTCATCCGTTCCATGACACTCACGGAGAAAGTCGGCCAGCTCTTCGTGATTCGTCCCGACCACCTCGACACATCACTAACCCCCGAACAAATCCACGACAGCAGGAAGTACGGCGTTAAGTCCCTTACCCCGGCCATGAGGAAGGTACTTCAGGAATACCCGGCAGGAGGCTTCGTACTGTTCGGGAAAAACATTGACTCCCCCAAACAGCTAAGGAGGTACGTATCAGCCCTCAAAGATGCCAGCAAGCTGTATCCCGTCATGGCAATAGACGAGGAAGGCGGAAGGGTCTCACGTATCGCGAACGCTAAGGGCTTCACGGTCAAGAAGTTCACGAGTGTTGAGGCAATGGCTAGGGCAGGCAATGCACGTGAGGCGGCGGCATATATCGCGTCATACATCAAGGATTACGGGTTCAACCTGGACTTTGCTCCAGTCGCTGACATCAACACCAACCCCGAAAATATCGTGATAGGCGACAGGGCGTTCGGTGATGACCCTGCGTTAGTGTCGAGGCTTGCGGGTGAGTTCCTTGACGGCCTCCACTCTCAGGGAATAGCCGGGTGCCTGAAGCATTTTCCCGGACATGGAGACACTAGGGACGACACACATGATGACTACGTTGCGGTGCTCAAGACGTGGGACGAGCTTTTACGCGCTGAGATTGCCCCCTACATCGCGAACATGAACAAAGCCGACTGCATCATGGCCGCACACATAACCATGAAGAACGTTACGCATGACGGACTGCCTGCCTCATTGTCCCATGAGATAATCACCGGGAAGTTACGCGGCGAACTCGGCTATGACGGGGTAATCATCACTGACGCTATGGACATGGGAGCAATCGCCAAGAACTACACATCATCAGAGGCTGCTGTTCTTGCCCTTGAGGCGGGGAATGATATTATCCTGATGCCTTGGGATTACCGCGAAGCCTTCAGGGGAGTAATCGAGGCTGTGAAGTCCGGGCGTATCTCTGAGGCAAGAATAGACGAAAGCGTGATGAGAATATTGAGGCTGAAGAAGAAGATGCAGGGCGGAAATCTCAAATGGTGGCAGACGGGGGCAGTGTATCAGGTCTACCCTAAGAGTTTTCGCGATACTACAGGAACAGGAACGGGCGACATCAAGGGCATAACCTCAAAGCTGGACTATCTCCATGACTTGGGCGTTAATGCTGTCTGGATGACTCCCGTATACCCTTCCCCGATGGTCGACAACGGCTATGACATCTCGGACTATACGGCGATAGGCCCGGCGTTCGGGACAATGGAGGACTTTGACGAGCTGATACGCGAGGCAGGCAAGCGCGGCATCAGGATAGTGATGGACTTGGTGTTCAACCACTGCTCGGACAATCATGAATGGTTCAGGCAGTCCCGGCAATCGAGGGATAACCCTAAAGCTGACTGGTTCATCTGGCGAGACCCCAAACCCGACGGCACACCCCCCACTAACTGGCGGAGTATCTTCGGCGGCAGTGCGTGGACGTTCTCACCTGAGCGTGGGCAGTACTACCTTCACACATTCGCGAAGGAGCAGCCCGACCTCAACTGGGAGAACCCGGAAGTCAGACAGGCACTCTATGACGCGGCTAAGTTCTGGCTCATGAAGGGGGCAGGAGGTTTCAGGATTGACGCGATAACCTACATCAAGAAGCCCGCAGAGTTCGTTGATGGCAAGCCCGATGCTGAGGACGGAACTGTGAACGTCCACACTATGACGGCAAACCAGCCCGGAATACTCGACTTCCTCCGTGAGTTCAGGCGTGAGATTACGGCGGGAGGGGCAGACATCTTCACTGTCGGCGAGGCTAACGGTGTGAGTGCTGACGAATTGCCCCAGTGGGTTGGTGATGGCGGCGTGTTCGACATGCTCTTTGAGTTCAGCCACGTAACTTTGCCATTGGGTGATGCTGAGATTTGGTGTTACCCCGTGAAGTGGACATTGACCGACCTCAAGCGTGCAATCCGTAACAGCCAGAACGCAACCTCAAATAACGGCTGGTATCCCGCGTTTTTCGAGAACCACGACCAGCCCCGGAGCGTCAATCACTTTTTCCCGGAAGGTGCAGATCCAAAGAAGGCCGCTAAAGTTCTTGCCTCTGTCCTGCTGACTATGAGGGGGACACCGTTCATCTATCAGGGCGAGGAACTGGGGATGACTAACCACAACTGGAGGAGCATAGACGAGGTAGACGACATACAGACGCGCGGGCAGTATGAGCTTGCGCTGAGGGAAGGATTCAGCCCGGAGGAGGCCATGAAGTTCGTGCGGTACTTCACGCGGGACAATGCACGGACTCCCATGCAGTGGACGGCAGGAATGAACGCGGGCTTCACGTCAGGCAGGCCATGGCTCCCCGTGAACGATGACTACCTCACCGTGAATGCTGAGAGTGAGGCGGGCGACAGTGAGTCGGTCTTGTCGTGGTATCGTGAGCTGTTGAGGCTGAGGCGTGAGAACCCTGCACTGACTGCCGGGAGCTGGAGGGAGATTTTGCCGGAGGACGAGAGGCTCTTTGCGTTCGTGAGGGAGTTTGACGGCCATGAAGTGATTACTGTGGCGAATTTCGGGCTTGAGGCTGTGAGGCTGCCTGAGATTCTGAGGGGGCAGAAGGTTATCCTAAGCAGTGAGAGTGAGACTAACCCGGAGGAACTCAAGGCGTTAGAGGCAAGAATATACGAGTAAAGCATCACCCCCCGGATTATTTCTCAGGGGGTGCAAGTTTCCTTAACATAGCCGATAAACTTCTTCAGCGTCCACAGTCCTGCCCGCTTCTCCTTCGGGTAATACGAAATATATTCCCGCGGAACTATGAGCTGTACCTTCTCCGCCTCCATTTCACCGAGCTGTTCCCGTGAGATGCCCTGCTGAAGCGTGCAAAGGTATTTTGTCCTGTCTTTGAGCCTGTCTGCCTCGTTGAGTATCTGCCGCCATCTGTCCTTGCACGTTGTTTTCGCCGCTAGGGTTATGATCCTGCCGTCCGGGAAAAGCGGGTCATGATATGCCCTCTCTGACGGGAAAATGAAGTCCGGGCGTTTCCTGCCTTCCGTCTGTGCCTGAGATGAATACTGCAGGCCGTTAGCGTCAAATATTGCTGAAAGGTGGTGCTCTAAGCTCTTTCCTGCGCGCGACTTCCTCCTGTTCAGTACTTGGTTTGCCATGAGTACGAACTCATCCGTTGAGGAAAAACCCTGCCTGATAATTCCGCCGTACCTCTCCTGCTCCAGCATCCTGAAGATGCTATATTCCGTGCGTGTCCATTCGAGAAGTTTTGCGTCCGGGTCTGACATAATACATTCTTCACGGTCATAAACCCTGCCGCTGATTTTACGTGCCGCCTCCGAGAGCTGCCTTGAATCGGGAAAATCAACACTGAGGCCTGCGATGAACTCCCTTATTGCGATGCCTTCATGTATGCCGGGGTCAATGCCTCCCGTGTCAAGAAGCCTGCCGGTATCTGCCGGGGTCATCCCGAAAGCGTCAAGGAAGCCGCTGATTTCGTCCTCAGTCTCAAGCATATAGCCGCAGTAGTCATCTTCACCGTTCCTGACCAACACAAACAAAGACCCTGTCATGTCAGGCCTGAGATAAGGGAAATTCTTGCCCAGCCTCGTAATACGCAACTCATTCTTTGAGGCGTACCATGTGAAGCAGCTCTGAGTCTCTAGGTCATCCTGCCATGTTATACGTGCCTCGCGCTTTGCGATATGTTTACCCAGAACCGAAGCATCAAACAGCATGGCCAGTGCTGATTTCGATACCAGTATGCCGGACTGATGCCCGCCTGTCTCCCCTGAATCATTCGCCGAAAGGAACTTGCAGTAGGACATCCTGCCGTCAAGCACAGCCTTTACTGCCCTGTCAGCCGTCATGATTCAATCTCCTAACGATTGACTTTGCGGCCTCCGTCATCAGCGGCACAACAACGGAATTCCCAAACTGCCTGTAAGCCTGAGTGTCGCTCACCGGGATAATGAAGCTCTCAGGGAAGCCCATAAGCCTCGCGCATTCCCTGGGGGTCAATCGTCTGGGATTCCTGCCTTCCTGCGCAATGAGTATCTCCGAGCCGTCCTTGTAGTATCGCGCCGAAAGTGTACGTGAGATCCCTTCAGGGTCAGCAATTCCGTAGCCGAAGCCGTTACCCTTTGCTTTGTGCCTTGCTGCGTAGTCTTGGAGGTACTGCCACAACTTGTCGGAGAGGGTGTATTTTTCCGGCACGCTGTCATCAAGTATGTCTCTCATTACGAGCTTGTGTTTTGGCGGGACGATTCCGAACCCGAAATCTCCCGTGAAGTCCCTGAACCCTGCAATGACGATTCTTTCGCGGTGCTGGGGCACGAACATTTGCCCGTCAAGTATCTCATGGAACACCTTGTAGCCCAGTCCCTCAAGGGATGAGACTATCACCCTGAAGGTTTTTCCCCTGTCGTGCGATACTAGGTTGCGGACGTTCTCAAGCATGAACGCGCGGGGCTTCTTCGCCTCAAGTATCCTGCAAACGTCAAAGAACAATGTCCCCTGTGTCATGTCCTGAAAGCCTGTAGGACGGCCGAGGCTGTTTTTCTTGGAGACACCTGCGATGCTGAAGGGCTGGCACGGGAAGCCTGCGCACAAAATATCATGGTCAGGTATGTCGTCAGCGTTGATTTTTGTGATGTCTCCTGCGGGTATTTCGTGGAAATTCGCGCGGTAAGTTTCGCGTGCTGACCCGTCAATCTCAGAGGAGAACACGCACTCACACCCGGCATTCTCGAACGCCAGCCTTATCCCCCCGATTCCTGCGAAGAGGTCAATCACCCTCAGCCTGTGCATTGCCCTCACTCAACAGTAACACTCTTGGCCAAGTTCCTCGGCTTATCGACATCCAGCTTCCTCGCCACGGCCACATAGTACCCCAGCAATTGTAACGGAATCACAGCAAGGCTCGCGGCAAAATGCTCGTCAGTCTCAGGCACATGGAACACGAAATCAGCATCATCCTTCAGGTACTCACAGCCCCTTGACGACACAACCAACAAGAACCCTCCCCTGCTCTTGGCCTCAAGCATATTGCTGGCCGTCTTCTGGTAGAGCCCCTTCTGAGTCATTATCCCTGCAACAAGCATTCCCCGTTCTATCAGGCTTATGGGCCCGTGCTTCATTTCACCGGCGGCTATGGCTTCACTGTGGAGGTAGCTTATCTCCTTCATCTTGAGGCTTCCCTCCATCGCTACGGCGTAATCTATGTTCCGTCCCAAGTAGAAAGCGTTGCGTGCATTCACAAACCTTCCTGCAAGCTCCTCAAGGCTTCCCTTCTCGTCAAGTATCTCGTCTATCTTCTCCGGCAGTCCCTGAATCTCCGCAATGAGCCTCGTGCATTCCGCGTCATCGATCACTCCCCTGACATGCGCGAACTTCACGGCCATCGCGTAACATGCCGCAAGCTGTGCGCTGTATGCCTTCGTCGTCGCAACCGCAATCTCAGGCCCGGCCATCGTGTAGAACACTGAGTCAGCTTCACGCGCTATTGTGCTCCCGACAACGTTCACGACTGCGAGGGTCTTTATGCCGTTCTCCTTCGCACGTCTCATTGCCGCGAGGGTGTCGGCTGTCTCTCCTGACTGCGAGATGATTACCGCCAGCGCGTTCCTGTCCATGGGCATATCACGGTAACGGAACTCTGAGGCCATCTCAATACGCACGGGGATTTTCGCCAAGTCCTCAATCACGTACTGAGCCACTGCCCCGGCATGGTAGGCACTCCCGCAAGCAATGATGTATATCTGTGAGACTGCCCTTATTGCCTCGTCAGTCAGTCCTTTCTCCGTGAGGTCAATTTTCCCTGAATGGTAGACAGCCCCGAACGTGTCTTTAACTGCCCGCGCCTGTTCGTGAATCTCCTTCATCATGAAGTGTTCGAACCCGCCTTTTTCGGCAGCGTTTGCATCCCAGGTTACTTCGCTGATTTCCTTATGTGTCGCATAGCCCTCAACGTCAAAGAATCGAACATTACCCTTCTTGAGCTGTACTATCTCCATGTTGTCGAGGTAATAGACCTGCCTTGTGTCATGGAGGATTGCCGAAACGTCAGACGCAAGGAACGATTCGCCCTTTCCCTGCCCGGCAATCAGGGGTAAATCCTTCCTTGCTCCCCAGACTTCACCGGGGAAGTCCCGGAACAGCAGGACAAAGCAATATGAGCCGTCTATCTCCTTGATGGCTTGGGTTATTGCCTTGAGGGGGGTCTTCTCCTTCTTGTAGTGGTAATCGATGAGCTTAACGGCAGCCTCTGTGTCGGTCTGTGAGTAGAACGTGTAGCCATGTTCAGCCAGCATTGCCCGGATCTCCCGGTAGTTCTCAACGATGCCATTATGCACAGCAACAACAGCCATGTCGTCGCTCCATAATGGGTGGGCGTTAACGTCCGAAGGTTCGCCATGGGTTGCCCAGCGTGTGTGGCCGATGCCGCAAGTCCCTGATACTTCCTCCCCTGCGTTTATCCTATCCTCCAAGACCTTGAGCCTTCCCTTGTTCTTGGCTATCTTGATGTTCCCGTTGTCGAGTATTGCGATGCCTGCTGAGTCATAGCCCCTGTATTCGAGGCGTTCAAGTCCTGCGAGCAAGATACTGCTTGCCTGACGGTCTCCAGTGTAGCCTAATATGCCGCACATTGATGTATTCTCCTTCCTGCTTAGTGTATTATTTCCTTGTGCCTAGTGCTCGTGATATTGCCTCGTCTATCATGCTGCTGACCTCTGAGCGTGTTACTGGCGGTTCGTTCTTGGCCTTCCTGGCATCACGGTATAATTCCCAGTTTATGCACACAAGGGTAATCATGACCCCTAAAAACGCTATGGCTATTGCTATGAGGGACACAATGACGGGAGTCATATTCCGTCTCCTCCTTTGGGGTTGTCGAGGTACTCAAGCAATAACGGGCTAAGTATCTTTATGTACGTACCCTTCATGCCCAAGCTCCGGCTCTCAATAAGCCCGGCACTCTCAAGTTTCCGCAAGGCATTCACGATGACGCTCCGAGTAACTCCCACCCTGTCGGCAACACGTGAGGCAATCGCTACACCTTCCGGCCCGTCAAGTTCGGCGATTATGTGCTTCATGCTCTCAAGCTCCGAATACGACAAGGCACGCATGGCCATCTGCACACTGAGGCGGCTTCTCGCTGTCTCCTCCAACACCTTGGCGCGCTCGTTCAGTATCTCGATACCCGCAAGCATCCCCAGATATTCAGCCAACAGGACATCTTCAACCCTGAACGGTCTCATCTCGCGGACGAGCATAATCGTTCCCAGCCTCTCAGCACCCGCCCCAATTACCGGAACATACATCAGGTGCTTGTCTGGTTTCTTTCCCCCCGTATATTCATCGTCGAACAACGGGGCATCCTCATCATGTACCTCTGTATCACGGCATCTGTTCATCCGCACAACGAACTCTTCAGGCATTACACCGTTCCTGAAGCTCTCAGAGAGTGCCTTTGACGTGTAGCGTGGCAGCCAGTTATACCCCAGCAGCCGCCCCGAACTGTCAACCATGTAGACATTTGCCGTCGAGAACTCCGAGAGCATCTCCGAAAGGTGATAGTAGTCGAGCGGTTCACCCTCACGCTTGGACTGGAACGCACGGCCAACTTTACGGGTCTTCTTCAGGAGCTCATTTAGGGCGACATCTTCAGGCAGTTCTTGCATGTTCACTTCACCCCCGCTACAACAGGTAACGCCTTATGTCCCTGTTCTCGACAAGTCCGCAGAGTTTCTCCTTCACCATTTCCGCAGTGATCTCTATCTTCTCCTCGTCCATGTCCGAGACATTGAAGCTGATTTCCTCAAGAAGCTGCTCCATCATCGTGTGAAGTCTTCGTGCTCCTATGTCCTCCATCTCAGAGTTCATCTTGTGGGCAAGCCGGGCGATTTCCTGCGTGGCCTCCTCAGTGAAGGTTAATTCCGTGCCTTCAGTGGAGATTAACGCCTCGTACTGACGGATAAGGCTGTTCTCCGGCTCTGTAAGTATCTGCTGGAGGTGCTCAATGCTCAGGGGCTCAAGCTCTACCCTGATGGGGAATCGTCCCTGAAGTTCGGGAATGAGGTCAGACGGTTTCACCCCGCTGAATGCTCCGGCGGCAATGAACAGTATATGATCGGTCTTCACCGGGCCGTAGCGTGTCTGCACCACAGAGCCCTCAACGATGGGCAGCAAGTCCCGCTGTACTCCCTCGCGGCTCACGTCCGGGCCATGTGATGATCCACCCTTCACCACTACCTTGTCGATCTCGTCGAGGAACACTATACCGTCCTCCTGCGCAAGGTCCAGAGCTTCTTTGGCCATAGCGTCGGAGTCTATGAGCTTCTCGGCCTCTTCCTGCTGAAGGATTCTCAGGGCTTCCTTGACGGTCATGCTTCGCTTCTTGGTCTTCTTGGGCATTATCCCGCCAAGCATCTCGTTGATGTTGATGCCCATTCCCATTATGTCCATTCCCGGAGAGCCGAACACTGAGATCGGCGATGTGCTGTCGTTAATCTCAATCTCAACCTCCCGTGTGTCGAGCTTGCCTTCACGCATCATCTTCAGGAAACGTTTTCGAGTCCTTGCGTTCTTCTCCTCCTCAAGGGCTGACTCCTGGGGGTCTTCCTGCTTGTTGTCGTCTTCGTCATCTTTGCCGCCAGTAAATGCCTTCATGAAGTCGGGCATAGAGAACTTCTTTTCCGGGCGCGGAAGGAGAACATCAAGCAGCTTCTGTTCAGCGCGTTCAAGTGCGGGCTTCTGGACTTCCTCAATCATCTTCTTGCGCACCATCGACACGGCGAACTCTGTAAGGTCGCGAATGATTGTCTCGACATCACGTCCAACGTAGCCGACCTCGGTGAACTTCGTAGCCTCGACTTTCACGAACGGTGCATTTGAGAGCGTGGCAAGCCTCCGGGCAATCTCAGTTTTCCCCACGCCTGTGGGTCCGACCATCAATATATTCTTGGGCATGATCTCGCGGGAAATTTCGGGGGGTAATGCGCGCCTTCGTATCCTGTTCCTGAGAGCTATAGCCACTGAACGCTTGGCCTTGTCCTGACCTACTATGTAGCGGTTAAGGTGCTCGATTATTTTTGCGGGGGTTAGTTCGGGAGTGAGCTGGTTATTTGCTGTCGTCATTATTGTCTATTACCTCAACTATGATGTTATTGTTCGTGTAGATGCATATTTCTGATGCAAGCTCGATTGAACGCCTTGCAATGTCTTCGGGCTTCATGTCGGTAGCCTCACACAATGCCCGTGCCGCAGCAAGCGCATAACCTGAGCCTGAGCCTATGGATGCCGCGTTGCCTTCGGGTTCGAGTACATCGCCTGCACCGCTGAGGAGTAACGTCATCTCTGTGTTCGCCGCAAGCATCATTGCCTCAAGCCTGCGCAGTGCCTTGTCGAGCCGCCATTCACGGACGAGCTTCACTGCACCCTTCATGAGGTCGCCTTTCTCCTGTTCAAGGCAGTCCTCGAACTTCTCCAAGAGTGTCATTGCGTCAGCTGTAGAGCCTGCGAACCCGGTAAGTATTTTCCCGCCTAAGAGAGTCCTGACCTTCCGGGCTCCTGACTTGATGACCTGTGAACCCAGAGTTACCTGACCATCTCCTGCCATTGCAACGCGCGATCCCTTACGGACGCATATTATTGTTGTACCGTTAAACAGTGTTATCATTCCTTTCATGTTCTTAGTGGGATATATTTAGCTGCATATTATCTCATTTGCCTTTATTTTGTGAATATATCGGATAAATGAAAAATTTGTGCGTAGTTGGCTGTCAAGGGAGGGCGGTTTATGGATCTTCATTCGAGACGTTGGGGGAAATTCATAATTGGGGAGCTGTTCGAGATTTTGCCGGGCAAACGTCTTCGCAAGGAGGACATGACCCCCGGAGATACCCCGTTCATCGGAGCGTCAGACCACAACAACGGGATAACTGCCTTCATTGCCGATACGAACGCCTCAGAGGATAGTAACGTCTTGGGAGTGAACTACAACGGGAGCGTAACGGAATGTTTCTATCATCCCTATACCTGCCTGTTTTCTGACGATGTCAAACGCTTTCACCTGAAGGGACGTGAAGGGAACAAGTACATATACCTTTTCGTTAAGACCGTGATACGCAAGCAGAAGGTGAAGTACTCATACGGCTACAAGTTCAACGATGAGAGGATGCGGCGGCAGGAGATTATGCTCCCAGTGAACTCTGAGGAATAGCCTGATTACGCATTCATGGAGGAGTTTATGCGAGGACAAGAACAGGCCATGCTGAGGGAGTACATAGCTCACCTTGAGGCTAGGCTAGAAGGAGGAAACGAACAATGACACCTAACCCTTACGAGACATTTCCCATTCCGGGCATCAACACAGTAACCTATATCAAGGCAACGCTCACTAACCCCAACATTACCGCAGGGGAGTTCAGCTACTACAGCGGCCGGGACTTTGAGGCTCACGTTACGCATCACTACGGGTTCAACGGCGACAGGCTCATCATCGGGAAGTTCTGCCAGATTGGCGCGGGGGTGAACTTCGTCATGAACGGCGCAAACCATCAGATGAACTGCGCAACCACATTCCCGTTCTGGATATTCAGGGGCTGGAACGAACACGAGGACGCTCCCGGCCATGACGATATGCCCTTGAAGGGTGATACTGTCGTCGGCAATGATGTATGGATTGGCCAGAACGTTACGGTGCTTCCGGGAGTCCACATAGGGGACGGGGCAATAATCGGCCTCAACAGCACAGTAACCCGCGACGTTCCCCCGTACAACATCGCCGCAGGTAACCCCGCAAGAGTAATCAGGCCGCGATTTGACGAGGAGATAGTTGGGCTGATGCTGAGGCTTCAGTGGTGGAATAAGAGCGTTGAGGAGATAGAGGAGCTGATCCCGTTGCTGACCTGCCCGGATATGGAGAGGGTGAAACGTGAGCTGAGAGCGTATCTCAACATGCTATAATCATAACCATCCCAACACAAAGGCGGTGAACATTATGGAAGACGAGTACGTTCGCAAAGACTACCATGATGCTACAATGCGTTAGATTAAGGCCTTGATGGAAAGAAACTTGGCCAAGCAGGAGGCCATGAACTCGGAATTGAACGCGAGGCTGGAAACAAGGTACACAGAAATTCAGGGTGAGATCAAGAACATTCACACGAGGATTGACGGGGTTATCGACACATTCAGCGTGGCAATCAATGACCTCAAGGACAGAATCGACGACATAAAGACGAGCCAGGCTAATGGTTTTGCGAGATGGGGAATAGCTATTGCTGTGTTCGTGGGAATAATGCAGGTTGCTGTGGCGTGGTTTATGAAGTAGTGTTCATGTGGTATAATCCTTAACCACTAAAAGCACAGACAGCAGAAAATATATCGCAGGCGGCAGGTCGCAGGTTCGAATCCTGCAGGTTTCCTTAGCTCAGAGGCTAGAGCGGCGGCAAAAAAAATGTGCTTTGACAATCTTAAAGGCGCACACAGCAATCCAAACTCGCAGAGAAGAATTTTTTGTGGCAGCGTTCCTACGTTGTCAGGCGGCTAATAAACCGTCAAACTTTGCGCCTTGTTCCTATCCTATCATGTTATAATTCATTGCATAAAGGCACTAACAGCATCACAATGGCATAACAAGGTTCGAATCCTATAATGTGCCTTGTCTCATTCAGGAGGAGATATATCATGCTCGAAAGCCTCAAGGAAGAAGCTAACTACACCTTCACCGAAAATTCAGCACTCACGCACAAATCAACAGGCTCTGATTGTCTCGACCTCTTCGCCACAATCGGGGCACTCAGGAACTCGGACGACAGCGAAATACGCACACGTTTCATGCGGGCATTCACGGAAAATTCTGACATGGCCGCAAAGATAGCGTTCTATGCACGGGACATCAGGGGCGGGCTCGGTGAACGCCGGGCATTCCGCGTAATTCTCCAGTGGCTCGCGGAAAATTCACCCTCAACCATCACGAAGAACATAGCCTTCATCCCCGAATACGGACGTTATGATGACCTACTTGTGCTCGTAGGGACTAAGTGTCAGGATTCAGCGTTCAGCCTCATCAAGTCCCAGCTCGAACAGGACATAAACGCCGAAACTCCTTCACTGATGGCGAAGTGGCTTCCCTCAATCAACGCCTCAAACCCTGAGACACGGAAGACCGCCAAGCTATTAGCCTCATACTTGGGAATGAGCCTCAAGGACTACAGGCAGACGCTCTCGAAACTCAGGGAACGCCTCAAGATAATCGAGAACAACCTGCGCACGAGGGACTATACGTTCAACTACTCAAAGCAGCCCTCAAAGGCAATGCTGAAATACAGGCAGGCATTCATCCGCAACGACAACGAGAGATATTCCGCATTCCTCCAGGACGTGGCGGAGGGGAAGGTCTCACTTCACACCGGGACGCTTGCACCCTACGAGATCATCATGCCTATATTCACGCGCGGAATGATGAGCGATGACGAGAAGAAGGCTCTTGACGTAACCTGGAACGCTCAGGAAGACTTTACCGGCGGTGATAATGCTCTGGTTGTTGCTGACGGTTCGGGCTCAATGTACGGCGGCTATTTGGTTTACCCGATAGCTGTTGCCGAGTCATTGGCGATATATTTTGCCGAGAGAAACAGGGGAGAGTTCCGCAACCACTTCATCACGTTCTCAGCAACCCCTCAGCTTGTCGAGGTCAAGGGCAGGGACATTCACGAGAAGGTGAACTACTGCGCGAGCTTCAACGAGGCCGCAAACACTAACCTTCAGGCAGTCTTTGAGCTCATCCTCAACACAGCCGTGAAACACAAGATACCTCAAGAAGAAATGCCCTCAACACTCTACATCATCTCGGACATGGAATTTGATTACTGCGTGGATGACTCAGACATGACCAACTTCGAGCACGCAAAGAAGATTTTTGCGGACAACGGATATTCGCTCCCTCAAGTTGTGTTCTGGAACGTCGACAGCAGGCACGAACAGCAGCCCGTTACCATGAATGAGCAGGGAGTGTGCCTCGTCAGCGGAGTATCACCGAGAATATTCGCCATGATTAAGAGCGGCAACTTGTCCCCTATGGCCTACATGCTTGAAGTCCTCAGCTCAGAACGTTACGCAAAAATTACGGCATAACCTCAATAACTGACACTGTATAATCCCTCCTGAATTTCAATCCCAAAAGTTCAGGAGGTTTTTTTGTACATGAGGAAGATACTAAGCTCGCTAATTCTCCTCTCACTCTTCATCATACCGTCATGCTCCTATGGCGGCTCAATCCCCGGTGATGTTATCGTTGTACTCCGAAACACTTCAGGGGTAAGCATATCATCAGCCGGCAGCGTTAAGTCCCTCTCATCCGTCCAGGCACTGGCCAAGTCCTCAAGCTCAACCATAAAGGCCACCTATGACGCACTCTCAGAACGAAGCGGAAACGTCTTCATGCTCCTACACTCGGACACGAAGAGCGAACATGAACTGCTCCGTGAAGTCAAAGCACGTCCTGACGTTGTGGCGGCATCCCTGAACTACGAGGTACACCTGACCGACACAGGCAAGACTCCCAATGACCCGCAATTCTGGCAGCTCTGGGGAATGCAGGCCATCAATGCACCATATGCCTGGGACTTCAGCACGGGCTCAGGTGATGTCTACGTGGCAGTGATTGACTCAGGCATCGACCCGGAACATGAAGACCTACGGGGCAACGTTGCCACTGAATACAGCCGCAACTTCATCAGCAGCGACACTTCAGCCTACAATGACGGGAACGATCACGGGACTCACGTATCAGGGACAATTGCCGCAATCGGGAATAACTCACTCGGTGTTGCAGGGGTGAACTGGAAGGCTAAGATCATTGCACTCCGTACGTTCAACGCAGACGGAAGCGGTCAGAATGCCCACACTATCGCGGCACTGGACTATCTGGCCTCACTACTGCGCAATAACCCCACG
>JAFRAH010000030.1 GCA_017405525.1 Synergistaceae bacterium
CGTTATTGTTCCCGTCTACAAGGTCGAGCCATACCTCCGGGAATGCCTCGACAGCATCATCACCCAGACCTACACCAACCTAGAGATCATCCTTGTAGATGACGGCTCCCCCGACAATTCCGGCCAGATCTGCGAGGATTACGCCCGGAAGGACAGCCGCATAACTGTCTACCACAAGGAGAACGGCGGCCAGGCTGAAGCACGGAACTATGCCCTTGACCGTTGCAACGGGGAATACATCACGTTCACAGACAGCGACGACATCATGAAGAATAACCTGGTTGAAGCACATATGAGCCTCGCCGAGAAATACGGGGCTGATATTACCTTGTCGCCCAACAGGAAATTTCATGAATTACTGACATGGGGGGGGGGGTACAAGGCAGGAATCTGACAGCGAGGAAGGCTGCATTCCTGTCCATGAAGCCCTCGAGAATCTCCTCTACCAGAACAGGATATTTCGTGCAGGGCCGGTCAACAAAATCCACAGGCGCGCAGTCTTCAACGGCATACGTTTTCCCGTAGGACTGATCTACGAGGACTTAGGGACAACCTACCGTACCTACTTCAACTGCAAGATGCTAGCCTTCACCACTGAAGAGCTATACGGCTACAGGATATACGGCGGCAGCACAATGCGGCAGGCATACACCCCCAAGATGCTCTCATGCATAGAGATCTCACGTCAGCTCTACAGGGACATATCCGAGAGATACCCGGATCTTGAGGCAGCGGCGGCATCAAGGGCATTCAGCGTGAACAGGTGCGTGTACTTCCAGCTACCACGTGAACGAAAAGAGGAACGCCTCAAAGTCTGGGACGAGATGGCCAAGTACAGGAAGACAGTAATATCCGATCCGAAGGCACGAAAGAGGGAGAGGCTCGCGGCATTGCTGAGTTACGCCGGGCCGGGAGCATTCCACCTTCTCTCAGGGCTCTACAGGAGGTGGCAGATGAGAGCATAGCAGACTAGTTCACCCGTCAGACACTTTCCGCCTCCGCCGCAGATAACTTCCTTCATGGCCCGAAAAGGACAATGGAGGCGGATTTTCCCCCTTGAAGTATTCTTATTCCGTAGTAATCCCACACTATAACAGCTCAGACTTATTGCCCAAAATGCTCGCAAGCATTCCCGGACGAAGTGATATTCAGGTCATTGTCTGTGATGACGGCAGTGATGCCCACCACGTCGAGGCACTGAAGAGGCTTGAGCACCCCGGCCTTGAGCTCGTACTGCTTGAGCACCATGATGCTGGTTACGCCCGAAATGAAGGCTTGAGGCGCGCAAAAGGTGAGTGGTTCATTGCCGCAGACGCTGACGACTGGTTCATGCCCGGAGCCTTTGACGTTCTCGACAGGTACAGGGACATGAAGGATATTGACGTTCTCATGTTCTGCATTGACGTTGAGGAAGTTGACGGCAGGAAGAAGAAAATACTGGCGAATGAGTCAGTCTTGAAGTACCTCAAGAAACCAGGAAAAGACACGGAAAAACTCATCAGGTTTCGGAGCTGCACCCCATGGAACAAGCTCGTCAGGCTGTCGTTCATTCGGGAGAACAACATATGCTTTGAGGATACCGAGATCAACAACGATGTGATGTATGCCTTCCAGGTAGGACTAAGAGCCGGGAATATCCACGTTATACGTGATGAGCTCTACTGCCTCGGCATGAACCAGAGGAGCATTACCCGCCGCAAAAAGAGCATTGAGCGTGAGTTCACGTTCTATCTTTCGCGTCAGAAACAGAACGGATTTTACAGGGCTCTGGGCTTGATGGAGTTCTGGAGGAATGATGTCCTCTACATACCCTACATACTCATGAAGCACGGAGTTACCGGGTTGTTCGAGTTCCTGAGAATGTGGCTTGCCCGCAAGGATGAACGAAATGAAGCACGGAAAGCCTACCTTCACATTCTTGACGGCCGGGACGCAAAAACCCCGTGAAAAAGAGCGTTCACGTATTGCATAATTCATAAAACCTGATAGAATGCAGAAAAGTTTTCACTAGGAGGTGTAAATCATGACCAAAGCAGAACTTATTGACGCTATCACTGCCAAGCTCGACATGCGCAAG
>JAFRAH010000031.1 GCA_017405525.1 Synergistaceae bacterium
CGTTCAATAATCATGAGCGTGTTCTCTTTGCCTACAGGCTTGCCCATGAAGTTACCCGTGTTCAGAATGTAGCAGTCGACTCCGTCCGAAATCAACGCTTTGAATCTCTCATAGTCCATGCCAAGCGGGTATGTCCTGAACGGGTTGGCGTAAGGCTCACACACAAGCGCATCCGGGTCAACGCCGGGGGCGAGGTTCTCTGCTGATGTTCTCTTTGTGGCAAGCGTCGCACCAAGCACTGAAGCCAGTGATGGCCCTTCAAGTTTCAGCACAGGCGGCAATGTCGGATCCCTCATGAGCCAGAATATTGCGTTGAGAGGTTCGCCGATTCTGTCGACTCTGTTTGGCGACCACAAACGAGACTTTATCGCCCTTCCATTTCCGTTGCGAATGTCCTCAGTTACGGCAATAAGTTTTCCGTCAGCTGTCTTTATGCAGCCGCAATTCTGGAGCGTCAGGATAAACTTGTTGTCCGGGCAGCCTATTGGGTAATCGGCGACCTTGTCGAAGTATGTCGGCTCAAGGGCGATTGCGTACTTGTCCTTCACGTTGACGACGAACGCATCATCATGGAGAACCATAACGTCATATTTCCCGTCATGCTTTGCGTGTGTGATTGTCGATTTGCCGGAGCCTGAAAGTCCGAACGCCGCAACAACGAACTTCTTTCCTGAGCCGTCCTTGAGGGTGTAGCGTTTCAGTCCGCCGTGGCATGACGCATAGCCGTTACGTGCCGCAATTCCCCATGCAAGCGTGAGTGTACCCTTCTTCATTTCGCCGAAGTAACGGAGGCCGAGGACTATTGCGCAGTTCTCTTCAGGTGAGAAGAACGCTATACCGAGCGGGAACTGTTCCTGAAGTTTTGCATCACCGTGCGGCCAGTCGGGGTCAGCCACAAAGAAGATGTCGCCGTCATGGTCTGAGATTCTCCTTGATGCCGCGTAACGTGGAGCATAAGCCTCGTTTGCGTACTGGAAGTTGATCATCCAGTTGTAGAGGTTGTTCTCGTAGCCTTCCGGGACGATGCAGTGTGCCGAAGTCATGAAGTCCTCATCAAGCCCGACGTATGCATCAGCCTGGTAGAGCTTCCTGTAGCGCATGTTGAAGACTGCCTCGCGGATAATCTTGCAGTACTTGGCCACGTCAACGTCAGGATAGCCGACAATGCGACGAGCCGCCGCCGTGCGTCCGAATATTCCGCCGTCATTGAACAGGAGGACGTTTGCACCCATAGGCAGACCCTGCTCTTCGGGCTTGTAGACGGGCATACCAGTAAGTTCGATTGTGCCGGGTGAGTTCTTTGCGAGGTTGTAGGCTTCGTGAAGATCCTGTACGTGGTGGACGTTGTTGCCGTAAAAGAGCGTCTCAATGGTTGTTCTGGGCTGTGCGTGATAGACTTTCTTGAAGGTTTCGTTATCATAGTAGCCGATTGTTGACATGTATAATTTTTGCCCCTTCCGTGAAATTTTTGTGTGATGTGAATGGGGTAATTATAGCACCATTAGGGATTTGAAGAAGAAAGGTTTGCTCCCCTGAAAAAATTTATCGGGGGAGTTTTATTATCGGCTCGAAAAAAAAGCTCACTGATGAGATGATGACCCCCAGAGTTATTTCTATGTCGGCAATGTTAATCACCAGTGGAATAAACGGAACCTTTATCCAGTCAATAACGTAGCCAAGTATGAGTTTCTCTGTAAGGTTAGACAAAGCCCCGCCGAGCATGAGTGAGTAGCTTACTCTATCGCATGTGTCATTGTTGGGGTGAAATGCCGCAATCCCTATCATTACGGTAGCAATGGAAGTTATTACGGTGGACATTACCGGCCTGTTCTGGAAGGTGCTGAATGCCATTCCGTAGTTGTACATGAAGTAGTGCGGGTCTCCCAGCCACATGCGCATAATATGTTCGGCATCTATGCACAGTGCCGCAATCGTGATTACCTGAAGCAAAATCTCTTTATCCCTTCAGCCACGCCGTCATTGTCGCAGTCGAGCGTAACATAGTCCGAAGCATTGAGGGCCTCCCTGCAGGCATTGGCCATAGCTACCCCCCTGCCAGCCATCTCCAGCATCTGAATGTCATTGAGGCCGTCCCCGAATGCCAGGGTTGAGCCCATAGGAACGCCCAAGTACTCAGCAAGGAACTTCAGGGCATGGCCTTTGTTTGCGTTCGTGTCGTTGATCTCTATGTTGTTGGGTACTGACGAGGTGAAGAGCAATTTCGGGAAGACATGAGGAAATGACTTCAGGAGGTTTTCACGAAGCTCATTGTCGAGTGTGTAAATCTGCATCTTCTGAACGCCGCCTGATGCCCTCAATACCTCGTAGACATCATCAACTGGAGCCCTCATCTCCCGGACTATTTTCGCCTGCCACGGCCCATACATGAACTTATCCAGAACATCATGATTATCCCGCCTCATGAAGCCTTTACCGCCCGCCACAAAGTCATAGATCACCGGCAGCTCATCGAACACACGGCACAAGGTTACGGCACGTTCAACGGGTATCAGGAACTCGGCAAGTGTCTTCATGTCCTTCACGCTGAAGACCTCTGCACCGTTGAGGGTTATCGCGTAGTGTACGAACTCAAGAGCCTTGAGGTTGTCCGGGACAGCACCCCAGAACCTGCCTGTTGCCGGGACGATCTCAATTCCCATTGATGCCGCGCGTTCGAGTGCCCTGAAAGTTGCCGGGGTAATCTCCTTCTTCCTGTTGAAGAGTGTATCGTCAAGGTCAAACGCAACAAGCCTCACATCTTCCATGCGTCCAGTCTCTCCTCAAAGAACTTCATTGTCCGTTCAAATGGCTCTGAGCTCGTCAGGTCAACGCCTGCCCTGCGTAATATGTTGAGGCTGTAATCACTTCCCCCGCTCTGTAGGAACTTGAGGTAACGCCCAGTTGCTCCGTCTTCCTGTGAGAGTATCGATGACGCAAAAGCATTAGCCGCTGTGAAGCCCGTAACGTACTTGTAGACGTAGAACGCCGAGTAGAAGTGCGGTATCCTCGCCCATTCCGCGCAAAGCTCAGGGTCTATCACCATTTCAGGGCCGTAGCAGTTTTCGTTGAGGCCACGCCACAAGTTGCAGAGGTAATCAGGCGTTAAGACTCCTCCGTTTTCGGCGTATTTGTGTGTCTCGCGCTCAAAGTCCGCGAACATGGCCTGACGGAAAAATGTTGTCCTCACCATGTCGTAATAGTAATTGAGCAGCCACTTTTTCCCCTCCTCACTGTCTGAGTTCTTCAGGAGATATTCGAGTAATAGAGCCTCGTTTGTCGTTGAAGCGACCTCAGCAAGCAATATAGTGTAGTCAGCGTAAACCTGCGGCTGGCATTTCCGGGAGTAATAGCTGTGCATACTGTGCCCCATCTCGTGGACGAGCGTGAAGACATCGTGCAATGTCCCGTCAAAGTTCAGGAGGACGTAGGGATTTGTGCCGTAAGCTCCCCATGAGTACGCGCCCTTACGTTTTCCCCTGTTCTCGTAAATGTCAATCCAGCGTTCGGAGATTCCGAGCCTGAAGTCGTCAAGGTACTCATCACCCAATGGGGCAAGTGCCTTCATGGCCATGTTCACAGCGTCGTCAAACTCAATTTTTGCCTCTGGTTCTGTGGACATTGGGGCGTTCACGTCGTAGTAGTGAAAATCCTCAAGACCTAGTACCTTCTTGCGCAATGCCGTGAGCCTGTGCATCAATGGGGCAGAATACTTCCTTGCTGTGCCGACAACGTGAGAATATACATCTTCCGGGACGTTCTCGCCGAACAGTGCCATGTCGAGACTGCTGTTGTACTTCCTTGCCTGTGAGTAGAACATATCGCCCTTCACCGAGCCGGAATAGAGAGCGGCTATTGCGTTCCTGTACTTGGCGTATGTACCGTAGATGCCCATGAATGCATCACGCCTAACGTTCCTGTTCCTGCTCCTGCTGAACCTGTACCAGCGTTCTTCTGTGAGCTCTGCGGTGTTTCCGTCCTCGTCCTGAATGTCCGGGAACTTCATGTCAGCGTCAGTGAGGAGGGTGAATGCGTTTTCCGGGACTGAGCGCATTTCCCCGGCCTTCGCTAGGAGCACTTCCTGTTCATGCGGCAGGATATGTTCACGTTCACGGAGCAGCTTCCTGAAGAAGAACTCATAGCGTGTCAGTTCATGTTCATTCTTGATGCAGTCGTTGATGTATTCGTGTGGGAGGGCCAGTATCTCCGGCTCAAAGAATGCCACGGCGGCGGAATACTTCACGAGGAGGCTCTCGGCCAGTCCTGCAAGTTCCATCGGCCTGGTCTCGCGGAGGTCTTCATGGCTCTTCATGTTTGCGTAGACGTAGAGCTTGTTGATTTCGAGTGAGACGGCTTCATCTGACCTGATGAACTCAAGAAGGACTGATGACCCTTCACCAAGTCTTCCGGCGTAACTGCTGAGTGATTCTATTTTCCCCTGTACGTCGTCAAAAGATTTCTGCCATTCGTCAAACGAGGGATATATAGCCTCTAAGTTCCATTTGAATTTTTCGGGAATATTTTTTCTCTCTGGTACTTCGTTGTTCTGGTTCATTTATCGTTCTCCTGTAAGAAAAAGAAAATGACAGCCTGCCTCTCAAGCTCAGACAAGCTGCCTTCATTGCGTATAACATAATCACTAACTGACATCCGCAAATTCTGGGGGAGCAAGAATTTTTCCCGCCTCTTCAGCTCCTCGTCATTCCAGCCACGTGATGCCCTGCAGCGTTCAGCCCGTGCCTCAAATCCCGCCGTAACATACACCACCCGGTCAACCCATGAAGGCCGCCCCACTTCCGGCAGTAATGGGATCTCAACCACAGCGGCATCAAGAAGTCGTGTACGTTCCCTGAGTTCCCGCATAACGAGTGGGTGAATTACGGAGTTGCAGTAGTCGTGTTCGTTCTTGTCGGCGAAAATACGGCGTGAGACTTCAGGCACTGAGATTTTCCCTGACGCATCGAGTATCCCCCTGCCCCAGTGAGGAAGGACGGCATCCTTCACGTCATCGCGGAGCCACATGGATTTTGCGACAACATCGGCATCAATCACATCACAATGCATCAGCCGGGCAAGTATCCACGAGACTGTTGACTTACCAGCCCCTATATCTCCCGTAACTGCCGTAACTGCCATAACCTCGCCCCTTCCCGCTGTAGAATGTCCTAGGCTTGCCGTGATAGTCTGAACGTTTCCCTCTGTCGTCTGTCTTCTTGCACTCGTCGGGTATCTCGAAAAGGAAGCGGGACAGCTCGTTCTCGACAACCCCGCCGTAAAGCCGCCTTGACCTTGCCGCAGTGAGGTAGAGCCTCTCTTCTGCCCGTGTCATTCCGACGTAGCAGAGCCTTCGTTCTTCCTCAAGTTCCTCGTCATTGTCCTTTGACCGTGAATGAGGGAAAACGTCCTCCTCCATTCCCACAATGAAGACTACCGGGAACTCAAGACCCTTTGACGCGTGGAGTGTGAGGAGACCTACAGCGTCCTCTGAATTTCCGTCAGTGTCAGCGTCGGTGAACAGTGCCGCCTCTGCAAGTGTCTCGGCCAAATCACCGTCAGGCACAATTGATTTCAGCTCCTTGACGTTTTCGAGCCTGTCGCGGTAATTCTCACTGTCAAAGCCCCTGATATAGTCGTCATATCCCATGTCATAGAGTACGTAATCAATTGCGGGCTTTATCCCTTCGTCTGACATGTCGAGGATTGCGCACATGTGGGACGCAAAAGCCTTCATGTTTTCCCCAAGAGCTCCCTTTACCGGCCATGCCCCGCCTGAGATCATGCTCCAGACCTTCATGGGGTCATCCAGTATGCCGCTGTCCTGTGAGGCCAGCCACCCGGTGAATGATTTTTGCCGTACTTTTCCCAGTCCCTTTATGGCGAAACCTGCGGAACGTTCAAGTGCTGCAGCGTCCATAGGATTAAGTGCGAGCCTCAAGACTGAGAGGACATCGCGGACTTCCATGCGGTCATAGAACGACAAGCCCCGTATTATCCTGTATGGTATGTCGTTCTCCAGAAACTTATTCTCGTAGACGCGGCTCATTGCGTTTTGCCGGTAAAGTATGGCTATGTCGCTGTAGTCGTAATTGTGAATGTCCCTGAGTTTCTCGATTTCACGGACGATAAAATCTGCCTCCTGAAAGTCTGACTGTGCTAATAGTGTGTATATCTTCTCCCCTGAGCTTTTGGCGGTGTGAAGATTTTTCTTGAGACGTGCCTTGTTGTTTCGGATTAAGGCATTCGAGGCATTGAGGATGTTTCCCGTTGACCTGTAATTCTCATCAAGGACTATTGTTTTCGCACCGTCAAAGTCCTTCGTGAAGTTGAGTATCATTCCGATCTCTGCACCCCTCCAGCCATATATCGACTGGTCAGGGTCTCCCACTACATTGATGGTGCAGTCAGGCCCGGCAAGGTATCTCAGCAACAAGTACTGCGGCTTGTTCACGTCCTGGTATTCGTCAACGAGCAACCAGCTTATGCGATCCTGTTCACGCTTTCGGGTGTCTATGTCCTGCTTCAGAATCTCAAGGGGAAGTATCATGAGGTCGTCAAAATCTGCGGCGTTAATCTCCCGGAGCCTCTCCCGGTATCTCTGAGAGAGCTTGTAGATTTTCTCGTCCTCCAGCGTAGTATCATGCGGTATTGGTGTCCACGTCATATAGTCGCGCGAAATCAGCTCAAGCATTGATGCGGGGGAAAATTCCTTGTCCTTTTCGGGAAAATTCATCTCCCTCATGATTTCCTGGACTATTGCGCGGCTGTCTGACCTGTCGAGAACGGTGAAATCCCTCCTCAACCCCGCAATCTCTTCTGACTGTTCGGGGTGCCTGAAGAGGAACTTCAACCCGTAAGCGTGGAATGTCCCTGCGCTGATGCTGGAGGCTGCTTTTCCGGGAACTAGTGCGCTGATTCGGGACTTCATTTCACCGGCGGCCTTGTTCGTGAACGTTACGGCCATGATGTTCCGGGGGTCTGCGATGTGTTCGGCTGTGAGCCATGCTATCTTCCGCGTCAAAACACGGGTCTTCCCGCTCCCTGCTCCTGCAAGAACCAGCAAAGGCCCGTCAACATACTTCACTGCCTCCTGCTGTCGTGAGGACAGGGCAAGCAGTATCTTTTTGCCTTCTTCATTCATTTGTGTACATGCCGCTTTCTACTTCAAGGGCTTCTATGGTGAGTTCATATCCTGAGACCACCTGAACGTTAAGGCTTCCGCAGAACGGGCACAAGAGCTTCGTATCTTCACGTGTCCCGATTTTCCCGCATGATGAGCATTTCAGCGTCAGGGGCAGCATCATCACCGAGAGCATTGCGCCTTCTGCCGGGGTATCCTTCGAGACAGCCGCAAAGATGAACGACATCAATTCAGGGTTGACCTTCTGCATTCCCCCGACCTTGACCATGACGCGCTTGACCCTTCTCCATCCTGCACGCCTGCACAAGCTCTGCAGTGCGTTGTTCACCGTAGTGGTCAGAGTGAACTCATACATTCTACTTCTTGGTGTAGAGGAACGGCCCGGCAGAGACAAAGCCGATCTTCTGGTAGCCGAATATCTGTTCAGTTGAGCCAACGAGGAAATACCCGCCCGGTGCAAGAGCGTCATAGAACTTGTGATAGAGCTTGTCCTTTGTGTCGGCAGTGAAATAGATTACGACATTCCGGCAAAGTATGAGGTCGAAATTTGCGCCGAAATTGTCCTCGATCATGTTCATGCGTTTGAACGTTACCCTGCGCTTTATCTCAGGGTTGACATCGTAGGTAGCTCCACCGTCGCGGCTCATGAAGTACTTGTTCAGGTATTCCTTCGGGACGTTGAGGAGCTGTGCCTTGCGGTAATTTCCCTTTTGGGCTGTGGCTATTGCTCCCTGGTCAATGTCGGCGGCCAAAACGGGGCTCATGTTCGTATCGAGGCCACACACTGCCGAGAGTATGGCGAGCGAGTAGGGTTCTTCACCGGTTGCACAGCCTGCGCTCCAGATCTTGAGGCGTTTAGTGCCGCGCTTCTGGACGAGTTCGGGAATGATCTTGTCCCTCATTTTCCACCACTGGGAGTCATTCCTGAAGAACTCTGAGACGTTGATTGTGAGGTGGTCAAGAAATTCACGGAGCTTCTTCTCGTCCTTGCTCATCATGTCAAAGTATTCGTCATAGCTCTTGCAGCCCCAGCGGGACATTAACTCGTGAGTCCGGCGGTGTATCTGTTCCTTGTACGAGTTAAGGTCAATGCCGATCAGCTTCTTGAGCTTCATCTTGAACGTTGTGTAGCCAGGTGAATTGTACTGGCTGATTTCTTCCATTTGTGTAAATTCCTCCTCCGTTAGTGTGCAAGTTTCAGGGATAACTAGTACGGTTGAGCGGTTCAGTCCTCAAGTACTTCCTTTTCCTTGACCTTGTAGACCTCATCAATCTTCTTGATGTAGCTGTCCGTTATGTCCTGGACTTCCTTCGTGAGCTTCTTGAGGTCATCCTCTGTAATCTCTGATGCCTTCTCCTGCTTCTTGAGTGCCTCTATTGCGTCTCTCCTGTAGTTCCTGATTACGACCTTCGACTCTTCTGCCTTACGTGCAAGCAGCTTCGTGAGTTCAACGCGCCTAGCCTTCGTGAGTTCGGGAAGGGTCATGCGTATCACTGTCCCGTCGCTCTGGGGGGTCATCCCGATATTCGCCGCAAGTATCGCCTTCTCCATTGCCTTGAGTATGCTCTTGTCGAAAGGTGCAATCTGGATTGACCGGCTCTCAGGTATCGTTACGTTCGCAAGGTTCTTTATTGGCGTGGGTGTTCCGTAGTAGTCAACCTTTATGTCGCTCACAAGGCCGGGGTGTGCCCTTCCTGTTCTTATCGAGAGAAATTCACTCTGCAGGAATGCTACTGCCTTGTCCATATTTCCGCGTAATTCTGATAGTACATCTTTCGGCATTTCCTGTTCAGTCCTCCTTTACGATCGTGCCTACTTTAGCACCCTCTATAATGTTCCTGACCCAGCCCGACTCCTGAATGTTCATGACCCAGACAGGCATACCATTTTCACGGCACAACGCAAACGCCGCCGTATCCATAACCGCAAGATTCCTCGTGATGGCCTCACTGTATGTCAGCTTCGGGAAAAACTCTGCATCCGTGTACTTGTTCGGGTCTTTGCTGTATATCCCGTCAACCTTCGTCCCTTTGACTACACAGTCAAGCTCAAGCTCAAGAGCCCGGAGAACTGCCGCCGTATCAGTCGAGAAGAACGGGTGCCCTGTCCCTGCCGCAAACATAACGACATGGCCGGACGCAAGAAGACTCTGAGCCTTCCCCCTGGAATAGAGCTCAGCAACCGGGGGCATTCCTATTGCCGAGAGGACATCAGCAGGGACATCGATATTCTCCAGAGCTGACTTCACTGCAAGGGCATTCATGACGGTGCCGAGCATCCCTATAGCGTCAATGTCAACGCGCTCAAACCCTAAATCCTGAGCATCACGGCCGCGAATCATGTTCCCCCCGCCGATTACGAGGGCTAACTCAATTCCTGCATTCCTGATTTCGGCTAGGTTCTTCGCGAACTTCTGCACGGTGGCGAAATCTATTCCCACATGCTTATCACCCGCAAGGACTTCACCTGACAGCTTCAGCAATATACGCTTATACTTGGGCATAATATCAGCCTCCGTTATGTTAAGAAAATATCCCCAGCGCAAATTTTCTCATTCACACCGGGGATATTCATTCGTTCAGTTACTCGCCAATCGCAAAACGTTCAAAGCGTCTCACTGTAATTTTTGTTCCGAGCTTCTTTCCTGCCTCAGCCAAGAGATCCTTCACTTTCTTGTCCGTGTCGCGTATGTATTCCTGCTCCATAAGGCACACAGTCTCGTAGTACTTCCTGAGCTTTCCGGGAATAATCTTCTCGATCTTGTCGGCAGGCTTCCCCTCATCAAGCAACTGCTGGCGGTACACTGCCTTTTCGCGGTCAAGGACATCTGCAGGCACATCATCAGGAACGAGATATGCGGGTGCTGCGGCGGCTATCTGCATGCAAACCTCATGGCCGAGCTCTGCAAATTCGGGGCTGTCGAGTACCTTCTTGTCCTCAGCATCAAGCTCAATCAGTGAGCCGACCTTGTAGTTGCTGTGAATGTAGCAGAATGCTCTTCCGTTCTGTGCATCATAGCGGGCAAACCTCTTCAGGACGATGTTTTCGCCGAGCTTGGCGATTATTGCCGTGATGAGCTCGTTGATGGTGCTTCCTGACTCGTGGACACTCTCAAGAAGTGATGCGGTATCAGCGTATGACTTTGCGACAAGGTGGGCGGTTATGGAGTTGCCCAGCCCGTTGAACTCGTCAGTCTTGGCGACAAAATCGGTCTCACTGTTGAGCTCAATCATTACGCCGAGCTTCCCGTCTGAGCTCACAACGTGGAATATCCTTCCGTCTGAGGCTGTACGTTCAGCTTTCTTTGCGGCCTTCGCTAATCCCTTCTCGCGGAGGTAGTCTATTGCCTTCTCCATGTCCCCGCCGGTCTCAGAAAGTGCCTTCTTGCAGTCCATCATCCCTGAGCCCGTGCGTTCGCGGAGTTCCTTCACTTTTGCGGCTGTAATCTCTGCCATATCTCTCTAGTCCTCTCTGGTTTCGTCGTCTATGTTGCCCTCGTACTTCTCGTAGAGCCTCTCACTTGCGGCTATGAGTTCCTCGTTGCTGACTGCTTCGGGTTCGCTGAGTTCCTGGACTGGCACAAGCACAGCGTCCTCACCCTGCCTGCCCTCGATTACCGCGTTGGCCATTAGCCCAGTGATGAGCTTGATTGCCCTGATTGCGTCGTCATTTCCGGGAATGGGGTAGTCTATCATCTCAGGGTCGCAGTTTGTGTCGACAATCGAGACAACGGGGATGTGGAGTTTGCGGGCCTCAGCTATTGCGTTCTCCTCACGGCGCGGGTCAATGAGGAATATTACGTCAGGGGTTGCGGCCATGTTAGCGATACCACCCAAGTATTTCTCCAGTTTGAGCTGTTCCTTCTTGAGAGCGGCCATCTCCTTCTTGGTGAACTCCTCCCATGTGCCTTCCTCATCGTAGCGTCTGAGTTCGAGCATCCTGGAGATCCTGCGCTTGATTGTCGGGAAGTTCGTCATCAGTCCGCCGAGCCATCTCTGGTTGATGTAGTACTGCCCGCACCTCGTGGCCTCATCGCGTATTGTGTCCTGAGCCTGCCGCTTGGTCCCGACAAAGAGGACATGACCGCCTGCCGCTGCCGTCTCGCGTATGAAGTCATATGCACGGTCAAGACCCTTCACGGTCTTCTGGAGGTCAATGATGTAGACTCCGTTGCGTTCGGTGAAGATGTAGGGTTTCATTTTGGGATTCCAGCGACGTGTCTGATGTCCGAAGTGTACTCCGCATTCGAGGAGCTGTTTCATGCTTGCTACTGCCATAAAGAATATATACCTCCTAAAGGTTAATGTCTTGCGCTCAATAACAATCCCTAAGAATTTTCCGGGACACCTTTAATTTACATGAGCGTGTTTGAATTTGAAGCATGGTAAGTATATCACAAAGGGTTGACGCAAAAAAAATCAGCCCCTCAAGAGTGAGAGGCCGGTTATGTAACTGTAAATCCTTTATATTCGAGAAGGCTTGCCAATAAGGACAGCTTTCAAGGCTTTAAGTTGCTTATCAGACACCAATACCTTGAGACAAATTTTAGCGGCATTAATCAATTTACGTTTGAAAGCATAATAACAATGTGAAAAGTATCCGTAACGATATATACTACCAGAGTATAGGTTTTCTTCTATGCTGCCGTAACGTCTCTTATATGCCAAGTCTCCACCGCTGAGGAAAAGCTCTGATTTCCCTTTATCTGCAAGCCGACCCAAATAGTAGTGGTATATCATTTTCCCGGCTGAATACTTCGAGTATTTCATGTCATAGCTCAAGTTCTCTATATACACCACAGGACACTGCTCGCAAGAAAGAACAACGGCAATAATATTACGTTCTCTTTCCCCGCGCATAACATAGACATGTGAGGTCTGACTCCGTTCTGCATAGTCCCTCGCCTTGATTGAATGCCATTCCTTGCTCACCCGGCCCTTATGGGTTTTCTCTTTCATCCTTAGGAAAGCATCGACAGCCTCATAAAAGCATTCCCCTTCTGAAACAGAATCATATTCCTCAAATATGAGGCCGCCTGTTTCCTGCTCAAGCAATCTTCTCTCGCGATTGATGTTATATCTTGACTTTGCGGAAAGACGTGAATACATTTCTTCAGATGTCTTGGGTATCTTGATTCTGAAATGGTTTATAGGACAGGAAAAACCTTCCCCCGAATAACTGCGCGTATACGATACATATTCTACATTTTTGTGCCTACCTAGTATGTACTTGCCACATTCAGAAACAACATAGCCTGGAATTTCAGTCAGCCATATCCCTAAATGGGCGGTAGTGCCAAAAGGATGGCGGCGATATAACACTTGAACATAGTAATCTTTTTTGCCATCAGACACATGTAACGTTTCAAACTCAGAGGCATCGATATTGCTATACAGATCAAATCGGTTATATATGAAATTGGGGGATACCAAGCAAGCACTGCCATTGTCAACAGTTATAGTAATAGCGTGGTTCGTGGTTCGATTATAGCCGCCTAAAATCACCTTGTCTACGTCCTTTCTGCCTAAATTTCCGTGATTGTATCATAATTCTTCAGGAACTTCACGACAAACTCACCCAGTGCATCAATGCCTTCTTTCTTCTCTGCCGACGTTATCACCGGGACATCATACGAGAACATTCCTGACCGTACATATTCCTCACGAGTGCCCCGCCATTTCCCCCGCGCAATCTTGTCGGCCTTCGTGAACACCACAAATATATTCTTCCCCTCACTCCGTATCCATTCCTGAAGTTCCCGGTCATTCTTGAGGAGGCCATGACGAAAATCCACGAGGTGCATCACGAGCCTTAGTGCCTCCCGTTCGGCCATGTACGCACTAACGAGCCTCTGCCACTGGTTGCGTTCGTCCTTGCTCCGTTTAGCGTAGCCATAGCCCGGAAGATCCACAAGCCTGAACGTACCTGCCGGGCATTCAGCGCGGTAGAAGTTTATGCTCCGTGTCTTGCCGGGGGTCTGTCCAGTCTTGGCGAGTTTTGCGCCTAAGAGTGCGTTGATGAGTGAGGACTTGCCCACGTTTGAGCGTCCTGCTACGGCGATTTCGGGAATGTTTTTGTCGTAGGGGATGAGCTGGCCCGGGTTAAAGCATGTTGCCTCAATCCGGGCATTCGTGAATATTCTCTCAGTCATGAAGTAAATCTTTCAGGGGGGTATTCGGTTCGTTCACGTATTCGGGGGTAATGACGAGCTTCTTGCCGGATTTCTCGTTGTCAGCGATTGATGGCAGCTCGAACTCTATATCAAGCATCAGGTTCTCCATGATTGAGCGCAGACCCCTGGCACCTGTCTTCCGTTTCACCGCAAGTTCAGCGATCCTGTCGAGTGCTTCGGGCGTGAACTGGAGATTTACCCCGTCCATATCGAATATTTTTCCGTACTGCTTCACGAGGGCGTTCTTGGGTTCCTGAAGTATCCTGATGAACGCGTCCTTGTCGAGTTCCTCAAGCGCAACAAGTACGGGGATTCGTCCCACAAGCTCAGGGATAAAGCCGTAAGTTACGAGGTCTTCGGGCTGTACCTTGCTGAGTATCTCGTAGCTCCCTGACTTCTTGGCCAGTTCTCCGCCGAAACCCAGCGACTTCTGGAGCTCCCTACGTGCTACGATGGGTTCAAGGCCGTCAAATGCCCCGCCGCAAATGAACAGTATGTTTTCCGTGTTGATCTGTATGAAGTCCTGGTGAGGGTGCTTTCGTCCGCCTTTCGGGGGAATGTTCGAGATTGTGCCCTCAAGGATTTTCAGCAACGCCTGCTGTACTCCCTCGCCTGAAACATCACGGGTGATTGACGTTGACTCGGACTTGCGGGAAATCTTGTCGATCTCGTCAAGGTAGATTATCCCGCGTTCTGCCGCCTTGAGGTCATAATCTGCCGCCTGAAGTAGACGCACAAGGATATTCTCGACATCTTCCCCTACGTAGCCTGCCTCAGTCAGTGTTGTAGCGTCAGCAATCGCAAAAGGTACGTTGAGTTTCCGGGCAAGTGTCTGGGCTATGAGGGTCTTTCCTGATCCAGTGGGGCCAAGAAGAAGGACGTTGCTTTTCTGGAGCTCTACGTCAGCATTCTTCTGCTCAAGGTTATTCCTCACGCGCTGGTAGTGGTTGTACACAGCAACAGAGACTACCTTCTTTGCCCGCGACTGCCCTATAACGTACTGGTCAAGATACTCGCTGAGTTCACGGGGCTTAATGGCTGAGCTGTCATGTCTGGGGGTATAGGCTCTCTCAGGAATAACTATCTCATCGCCTGAAATCAGGGATATAGTGTGGGGCTGAATCTGGGCATCTGACTTGTGGCCTGACATCATGATACTGCAGAGGGCTATGCACTGGTCGCAGATTCGGACATTGCCGCCCGGCCCGTTGAACATGTCATCAACCATTGAGCGGGGTTTTCCGCAGAATGAGCAGCGTTCTTCTTCGGGAGTCTTCTTGTTCTTGTCCTGGGGCATCAGTCTACCTTGCCTCTATGATTTTGTCGATAAGGCCGTACTTCAAGGCTTCGTCTGCCGTCATGTAGTTGTCCCTGTCAGTATCGCGCGCTATTGTCTCGTAGTCCTGCCCTGTGTGTGAGGCTAGTATCCGGTTCATGCGTTCCTTCGTCTTGATGATGTTCTTGGCCTGTATCTCGATGTCGCTGGCCTGACCCCTTGCGCCACCCAATGGCTGGTGAATCATCACCTCAGCGTTCGGGAGTGCAAGACGTTTCCCCTTTGAGCCACCTGCGAGAAGGATTGCGGCCATGCTTGCGGCAAGACCAACGCATATTGTCGACACTTGGGGCTTGATGTACTGCATTGTGTCGTATATTGCGAGCCCGGCAGTAACGCTTCCTCCGGGACTGTTGATGTATATGTTGATGTCCTTGTCGGGGTCCTCACTCTCAAGGAAGAGCATCTGAGCCACTATTGAGTTTGCCACGTCATCGACAATCTCAGAGCCAAGAAATATTATCCTGTCCTTGAGCAGCCGGCTGTAGATGTCGTAACTCCTTTCACCCCGGCCGGTCTGCTCGATTACGTACGGTATATAGTAGGCCATAAGGTGCTATTCTCCCTGTGATGCTGGCTCTTCGGGCTTGGTGAGCTCCTTGACTTCCTTCACGGCCATGTGCGAGATGAGGGCTTCGGCTGTTTTGTCCCACCTGAGCTGGTCTGTCAATCGGTCTAACTGGTTCTTGTTCTCGTAGAAGTATTTTGCCACGAATCCCTTCGACACATGGAGCTGTTCGGCTCTGCGGTCAAATTCTGCCTCAATGTCTGACTGCTCTATGTGAATCTCGAACTTCTCCGCGAGCTTGTCCATCACCAGGACGTTCCTGACTGCTGACTCTGCGCGGGTCTTCAGGAGTGCCTCATAACCCTTGCGGCCTTCCTCAGTATTCACGCCGAAAGCTGTATTCATGTCTATACCGTTGGACTTTGCCCACTCCTCGTCCTCCCGGCGGAATGCGGCAATCTGGCGGGCAATGAACCTGTCAGGGAGCTCAACGTTTGACTTTGAGGCCACGAGGTCAACTGCGCGGGTATACAGGTCTGAAAGGTTTTCCTGGTCAACTTCACCCTTGATGTCCTGCCTGAGCCTCTCACGGAACGCGGCATCATCCTTTATGTCCGTGTCTTGGCCGAAAACGTTGCGGTAGAACTCCTCGTTGATTTCCGGGAGAACGTACTCTGATACTGTCTCTATCTTCATCCTGTAGCTCACGTGCTTTCCTGCAAGCGAACGGTCAGCATGTCCCTCTTCAACGTCAAATTCAGCAGAGACCTCATCACCCTTTGACTTCCCGATAAGTGCCTCGCGAACTTGAGCCCTCACTGTCTCGTCAGCAAGGTTGATCTTCTCGTGTGTAGTCTCAGGCTTGGGCTGTTCTGACTCCTCCGAACCGTCAGGGTTGAGTGTCCTTATCGTCAGCTCAAGGTCTACAAGGTCGCCGTCCTTTATGGGCCTGTCAGCCTCCTTGATGTCCGAAAGCTGTATCTGTATCCTCTTGGCCAGGCGGTCAACGTCAGCATCAGTTACTTCTGTTACGACCTTCTCGATCTCCATTCCGTCAATTTCGGGCAGCTCAACTTCGGGACGTACCTCAAAGGTGAGCTCACACATTACGGGCTTACTTTCCTCTATTTTCTCCGTTATGTTGAGTGAAGGTGTATCGATGAGGTCAAGCTCGTAGTCATCCACAACGTGCTGGAGTTCGTCATTCATGATTTTCTCGATGGCTTCATTGTAGATTGCCTCGCGACCGAAACGCATCTCTATTACTCTTCGGGGTGTATGGCCTTTCCTGAAACCGGGGAAATTTCCCTGCTGTGATAATTCTGTGATTGTCTTGTTGAGTGCTTTGGTGAACTCGCCCGCTTCTATTTCGAGCTTTATCTTGACGATGTTTTTTTCCTGCCCCAGTAATTCCGTTCTCATTGTGAAATTCAGGACTCCTTTGTGAAATTGCAAATTGCCCTGAACATACAACAGGGCATGAATAGGCGAAATTCTATCACAAAACGCGGGGGGTGTAAAAATCAAGGAGGACTTGACCCAGCCCCCCGGATGAATGTCTTTCTGCCGCCAAGTCCTAGAGTGTCTCAGCAACATTCACGGCAAAAAAACACAAGGGGAGCAAACAGCCTAGTAATGCCGCTGCCCCCCTGATACATGTACTTGTGCCGTTAAGCTATCGAGTGAATGAGCAATGCCGCCGCAAGTCCTGAAAGTGCCATGACGATATTCTGGGCAACGCACAAGGTCTTCATCGTCGTCTTTATGTCGTAGCCCATGAACTCGCTGAACACCCACGTGAAGCTGTTGTTGACGTGGGAGCCCAGTGCCGCACCTGCACTAATCGACAGGAACGCATCAAGCGGAGTCAGTAGCCCGGCATTGCACAGCGGAAGCACTAACCCAGCCGCAAGCATCCCTGCAACTGACGCACTGCCCTGCGCAAACTTCGAGAACCCTGTAATCAGGAACGGGATCAATATTACGGGTATCGGTGATTTCGCGAGGAGCTCAGCTATCGTGTTGCCGACACCTGTGGCCGAGACTATCGCAGACAATGCACCGCCCGCCGCCGTAATGAACACTATTGTGCCGGATGTCTTCAGGGCATCGCTCATGGGAGTGTAGCGTGTCTCCTCTGGAAGATACTTGCCCAGACATATCACACTTGCCGCAATTCCGAGAGCAAGGGCTATGTTCTTGTCGCCCAAGAAGGTCAGGAGGGTATGAAGTGCCGTGCCTTTGGGAAGGAACTGGTTGCTTATTGACGCTATCATTATGAGGACTATGGGAAGGAGTATCGGTATCATTGAGCGCGTGAACGAGGGCATAGCTTCCTCACCTACCATCACTATATCTTGTTCAGCATCATCAAGGCGTGTGAAGAAACTCTCAGGCTTCCGCGAAAGGTACAGGTCGCAGAACAGCCACACCGCAACAGTAACGACAGCCGCCGCAAGAAGTCCCCAGGCTATTGACGTTCCTATTCCGAGTCCGAGAATGGCTATTATCGCGAGGGGGGCAGGTGTCGGGGCAACAAACGCATTCGTTGCGAGGAGTGAGCAGGCCGTTGCTGTTCCGAGTACGCAGGCATTCTTCCCGCTCTGCTTGCCGACGTTCTTGATGATGGGCGACAACAGGACAAGTGCAACATCACAGAATACCGGGATTGCCACAACGTAACCTGTCAGGCATAACGCCAGGGTAGCTTTCTTCTTGCCCGTGAAGCTGAGCATTGTCGCCACGATTCTCTGGCAGGCGTTCGACTTCTCAAGGTATATCCCCAGTATCGTCCCGAAGATTACGAGGAGGCCGAGGCTCTTGCAGGTTGCCGCAAATCCGTTCACTATGGTGTTGATTGTCCCGGTAGTTCCCAAGTCGCAGCACAAGCCTATAACCAGCGAAGCAATAAGCATACACACGAAGGGCCCGAACTTAGTCTTAATCATCAGGGCAAGCATGAACGCAAGCCCAAGAAGGAATATCACAAGGTTACTCATATCACTTCTGCCTTCTTTAGTTCCTGAATATCCACGTGCAGCCTTTATCCGCACTCTCTACCATGTTCCTGTAGGCCGCAAGTACTCCCTTTGCCGGGTGGTCGGGACGCTTTACCGTCTTCATTCGCTCAGCTATCTCCTCGTCAGTGAGCTCAGCGTGAATTGTCCTCGCGTCAATGTCTATCTCGATGATGTCCCCGTCTCTTACTGCCGCGATTGGCCCGCCTTCCCACGCTTCTGGCACTACATGGCCGATGCAGGGCCCTCTTGTTGCGCCGGAAAACCTCCCGTCCGTAACCATTGCGCACGATGTATGCAGTCCCATTCCCACGAGCATTGCCGCAGGTATCGAGAGCTCACGCATTCCGGGACCGCCTTTGGGGCCTTCGTAGCGTATGACCAAGACACTGCCGGGCTGAATCTTCCTGCCGGTCATGAAGTCTCTCAGGTCTTCCTCAGAGTCGAAGCACACTGCCGGGCCTCTGTGCCTGAACATCTCAGGGACAACGCCGGACTTCTTCACGATGCAGCCGCCGGGAGCAATATTCCCGTAGAGCACTGCATAGCATCCGTCAGGGTACAGGGGATCTTCAACCGTGTGAATGACTTCGGGGTTCACCTTCCTACTGTAGCTGTCGAGGAAGCTCCCCATTGTCCCGCCGGTCGCAAATTTAGCGTCGAGGTTGAGGAACTGCCTTATTGCCTTGAGGGTTGCCCCTACTCCTCCAGCCTTGTAGTAGTCGTAAAGGTTGTACTTTGAGGACGGCTTGAACTTCGCCACACATGGAACGTGCCTCTGTATCTCGTCAAAGTCCCCCATGTCGAGCTTTATCCCCATGACCTTCGCCAGTGCGCAGATGTGTATCTGTGCGTTAGTTGAGCCCCCAGTCGCCGCAACATGACGCAAGCCGTTGATGAGGCTGTCCCTCGTTACGATGTCCGAGAACCTGAGCCCCTCCTTCGTGAGCTCTACGATGCGCTCGCCGACATTCCTGGCCTGCCTGTATTTCGCCGCGGAACTGAAGAGCATTATCGTGCTGTCTATCGGTGTCATCCCTATGACCTCAGAGAACACCCCCATTGTGCAGGCTGTACCGTACATTGAGCAAGTCCCGCATGAGTGGCAGATATTCTCCTGATAGCCGGTGAAGGTCTCCTGTGAGATTTTCCCGGCATTCTTTGCGCCGATTGACTCTTTCAGGTCCGGGGTAACGTATGTAGTTCCGTCTTGGGACTCGTAGGGTATCATTGTCCCGGGAGTGATGAAGATGCTGGGCTTGTTGAGTGCCGCCGCCGCAATGAGCATTCCGGGAACTATCTTGTCGCACGAACACATGAAGACCATTCCGTCAAACTCGTGCGCATTGGCCATTGCCTCGATGCTCCCTGCGATGAGCTCGCGTTCAGGAAGAACGTAGTGCATCCCGAAACCGTGAGCCATCCCGTCGCATGGTGCAGGAACGTTGAACTCCCCCGGTATTCCTCCGGCAGCCCAGATGCCTTCCTTGACGTACTTGACCAGCTCGGCAAAATTCCTATGGCCGGGGTTGACCTCAGTCCATGAGTTAGCGATGCCTATTATGGGCTTGCGCAGATCCTTCGTCCTGTAGCCGCACGCGTTCATCAGTCCGACAAAGTAAGCCTCCTGCGGGTTGTCGGGGTTGTGGTTGCCTTTGAACTCGCTCATGATTTACTGCCCCTCTCGTTATTATGTTGTTGTTATTGGGAATGAATGAAGTATATTGCAGTCCCTCACAAATAGGAAACAGTGAAGTAAACGCTATAATACAAGCAAAAACTTGTGAGGCAGTCTAAATCATGATGACGGGATTCAAGATGTTCATGCTTGCGGCGGAAGAGATGAACTTTTCGCGCGCGGCTGAACGTGCATTCGTTACGCAGCAGTGCCTTAGCGACCACATAAAGAAGCTCGAAGACAGCTACGGGGTCAAGTTCTTCCACAGGAAGCCGAAGCTCTCACTTACTCCTGAAGGTGAAGCAATGCTCAGGTATGTATCACGACTTCAGGTACTCGACGAGGGAATACAGAAGGAACTAAGCGACCTTAACGCCGGCATAAAGGGGACAGTGAGGGCAGGGCTTGGGATGACGCGGGGGGAGATACTCATTCCCATTGCCGCAGAGAAGTTCAGGGAGAAGGCTCCCAACGCTGACCTTCAGGTTACTCTTGCTGACACAAGAGACCTTGAGCCTTTGCTGCTTTCGGGGGAACTCGATATATTCCTAGGTGTATCGGCTGAGGAAAACATAATGTTCAAGCGCAGGAAAGTACAGACTGAGAACCTGTACCTGATTATCCCGGAGAATATGCTTAGAGAGTATTTTCCCGGCAATGAGAGCTACGGGTCATGCCTGAGGATCTTTGCGGGAGGTGTTGACCTCAAGGTGATTCATGATATTCCGTTCGTACTCGGCCATGAAGGCAGCAGGACAACGTTCGGCGTGAGGCAGTACTACCGTCGGAACGGACTGGAGCTCAACATGCCCGTGTGCATAAGCGACTTCAGGATACACCTCAAGCTCTGCAGGACGGGGAAATATGCCACAGTCGCGCCGTATATGCACCTGTACCAGCTCATGGAGTCCAGCAATGACGAGGGCGAGAAGCTCCTAGTGTTCCCGCTGCTGAACATCGAGAAGAAATACGACATCGAGATAATCACTCACAGGGATGCTCCCAAGCTGAAGGTTGTTGATGAGTTTTCGCGAGCCCTTGAGAATGCCTGCCGTGAATGCTGCCAGAATATAGATGACTTCCTTCAAGCCTCTCAATTATGCTACACACGAAATTTTTTCCCTGAACTATAATTTGACCCGCAAGAAGTTCACGAGGAGGAAATAAATTCATGAGCAAAGCAAACGTTCCCTACAAAATATATCTTGATGAGAGCGAGATACCATCATCCTGGTACAACGTAAGGGCAGACATGAAGACCAAGCCCGCACCACTCATTCATCCCGGCACGCTCAAGCCCCTGAAGTTCGAGGAGATGAGGCCGATATTCTGCGACGAGCTCATACGCCAGGAACTTGACGACGATACCCCCTACATCCGCATACCCAACGAGATTCAGAACTTCTACAAGATGTACAGGCCTTCACCTCTTGTTCACGCGGTCTACCTTGAGGAGTTACTGGGGACACCGGCGCATATATTCTACAAGTTCGAGGGCAACAATACGTCAGGCTCCCACAAACTGAACTCGGCAATAGCTCAGGCATATTACGCGAAGACTCAGGGCCTCAAGGGCGTAACGACTGAGACAGGGGCAGGCCAATGGGGTACGGCTCTGGCTATGGCTTGTTCGTTCTTCAAGCTGGAGTGCAAGGTCTACATGGTGAAAGTGTCGTACGAGCAGAAACCCTTCAGGCGTGAGGTCATGAGGACATACGGAGCGAGCGTTACCCCATCCCCGTCAATGGACACGAACATAGGCCGCAAGATCAACGCAGAGCATCCCGGAACGACCGGCTCACTCGGCTGTGCAATCTCTGAGGCTGTCGAGGTGGCAACGTCAACGGAAGGTTACCGCTATGTTCTTGGGAGCGTCCTCAATCAGGTCTTGCTTCACCAGTCAGTGATAGGTCTTGAGACTAAGGCGGCGTGCGAGAAGTACGGCATAAAACCCGACATCATCATCGGCTGTGCAGGAGGGGGCTCGAACTTGGGCGGGCTGATCTCCCCGTTCATGGGCGAAAAGCTCAGAGGCGAGGCTGACTACCAGATTATAGCGGTTGAACCTGCAAGCTGCCCCAGCTTCACACGAGGCAAGTTCGCGTATGACTTCTGCGACACCGGCAAGGTCTGCCCGATGGCGAAGATGTACACGCTCGGCCATGACTTCATACCCAGTGCGAACCATGCGGGAGGACTGCGCTATCACGGAATGAGCAGCATACTCTCACAGCTCTATCATGACGGCTTGATGGAGGCTCGTGCGGTTGAACAGACCAGCGTTTTCGAGGCCGCCGAAATGTTCGCGAGGGTTGAGGGGATTTTGCCGGCTCCTGAGAGCTCACATGCTATTCGTGTGGCGATTGACGAGGCTCTGAAGTGCAAGGAGACCGGCGAGGAGAAAACCATCATAATGGGACTGACCGGGACGGGGTATTTCGACATGGTGGCCTATGAGCAGTACAACAACGGGACAATGACGGACTATATTCCGACTGATGAGGACTTGGCGAAAGGATTTGCTACTATTCCGAATGTGAACCTGTAGCATAATATCTCCAGAAACTGGGAAGGTCAGGGGTAAGTCTGGGCTGTGATAAAATACACTTCAGGTTTACCTCTGAATTTTATCTTGGGGAGCAGAGATTTGCTTTGATGGATCAGATTTTCAGCACCACGAATTTTACAGTTAATCAGCTTGTAGAGAAAATAGAGACTGGTGATCTTGGTTTGCCGGAGTTGCAGCGGCCTTTCGTGTGGAAGGACACACAAATACGCGACCTCCTTGATTCAATGCTGTTAGGGTATCCTGTAGGCTACCTCATGTTGTGGGATTGCCCTATGCTTGAGAAAAAGAAATCGATCGGAATCAATGAGAAAAATTATTCTGCCCCAAGAGAAGTAATTATTGACGGCCAGCAGAGGTTGACATCGTTATACGCTGTGATGAAGAGCAAAAGGGTTGTTGATGCAAAATACAAAGAACGCGAAATTATAATCTCGTTCAATCCGTTGATTAACAAGTTTGAAGTTGGGAATGCGTCTTCAAGGCAAAGCTCTGAATGGATATACAATATTAGTGAGTTGTTCGCTAAAACAAGTTCCGCAAAGTTTATATTTCAATTTACCGATACGCTTGCAGAATCCCGGAAGAAGAACAGCAAAATTCTCACAGACAGCGAACGTGAAACTATTTCAGAGAATATAGAAGCGGTGTTCAACCTCAAGAAATATAGTTTCCCTGTCTTCAAAATCAAGGCCAATGCAGATGAGGAAGCTGTATCGCAAATATTTGTGCGAATAAACTCGCAAGGGGTAAAGCTCACAGAGGATAGCTTTGTCTTGACGTTAATGTCTGTTCACTGGGAGGAAGGACGCAGGGATATTGAAAAACTCTGTGCTGATTCTTTGGCTCCCTCCACTAGTGGCACTACTTCATACAACAGTATAGGCATCAAGATAGAGCCTAAAGATGTCATACGCACGCTCATAGCTTATGCGTTCGGCAAGTCAAGAATAAGTTACGGATATAGGCTGCTGAGGGGGACTGACTTTGAACATAACGGTGTCATAAGCAGGGAACTCATGCAGAAAAATTTTACTGTCCTGCAAGAAAGGCTGCCTGAAGTAATGAACATAAATAATCTTCATGAATTTTTCAGGGCAATGATGGATGCGGGCTACCTTGTCGATAGTATGATAGGTGTGAAAAGTATTATCTTCTACACTTACGCAATGTATTTAACAGCAAAGTATAAATTCAATGCATCCAACAATGAGAACAGGAAATTAACAGCATTGTGGTTTTTCCATGCCATACTTATGTCGTCATATTGGCGCAACGAATCAACAGCTGAAACCTTGTTTAATGCAATAAAGAGTTTCTCAACGTTTCAGGAGTATAAAGACTATATACTCTCAATAATAAGTCAGAAATTTACGAACTATTACTTCAATACGACTCTTACCGGGGCTGACTGTCTTGGGGCTTCGGGTTATGGCAATAATTCTTGGTATGCTTATGTTGCCTCGTTAAACATACTGGGTACAAAGGCTCTCTTCTCTCACAGCAAACTTCCTGCATCTGCTTTGTTCTTGCCCGGCTCTGACGGTACGCGCAAGGCACTGGAGAAGCATCATCTTTTCCCCAAAGCATACCTCAAGGCTCAAGGCCTCACTGACACGCAGATTAACCATATGGCAAATTACGCCTATATAGACTGGAACGATAACCTGAAGATTTTTGATGAGCCTCCTTCTGTGTACTACCCCTTAATATGTGAGGGAATGACAGAGGAAGAAATAGCGTTGATGGAAGATGAAAACGCATTGCCTCACGGTTGGGAAAATATGAATTATGACAAGTTCCTTATGCTCAGGCGTAAGTTAATGGCAGAAATCATAAGAAAGGCTTGCGAGGATCTGAAGGACAGGTTAAAAGTATAACATGTGCTAAAATTGCGTGAAAAATTCATTACAACAGGACTGAAAATTTTCCATGCAATTACAGAACGCAAAAAACATCCGCAACCTCGCCATAGTTGCCCACATTGACCACGGCAAAACCACACTCATTGACTCAATCTTCAGGGCTGCCCAGACATTCGCGGCACACACCCAAGTAGCCGAGCGCGTAATGGACTCCAACCCCCTCGAACGTGAACGTGGCATCACAATACGAAGCAAGCCCTGCACAGTCGAGTGGAAGGGTTACCACATAAACATCATAGACACTCCCGGACATGCTGACTTCTCCGGCGAGGTTGAACGAATCTTGTCGACAGTCGACAGCGTTATACTCATCGTCGACGCGAACGAAGGCCCAATGCCTCAGACCCGCTACGTCCTTCAGCACGCCCTCTCAATCGGAATGCGTCCCCTCGTCTTCATCAACAAGGTAGACCGTGAAGGTGCTGACCCTACACGTGCCCTTAACCTCACGTTTGACTTGTTCTTTGAGCTCGGTGCAAGTGATGAGCAGGCTGACTTCCCCGTCCTCTATGGCTCAGGTCTCAACGGATGGGCAGTCAATGACCTCAGCAAGCCTCACGAGGGAATGGATGACTTGTTCCAGGCAATAATCGACCACGTTCCTGCTCCTGACGTTGACCCGGATAAGCCCTTCCTTATGCAGGTCAGTACTCTGGCATGGAATGAGTACGTCGGGCGCATTGGCTGCGGGAAAATCCTTCAGGGTCATATCCGAAAGGGTGAACAGTTCGTGAGGGTCTCCACAAAATGGAACTCCAACGACCACACAGGGAACGACTGGGAGATTACCGGCAAGGAAAACGCAAAGGCAGCTCAGCTCTGGGTAACTCGTGGGCTTGAACGCGTTGAAGTCGAGGAAGTCAGTGCGGGAGATATTGTGTGGATTACCGGGCCGAACGAAATCAACATAGGCGATACTTTCTGCGCTGAAGAGATCTCCGACAACCCACTAAAACCTCTCTCCATTGAGGAACCTACAGTGTCTATGTTCTTCCTCGTGAACTCCGGGCCATTCGCAGGGCGTGAAGGTCAGGCAGTAACGTTGAGACAGCTCAAGGCACGATTGCAACGTGAAATGCACGTTAATGTGTCGCTCAGGATGGAGGACTTGGGACGGCCTGACGGTGTGAAGATTTCGGGGCGCGGTGAATTACAGCTCGGCATTCTCATTGAGGAGATGAGGCGTGAGGGTATGGAGTTCTGCGTGTCGAAGCCTGAAGTCATAGTCGAGTACAAGGACGGCGTGAAGTGCGAGCCCTACGAGCTGGTTACTATTGACGTTCCCGAAGAGTACCAGGGTATAGTGTTCGAGAAGATGACGCGGCGGAAGGGCAAAGTCCTCAACATCGACAACCCTGACCGGGGACTCTTACGCATTGAGATAGAGATACCGACAAGGGGACTTATAGGCTACCGTGGCGAGTTCCTCACTGACACCAGAGGCTTGGGGATAATGTCTAACTGTTTCAGCGGCTATAAGGAATGGGCAGGCGACCTCATCACGCGCAACCGTGGCTCACTCGTCAGCATGGACACGGGAGAAGCTACGGCCTACCAGCTGGAGAACCTGCAGAGCCGTGGAGTACTCTTCATTTCCCCGCTTGAGCAGGTCTACAACGGAATGATTATCGGCGAGTGCTCAAGGCCGGGCGATATTCCCTGCAACCCCACCAAGAAGAAGCAACAGACTAACCACCGTTCAGCCACAAAGGAGCTCACAACGAAACTTGACGTTCCCCGCAGAATGTCCCTCGAAAAGGCTATGGAGTGGATTGAGACAGATGAGCTCGTTGAGGTTACCCCGCAGTCAGTGAGGCTAAGGAAGGCCATACTCGACGAGCTCGAACGCCGAAAAGCCCAGAGACGACAGCCGCAGGAACAGGGAGCATGACGGCCATGAAGCGAGGAATTTACGCCGTTGCTGTGGCAGTGATTGCCCTGCTGACCTCCTGCACCGCATCATTCGCCGCATACACACGCCCTGCAGTGTTCGTTGTACCTCCGACGTTCCAGGAAGCCCGCGACTTCCACGAGGGATTAGCCGCCGTGAAGTCAAATGACCGCTGGGGGTACATCGACTATCTCGGACGCATCGCCGTGCCGTTCATTCACAGAGTGCCGGAAGCCGGGGATTTCTCGGAGGGTTTCGCGTTCGTTGGGGATCACTACATCGACACTGAGGGACAGCCTGCATTCGTCCGTGTTGATCCTGATACTGACGAGCGCACTGAACGTTTCTTCACGAACGGGCTGCCATTCTCTCAGGGCATGGCCGCAGTACAAGTTGCCGGGCAATGGGGATATATTGACCTGATGGGGAACTACCTTGTTGTTCCGTCATTCGAGAGAGCCGGGAAGTTCGCAGAAGGTCTTGCACCCGCCCGGAAAAATGGCCTCTGGGGATATATCGACATGAGGGGACGCTGGGTAATCGAGCCGAAGTTCACGCGTGCCGGGGAATTTCACGAGGGCTTGGCGGCAGTCTACATCCGGGGACTCTGGGGCTACATCAACAAGGAAGGGAAGTACGCAATCCGCCCGCAGTACACTGAGGCAGGAGATTTCGCCTACGGTGTCGCACCCGTGAGGAAGAGGACGACCTATAGGGGCTGGGGGTTCATTGGGCACTGGAACAACGCCGCAATACCTGCCCGCTACAACAACGCCGGGAATTTCGGGGATGCGCTTGCACCTGTTGCCGCTGATACACGCTGGGGGTATGTGAACGTTCGGGGTGAATGGGAAATTGCCGCACAGTACGAGGACGCAAGGACATTCAGCGAGGGACTTGCCGCCGTGAAAGTCGAGAACAAGTGGGGATACATCAGGCCGTAAACTTGCACTGCAAAAGCATTCTTCATAGTATAATTGTATCTCATCCAAGGGGTAAAAATTTTTTTCGCCAATAAAAACGAGGGAGTGAATCTATTTTGAGTCGCCTTAGTATTATGAATGAGACAAAAGCTCAGGCCGCTGTAGAGTCCCTTCACAAGGATCTTGAACGGCGCATTACCGGGGCTCCTCCTGATCTCTGTCCGCTTGACGTTGCCAGCAGCTACCTCAAGGTTTGTTCAGCCCAGACCTGCGGGAAGTGTGTACCCTGCCGCGTTGGTCTTCCACAGCTCGAACGCCTCATTGATGACCTCATTGACGGCAAGGGGGACATGAAGACAGTTGAGACCATCGAGAAGACAGCCGAGACAATCTCAACCTCTGCCGACTGCGCAATAGGTTACGAGGCCGCTAACATGGTCTTGAAGGGCGTTAAGGGCTTCCGTGATGACTACGTTGCACACGCTAAGGGTCATCAGTGCACCTCCGAGGGCTTCCGTGCCGTTCCGTGCGTAACGTTATGCCCCGCACATGTCGACATTCCGGGCTATATCGCTCTCGTGAACGCCGGACGTTATGCCGACGCTGTGAGGCTCATCCGCAAAGATAACCCGTTCCCTTCGGTCTGCGCTATGGTCTGTGAGCATCCCTGCGAGAACAAGTGCCGCCGCCGCATGGTTGACGATGCAATCAACATCAGGGGGCTCAAGCTCTACGCAATCGACAACGCCGGTCATGTTCCCGTCTACCGTGATGGTGAGAAACCTGCTCCTGCAACAGGGAAGAAGGTTGCCGTAATAGGTGGAGGGCCCAGCGGAATAAGTGCCGCGTACTATCTCGGAATGATGGGGCACAGTGTCGAGATATTCGAGCAGCGCAAGCACCTTGGCGGAATGTTGCGTTATGGCATCCCGTCATACAGGCTTCCCCGTGAAGTTCTACACAACGAGATAGAGACCCTCCTCACTGCCGGGGACATCAAGGTTCACAGGGAGGTATCAGTAGGAGGAAAAGACTTCCCGCTCTCAAAGCTTCGTGAAGAGTTTGACGCTGTATATATTGCCATCGGTGCACACACGGACAAGACCCTCAAGATTCCCGGCGAGGATGCTGAGGGCGTAATGTCAGCAGTGGCGTTGTTGCGTCGCATAGGTGATGAGGACTTCCCTGACTTCAAGGGCAAGAAGGTCGTAGTTGTCGGCGGCGGTAATGTCGCTATGGACTGCGCAAGGTCATCACTGAGGCTCAACGCTGACAAGGTTACCCTGGCCTACAGAAGGCGCAAGGATGACATGACGGCTCTGGCTGAGGAAGTCGAGGCCACAGAAGTCGAGGGCTGCGAGATTCTCGAACTTGCCGCACCGCTCAAGGTTGAAGTTGAGGACGGGAAAGCAAAAGCACTCTGGGTGAAACAGCAGATGATCTCCAACATCAAGGGAGGCCGTCCCGCACCCAAAGATGCATCAGCTGAGCCCATACGTCTTGAGGCAGATATTATCGTCGTGGCAATCGGCCAGGGCATCGACAGCTACAACTTCGAGCAGTCAGGAATTGCCGTGAAGTGGGGATGCATTGAGGCGTTCGACAGCGAGCAGGTCAAGGGCGAGAAGATGGACGGAGTATTTTCCGGCGGCGACTGCGTTTCAGGGCCTGCTACAGTGATCCGTGCGATTGCGGCGGGAAAAGTTGCGGCGGCCAACATCTACGAGTACCTGGGCTACCATCACCCCATCACCCTGCCTGTAGAGATACCTGACCCCGTTCCACACAACAGGCCTGCCTGCGGGCGCGTGAAGATGCGTGAACGTCCGATAGACCAGCGTATTCATGACTTCGAGCTCGTCGAAAAGGGAATGACTCAGGAAGAGATGGAGCAGGAAAGCAACAGGTGCCTGAGATGCGACTACTACGGCTTCGGAAAATTCAGGGAGGGGCGTGAAGTAAAATGGTAAACGCGACAATAAACGGAAAAGCAGTACAGGTTCCCGAAAACACAACGATACTTGAAGCCGCAAAGCTCAACCACATAACCATTCCGCACCTCTGCTACCTGAAGAAAGTAAACGAGATAGGGGCTTGCCGTGTCTGCGTTGTCGAGATTGAGGGGCAGGACAGGCTCGTATCGTCATGCAACACCTACGTTCAGGAAGGCATGAAGATTCTCACGAACAGCCCTAAAGCACGTCAGGCTAGGAGGATCAACGTTGAGCTGATACTCTCACAGCACAATGCGAGATGCGCCGAATGTGTACGTTCCGGCAACTGTGAGCTCCAGACTACAGCCAATGACTTGGGCATTAACACTTTCCCCTACCACAAGGACATAGCCGCGTTCAACTGGAACAGCGATTTCCCGTTAATCCGCAATGATGACAAGTGCATTAAGTGCATGAGGTGCGTCCAGATTTGCGACAAGGTCCAGCAGATGCACGTCTGGGACATCGCGAAGTCAGGTTCACGCACAACGGTAGGAGTTACGGGCGGCGAGGACATCACCAAAGTTGACTGCACGGTCTGCGGTCAGTGTATCACTCATTGCCCGGTCGGTGCTCTCGTTGAGCGTGATGACACACAGAAGGTACGTGATGCGTTTGCGGCGGGCGACAAGATCATGATTGCGTCAGTTGCTCCGGCAGTAAGGACTTCATGGGGTGAACAGCTCGGCCTGACTCATGACGAGGCAAGTGCTAACCGTCTGGCCTCAGCGTTGAGGGCGGTCGGGTTCAACTATGTGTTTGACACAGACTTTTCGGCTGACTTGACCATCATGGAGGAGGCTAGCGAGTTTGTTGGCAAGCTCAAGAACGCAAAGAACGAGAAGTTCCCGATGTTCACGTCATGCTGTCCTGGATGGGTCAGGTTCATCAAGATGGAGTTCCCTGACTTAGTGCCTCAGCTCTCAAGCGCGAAATCACCACAGCAGATGTTCGGGGCAATCATAAAGTCATGGTACGCTCAGATTCTCGGAGTTGAGCCGGAAAAGATCTACCACGTCTCGTTCATGCCCTGCACCGCCAAGAAGTACGAGTGCGACGTTGAGTGCATGGACAGCTCAGGGGCTCGTGATGTTGATGTTGTCCTCACAGTGAGGGAGCTCGACAGGCTGATACGCTCAGAGGGAATTGACGTTAAGGCACTCGATGAGTCAGAGTTTGACGCACCACTAGGCACAGCGTCAGGAGCAGGACACATATTCGGGACGACCGGCGGAGTCATGGAGGCGGCACTAAGGACGGCCTACCAGATGGTTACGGGCAGCAACCCCGACCCCAATGCGTTCAGGTATGTGCGCGCGTATGACGGCATCAAGGAGACAGAGTTCGAGATTGCCGGGACGAAACTCAGGATTGCCGTTGCCCACGGTCTGGGGAACATCCGCAAACTCTGTGAGGACATTCAGAGCGGCAAGGCTCACTATGACTTCGTGGAGTGCATGGCCTGCCCGACTGGCTGCGCTGGTGGCGGTGGTCAGCCAATCTATGAGGGTCAGGAGCTCGGTGAAAGCAGGGGCAAAATCCTCCTCGACATGGACAGGAAAATGACCCTGAGATTCTCACACGAGAACCCCTCAATCGTACAGTGCTACAAGGAATACTTGGGAGAACCCGGAAGTGAGAAGGCACATCATCTTCTTCACACTGACCAGACGAAATGGGAGCTCTGGAAGTAGCAAGATAGTGTTAGAGGTTTTCCCTCGCTGAAACATGGCGGGGGAATTTTTTTATTCGCGGCCAAAACGTTTAAGCAAGTCTTCGTTCTTCAGCTCAATCATCGTAGGTCTTCCATGAGGACATACATAAGGCTGTTCACACTCCTTCAGTTCGTGCCAAAGTGATAATGCCTCGTCTCTGGTTATTCTCGTTGTGAGCTTCACAGATGCCTTGCACGCCATAGTTGCCCACGTCCGCCACAAAATATTTCTCGTGTCGCCGTCATGGTTATTCTTCAGTGCCCGCAGTGATGCCCGCAAAAGTGCTTCGGGCTCAAACTCAATGCTTCCTATTGACGGTACAGCCCTGAGCTCAACGCCTGAAGGTGTGTCAGCGAACTCAAAGCCTGAATCTTTCAGGGCAGGCTCGAACTCGTGAGCCTCAAGTGCAAGCGTAGGGTGAAGTATCACAGGAACTAGCAGCTTCTGGACGTTCCGGGAGGTTTCGGCGTTCGACTTTATGCGCTCGTAGTTGACGCGTTCATGTGCAGCGTGTGGGTCAACCAACGTTATACCTTCAGCAGTGTCATAGACGAGGTAGCCTCCTGAGTTCTGACCCATGAAGTTCACGGCTTCCCTCTCTTCGGGCTCAATGGCCGGGAAAATTTCAATCTGTCTCGGCGGGATATGGCCGGTTGAAGTTGCGGGGTTGTCGCGGAAGTTCCAGCCTGGCCGGGAAATTCTGCCTGACCCTGACGGCTTGGAGGGGTGTATTCTTGCGGGCTCTTTGGGTGCTTCGGGCATTGGCATGGGGCTTCCGAGGCTCTTCACGGCATTGTGAAGGGACGCGTAAATCTCATCGGGATACCTGAACCTGACCTCTGATTTTGCCGGGTGAATGTTCACATCAACTAGTGAGGGCTCAAGCGTGAAGAACAGTGCCCAGTTTCCAGCAAGCTCCCTTGCCGCCGTAGCAACTGCAGACTTTATCACACTGTCATTAACCGCCCTGCCGTTCACGAACGCCATAACATCGCCACGCCCGGATATTCCTGCCCTAGACTGGAACCAGCATTCAAGCTCAAGATGACCTGCCTGAATCTTGACGGTCTGAATTTCCGCACCTTCAGGCCAAATTCTGGAGAGTACCCGCCTTTTGTCGCCTGAACCGTCAGTGCTGAATATCACCTTTCCGTCATGCTCAAGCGTGAACGAGACATCTGGCCTGCACACAGCGTATTCACGTAGGAAGACCGCCGCCCTCCTGAGCTCACCTGATGCGCTCTTGAGGAACTTACGCCGTGCCGGGAGCCCGGAAAAGAGATTGCTGACCTGAACCCTCGTACCTTGTGCGCAGTTTGCCCGGACGTGCTCGGTGATCCTGCCGTCATGTGTTCGTATGATGCCGCCGGATTCATCGCCTTCCTGCCTGCTCCGTATCTCTACGTCTGCAACAGCCACAAGACTGGCCAATGCCTCACCCCTGTAGCCCAGAGTAAGAATGCTCTCAAGGTCTGAGATTTCGGCGAGCTTGCTTGTTGCGTGGTACATGAGGGCAAGAGGGAGCTCCTCGAATGCAATTCCTGAACCGTCATCCTCGATTGTTATCCTGAGCCTTCCTCCATCATTGAGGCGGGCGGTTATTCGTTTTGCCCCGGCATCTAGTGAGTTCTCGACGAGTTCCTTGACCGCTGAGGCTGGACGTTCGACAACTTCACCGGCGGCTATTCTTGACCATACATTTTCAGGGAGTGCTTTTATTGCGGGCATGTCTTGCTCCTTCAAGTTGGGGATTAGGGAATATCTTACCACGCGGAAAAAAATTACCCCCCGGCCATGAAGACCAGAGGGCTAATGATACTGTGCTGACTATTCGGCGATAATGTAGAGTGTCCCGGATTCAAGCTCTGAGCCGTTATGCGTTGCCTTTACGCAGACCTTGAAGTCTCCAGTTACGAGCTCAGCCTTGAGGGTGAATGTCCCATCATCTGAGATCGTGATACCTTCAGCGGGCTTGTCGTCAATCCAGACTGTAACGCCTGAGACCTCAACGCTCCACTTGCCCAAGATGAAGGTTAGTGTCTTACCTGCCTTGACGGTGATTAGGTCGCTTTCCTGTCCTTCACCTGAGCCGAGAACGTCATCACTCTTTACGCCCAGCGATGCAGGAAGTACCGCCTTTCCTGTTCCGTCCGTTTCGGGGATGCCGCCAGGAACTCCGGGAATGTCCTGAACTTGAGGGAGTCCTGCCGTGAGTTCAGCGGGCATGTCCCCGGAAGTGTCAGGCTGTAACGGCTTCGCTGATGACGTGGCGGTTACCTTGACGGTGTAGTTCTTTGTGCCGGCCGCTCCGTTAGAGTCTTTTGCCTTGAGGGTGAACGTGAATGTGCCTGACTTCGTGAACGTCCCGGTAATTTTCCCGGTCGATGTGTTGAGTGTGAGGCCGTTCGGAATTTTCCCGCTGCTCACGCTCCACGTATAGGGTGCTTCACCACCTGATGCCTTCGGGCTGAACGTGAAGGAGCTTCCTACTGTCCCTGTTGCCGGGATTGTACCTGTTACTGTCGTCTGAGTTACCGTTACGGTGTAGGCTTTAGTCCCTGCTGCGCCGTTGCTGTCTTTGGCCTTTAGTGTGAACGTGAAAGTACCTGCCTTTGTGGGCGAGCCGGTGATTGCCCCGGTTGATGCGTTCAGTGTGAGGCCGTCAGGAAGTTTCCCGGATGAGACCGACCACGTATAGGGGCTTGCTCCGTTTGAGGCTTTCGGTGTCCATGAGCACGAGGCTTTGCGGGTTATAGTTGCCGGGATTGTCCCTGATACTTTCGTCTGAGTTACCTTGATGGTGTAGGCTTTAGTCCCTGCCGCACCATTTGCGTCTTTGGCCTTGATGGTGAACGTGAAAGTACCTGCTTTTGTGGGTGAGCCGGTGATTTTTCCGTTCGATGAGTTCAGCTTCAGGCCGTCAGGAAGTTTTCCGGATGAGACCGACCAAGTATATGGGCTCTTTCCACCGCTAGCTTGAGGCGTTCCAGTGTATGAGTCCCTCCGTGTCGTTGTTGCCGGGATTGTGCCGCTTACTGTCGTCTGCGTAACCTTCAGCGTGAAGTCCTTTGTGGCTGTCCTGCCGGTGTTGTCCTTGAGCTGTACCGTGAAGGTGAATGTGCCTGCTTTGGTCGCTGTGCCGGTGATTTTCCCAGATGATGCCTTGAGCGTCAGGCCGTCGGGAAGTGAACCGTTGCTGACTGACCACGTATAGGGAGTTGCCCCGCCAAGTGCCGCTAGTTTCGTGCTGTATGTTGCGCGCCGTGTCGTGTCGGGAAGTGAGGAGGTCGTTATCTCCATGGTCTTGACGACGTTTAGCTCAGGGTCGGCAGCTACGGTGATGTTCTCATGGCAGGTGCTTACGTCGAGGGTTGTGAGCTCATTTGCCCAGCAGATTAACCCCATCAGTGAGGTACAGCCGCTAACGTTGAGGGTCTTCATGTTATTATGACAGCAACTAAGGAATTTCAGAGCGGTCTTGTTGCTCACATTAAGTTTTGACAGTTGGTTACCGTCGCAGCGTAGCGTTACCAAATCGTTAGCGTTGCTTACGTTAAGCGTGGTAAGCTGATTCCACCGACAGTCCAAGTTTCTTAAAGCCGCACACCCGCTTATGTTGAGTTTGTTCAGTCCAGAACCAGAGCAATCCAGATCCGTCAAGGCCGTGCACTTGCTGAGGTCAAGCGTGTTCAGCTGGTTACCGGCGCAGTTCAGTGTCTCTAGTGCCCTGCATTTGCTGAGGTCAAGCGTTTGTATCTGGTTGCCTCCACATTCCAGATTAGTGAGGGCTGTGCACTTGCTGAGATTGAGCGTTCTTATCTGGTTTCCGCCGCAATTGAGATCCTTTAAGGCAGTGCATTTGCTGACATCAAGGGCGGTTATCTGGTTGTTCCAGCATCCCAAGTTGGTTAGGTTCGTGCATCCGCTGACGTTGAGCGTGGTTAGCTGGTTGTCGTTGCATGTCAGCTCCATTAGGGAGGTGCAGGTGCTCACGTCAAGAGTGGTCAGCTTAGTATTCCAGCATCTCAGGGTGATTAGCTTCGTACAGCCGCTAACGTTGAGCGTGGCAAGCTGGTTATTGTCGTTGCATTCCAGATCCATTAGGGAGGTGCAGGTGCTTGCATCAAGTGCCGTCAGGTTGTTGTTCCAGCAATTCAGGCGGATTAATTTTGTGCAACCGCTAATGTTGAGGGTGGCCAGCGGGTTATCGTTGCATTCCAGTTCCGCCAAAGCAGAGCATGTGCTCACATCGAGGGCTGTCAGCTGAGCACCGCCGCAGTTTAGGTACATCAAGGACGTACAACCTGCAACGTTAATCGAGGTCAGTTGAGAGTTCCCCCAGCAGTTAAGCTCCATGAGAGACGGGCATGTACTGGCATTAATTGAGGTCAGCTGAGTGTTCCCGCAGTTCAGGGACTTCAAGGACGTACAGCCTGTAACATTAAGCGAGGTCAGGGGGTTGTCGTCCAAATACAGGAAACGCAAAGAAGTGTTCCCGCTGACATTAATTGAGGTGAGCTGGTTATTGGTACAATTAAGATGATCCAACGACGTACAGCCGCTAATATTCAGCGAGGTCATTCCGTTATTCCAGCATGAAAGATCAACAAGAGCTCTATTACTGCTAACGTCAACCGTGCTCAAGTGGTTATCCTCACAGTGAAGAACCTCAAGTGCCGTCAAGTACTCAATACCCTTCAGGTTGTAGACTGACCTTCCGCCTATGTGGACTTCTTTGGCCTCGGCAATTTCTGCGGCATTAAGCACCCCGTTATTGTCTGTGTCAAATCCCCTGACAGTATCGCGGACAACGTTATCCGGGAAATTCGCCTCGTCAATAGCTACGTCGCCCCATGCATACCCGGCAATAGTGAGCACACATGCCATTACCGCCCAAAAAATACAATACTTCCTGCGCATAACTATCACTTCTCCTTTTTGGGTTTGTGTGTTCTAGTTTTTTGTGGAATGCGTGAATTTTATCACACTCACAGACGGGCTCAAAAATTGTATTTCACTGTATAATTATTCGCACGTTCACTAAAATTTTTCACACAAAGGAGAGTTTCTATCGTGGAAGAAAAAAGAAAGATGAAGAACATCGGCATCATCACTTCAGGAGGAGACTGCGGAGGTCTCAACGCCGTAATCAGGGGTGCGGCACGTACTGCCCTCATGCGCGGAATGAGAACCTACACAATCCCCAATGGTTACGCAGGACTCTACAACCTCGTGAACTTTGACCACCTCGTTGAACTTGACGAGGAACGCACGGATCACATCACCTCACAGTTTGCCGGGAGCGACGCAGGACACAGCCGCGTGAAAATCTCGAAGATCAACGACCCCGACAAGTACGACCGTATCATGATGGGACTGAGGAAACACAACATTGACGGCTTGGTTATCTCCGGGGGCGACGACACAGGAAGCGTTGTAGTTGACCTTGCCGAGCACGGGATACCTTGCGTACATGCCCCGAAGACTATGGACCTTGACCTTCAGACCTATTCAGTCGGCGGAGACTCTGCCATCAACAAGATCGCCAACATTGTGGACGACCTCAAGACCACCGGCACGACACATAACCGCATAATGGTAATCGAGGTGTTCGGACGCTATGCAGGACATATGGCATTCAGGGGCGGAATTGCGGCAGATGCTGACTGCATACTCATCCCTGAAGTTCCCGTAGACTTCAACGCGGTGTATGCTCACCTCAAACACTACTACATCCGGCGAATCCTGAACTCTGACGTTCACGCAGGGACGTACACAATCGTCGTAGCTGAGGGAGTGAGGGGCGAGGACGGTAATCTGTTCTCTGACGGCGGCGGTGCAAAGACCGACTCATTCGGGCATCCGAGGCTTGCAGGTGCTGGTCGTTTCGTCAAGGAGACACTGGAGGACATGATGCGTGCTGACCCGGAGATCAAGCAGTTCATGAAGACCTCAGAAATGTATGTTCCCGGAGTTTTCGAGATCCCCGAAATCCGCGAGGTCATCCCCAGCCACATAGTCAGGAGCGGTTCAACGTCGGCCTATGACGTGAACTTCGGCAAGCAGATAGGAGCAGCGGCAGTAATCCTTCTTGAGCAGGGAGTCAGCGGCGTTACGGTCGTGAAGATGTTTGACGGCGAGATACGCTACATGCCGACAACCGAGGCAATAGCCCAGAGGTTCGTGGGGCTTGAGAGCGTTTCGTTCTATGAGCAGATGGACGTATGCTTCGGACGCTACAGGCAGGAATACATACCCAAGCTCAAGGAAGTTCACGGGGCAGTAGAGAGGCAGTACAGCTAGGAAGTGAAAGAGTAAGGCAGTCCCCCGGTCTGGCATGGCCGGGGGATTTTCTTTTGCGTTGACAAGAAGGAAAGACGGGCATAAAATATTCGGCGTTTCATGATTATCACAGCATTAACGGGGCTGTAGCGCAGTTGGGAGCGCGCGACATTCGCATTGTCGAGGCCGGGAGTTCGAATCTCCTCAGCTCCACCATTTCCCCCCTAGTTCACACACAACCCAGAGCCGCAATCACCGCATAACCCTTCAGCCTTGAGCCACTGACCCGCCGGATGATGACCCAGACCAATGAATGATGCCGCCTGAAGGTGAAGACACTTGA
>JAFRAH010000032.1 GCA_017405525.1 Synergistaceae bacterium
CTTGAGGCTTGAGGCTTGAGGCTTGATTGTAGCGTTATTACCGGCCTGTGTCAAGGTTTAGTGTTTCTCCTTCCGCTTGAATTTGCCATCATTCTATCACAGGGCAGGCTCAATCTTTGCTATAATACTTCAAGTTCAAATCCCCAATAAAAAATTTTATTCACAGGAGGTTTTCACGGTGAAGAAACTTTTTACCGCACTCGCATTAACGGCACTGCTGGCATCCTCAGCAATGGCCGGGACAGTCCTTCAGCTTGGCTTCGAGAACTCCATGAGCGAACCCATAGGGCAGGCTCTCCTCAAGTGGCAGGAACTCCTTGCCGCCCGCAACACTGGCCTCACGATGGAGATATTCCCCGACTCACAGCTCGGCAACAAGACAGACCTCATCGACCAGATGCTCCTGGGTGAACCCGTAATGACGCTGGCAGACGGGGCATTCTTCGCGGATTACGGAGTGCCTGACATGGGAATAGTCTTCGGGCCCTTCCTCTTCGCGAACTGGGAGGAATGCTGGAAGCTCATCCGTTCCGACTGGTGGAAGGAGCAGACCGACAAGCTCAACGCAATGGGCATAAAGCTCGTTGCCGCAAACTGGGCTTACGGTGAACGCCATACCCTCACGACCAAGCCGGTCAACACAGTGGACGACCTCAAGGGACTCCAGATCCGCGTACCCACCAACCAGATACAGACCAAGGGCTTTGAGGTTCTCGGAGCTACTCCTGTAGGTATGAGTCTGGGCGATGTCTATACGGCTCTCCAGCAGGGAACGATTGACGGCGGCGAAAACCCGTTGAGCACCCTCTACGGCAGGAAGCATCACGAGGTCGCAAAGTACCTCATCCTTGACGGCCATGTCCTGAACTTCACGAACTGGATTTGCTCGTCAATGTGGTTTGACGGCCTCACTGAGGAACAGCAGAAGGCACTAGTTGAGACCGGCTATGAGGCTGGCGTGTACAACAATGAGCTTCAGGCCAAAGCCAACGACTACTATTTGGGCCTCATGAAGAATGAAGGCGTTACTGTCGTTGTTCCTGATGAGAAAGTTCTTGAGGGGTTCAGGGAAAAGGCTCAGGAGTTCTACAAGCTGGGAGCGTTGTTCAAGTGGTCTGACGGTCTCTATGAGCGCGTGAAGGCCGCAATGAAGTAGTCAGGAAGTTTTCAGGGGGGCGGGCGTTAAAGTTCGTTCCCCTATTTTTATGGAGGTGATACCCTAATGAAGAAAGCAAACCCGTTCATCAAGCTCATCTGCAACATTGACCTCATTATAGCCATGATTGCACTTGTAGTTCTGACCCTCGTAACCAGCGCAGGGGTCTTCAAGCGTTACGTCATGAAGGATCCCATCTTGTGGCAGGAGGAAGTCTCGGCGTTCTGCCAGGTCTGGATGGTCTACATGGGTGCAAGCGCGGCGTTCAGGTCAGGAAGCCACGTAGCCATTGAGATGCTCGTTGACGCTCTCCCGGAGAATGCCCGGAAGTTCATGGGCTACGTTATTGATGTTATCGTGCTGTTCGTCCTGGTGTTCCTTCTCGTGAAGTCCCAAGCATATGTTGCGCAGGTCTTCGGGCGTTCAGGGAGGCCGACACCGATTTTGCGGATACCCTACACGTACATTTACGGCGTTGCTCCCTATGGCTGCGGGCTGATGATAGTGAGCTACTTTGTCTCGAAATATGCCCCCCTCTTCGTGAAGAGCATTGAGATTCCCGAAAGTTCAGGTGATGAAGAATGATTAACGCCCTCACTCTAAGCATCGTCGGAGCTCTCGTGCTTGTCGTCCTCTTGAGGTGGCTCAAAGTATCGTGGGTGTTCGCCATTCTTGCGGCTGCTGTCCTACTTGTCGGGGTAAATATACAGTGGGTAAAGCCCTTCCTTGAGGACGTGGGCAGGTCATGGGGCACAAATACAGTTCTCGGAATCTCAGCCGTTATGATGCTGGTACTGCTCTTCCTGAAAGTCCCGGTGTTCATCTCAGTATTCGGAGGCTCGCTAATATACTTCCTCTTCAACCCCGGCATAAACCAGATAATATTCGGGCAGCGTTCGGTAATCGGCACGGAAAACCCCTCATTGCTGGCTATACCGTTCTTTGTCTGTGCCGGAACGTTCATGAACTATTCGGGAGTAACCAACCGAATCATGAATTTCTGTTCTGCCATAACCGGAAGAATGCCCGGAGGACTCGCGCAGGTCAACGTCCTTCTGTCCACATTGATGGGCGGGTTGTCGGGCTCTAACCTTGCTGATGCGGCGATGGAGGCGAAAATGCTTGTGCCTGAGATGGAGCGTCAGGGCTTCAGCAAGGAGTTCAGCTCTGTCGTAACTGCTGCTTCGGCCATGATTACCCCGCTAATCCCGCCGGGAATTGCCATGATACTTTACGGGTGCATAGCTGATGTCTCAATCGGAAAGCTCTTCATGTCAGGCATCACCGTAGGAGGCTCGCTGTGTATCGCAATGATGGTGCTCGTTCACGTAATCTCCAAGCGTCGCGGCTATCTCCCCATACGCAAGACAAAATTGACATGGCCGGAGTTTTGGGGTCATTTACGCCCGGCACTGCTGCCTTTGTGCCTTCCCATAATCATAATCGGGGGAATACGTCTCGGAGTGTTCACAGCGACAGAGGCGGGAGCAATAGCGATACTCTACGCGATAATTCTTGGGCTGATTTACCGTGAGCTGAGCATCAAGGGCATCATCCAGGCCTGCAAGGAGACAGTCTGCACAACCGGCGGAATAATGCTCATAGTATCGGCGGCCTCAGTGTTCTCGTGGGTGCTGACGAAGGAGAGAATCCCTCAGCAGTTGACGGAGTTCATAGTGTCGATATGTCCGAACAAGTACGCGTTTCTTATTGCCGTGAATATCTTTGTGCTCATCGTGGGAATGTTCATTGAGGGGAATGCTACGATGATTGTGCTTGTTCCACTGCTTGCTCCGATAGCGAGGCAGTACGGGATAGACGAGATACAGTTTGCGATGATCTACATCTTCAACAACGCAATCGGTGCTTTGTCCCCTCCTATGGGTACGTTAATGTTCGTTACGTGCTCGGTTACCGGGTGCAAGACCAAGACGTTCATGAAGGAAGCTGTACCGTTCTACCTGCTGTTAGTGTTCCTGTTGCTGTTATTGACGTTCTGCCCGCCTGTTACTACGGCAATCGTTAAGCTGACCTACGGCGGATAACTTTACACAAGACACAAAGGCACAAAAAATCCCCCGGCCATGCATCAACCGGGGGACTTCTGAAATATCCTTACTGGTTTTCAGCGTTCAATGTCTGAGCCGCAACACGTCCCGACACGAATATTTCGGTTATCGCGTTGCCTCCGAGCCTGTTCCCTCCGTGAATGCCGCCGGTAACCTCACCAGCCGCGTAGAGCCCCGGAATTATCCTGCCGTTCGGTGTGAGCACGTGCCTTCCCTCATCGACGACAACTCCACCCATCGTGTGGTGTGTGCTGGGTGCAAGAAGCCTTATCGTCATTACTGTGTTGTCGAGGTCGTAGGTCTCAGGGTTATAGCTGCCGTCAGCGTTCCTCTGAATGTTCCCGACCGGGCGCGAGGCTATGGCCTTCCCAACGTCAGGAAATTCACCGCCGCTGATTACTGCCTTGTCGTATGCCCTGATTGTCTCCTCGACTACCTTCGGGTCTGCCTTCACTCCGAGCTCTGCGAACAACGGCCCAAGCTCCGAGATCTTCCGCCTGTAGTAGCGTCCGGGATAGTCGCCTGTCTCAGGGAGCTGTGTAGGTGCAGGCATCTTCTGTTCAGCGTTGTAGAACTCAAGGAACACTCCCTTGCTGCCCTTGTAGTCCATTCCGTTCCTGAACTCAGCAAGCGACAGAACATCACGCTCTGAGCCCTCGTCAACGAACCTGTGTCCAGTTATAGGGGAAATCCAGCAGGCATAGTTCCCGCCACCGAACGCAAGATTACCGTTGTCGATCCACGATATAGGCATCATCTGTGTGAAGCCCATTCCCGTAGCTGCCCCTCCTGCGGCCTGTGCCATTGCCACACCGTCGCCCTGAAGTGATGAGCGGTTGGTGGTCTTCGTTGAGAGCGAGACATATTCAGGAGACCAGTAGATATTTTCCGCCACAACTTCCTTCAAGTTCGCGGCATATCCTCCCGTCGCGAGGATTACTCCCTTTGCGGCATATGCTGTGATTTCAGTACCGTCATAGCGTTTTGCCTTAACCCCTACGATTCTCCCGCCGTCCTTGATGAGCTCAGTTACTGCCGTCCTCAGCATGATACGGTTTGCGTCATTGGCCTTGAGCATGGCCGTAATAGGAGCAACAAAGTATGTTCCCCAGCGTCCGGGATAGCTCTCAGGTTTTCCGTCGCCGTCTGTGTCAACTTCCGCACCGATAAACTCATTCTCACGATACCAGAGTGCGCCGATTAGCGTCTGCTGTGTGTCTTCGTGGAAGGTTGAGCCCATAGCTTCAAGCCATTCCTTGAGACCCTGAGCGTCTCTGATGAACTGGCTGACTAGGTTGACGTTGCCATAAATCCACTGCTTCTTGTCCGCGCTCTGCCTCAAGCCTCCGTAATATGTCTGGAAGATGTGGAGGTTGAGCGTCGAGAACAGGGCAAGCTGGTTCTCTGGTGTTCCTGCGTCAAGTTTAGGCTGTGCCCAATCAAGATATGCCTTGATCTCTTCCTTGAGTGCCTTGAGGATGGGCAGGTATTCAGCGTGAACGCCATGCTTCGAGAGTTCCGCCGCATCCCCCGCAACGTATTCATGAGTCTCATAGTAACTGGCATCGAACGGGGCTTCGTTCCAGTTCAGAATCATCTTGAGCTCATTGATGCAGCCCTGTACGCTCTTGACCTTCGGGTAAGACTGGCCATTGAACGCATAAATTCCCGTCTCAGCGTCAGGGTTCTTCGGGTCCCAGACGAGATAGGGCATGACTGACTGATACTGCCCGCCTGATACGAGGGTATTGCCGCCTGCCTCAGCGTTCTTCTCGATGATGAGCACGGTATTTCCGTCCTGTGCCGCCTGAGCTCCTGCCGCAACTCCCGCGCCACCTGCACCGACTATGACGACATCATACGTGTAGGTTTCGGGCTTGCCTAGTTTGTGCTCAACCTTCGCGGACTTGAAGGCCTCCATGTTCGTGCAGCCTGCCTTCTCTGCGGCCATGTTCACGGCGTTACGTAGGGCACGTGTCGAGAACGTAGCTCCTGATACTGCGTCAACCCCTGAGCCGTTAGCCTCAAGCATCTCAGGGATCATAATCTCGAACGCTATATCACCTACATGTGCGGTCTCAACGTGAGAAGTAACCTCAAGCTCGGTCATCTTGTCGTCCGTGAACCTTGCGCGGACATGCACAGGGCCGTTGTAGCCGGGAGCCTCCCCAGTGTATTCACCGGGCGTGAACTTGGGCGGGTCATTGCTCGCTGTCTCCTCACCACGTGCGGCTGATAGTGCCTTGTTGACCGCCTCAGTGATTCCGTTGCGGGTCATTGTGGCGTTGCTCACTGCGTCGATGTTCCCGTCAGTCCTGCCGATTAGTGCCTTGATGTATGTCTCGAAATTCTGGACACCGAACGGGACTTCTTCAGGCGCGTCAATCTCGACTGCGGTAATCTTCTCCGCGTCAACCGTAACCTTGACCTTCACTGGTGAGCCCTCACTGTAGCCTTTGCCTGTTCCCTCGTAAGTTCCGGGAGTGAAGACCGCTCCGTATGCACATGCCGAGTAGAGCACAATGCATAACACTGCACACAAAATTTTCCTCATGGGTATATCCCTTCCATTCTGTGAAAAAATTTTTTGGATGGTTAATATAATACCATGTTTTTACGTAATACCATGTTTTTACGTTTTTCAGCGAAGTTTTAGAATTGAATTCCTGTTTCTGTTAAAGCATCTTCATCCAAGCACACATAGCCGAAGTGAAAGCGCGTTGATATTGCCTCCTTCAAATTTTTTCCCGTGCTTATGATTTTGAACATGTCGGCTTTTAACCTGTTTTCTCCCTTGATGTCCTTGATTTTTATCCAGACTCTTGCATATTCCTTTTCGCCAAACTCAACAGGCACACACGAAACATCATCAGGACAATACATTTGATTCTTTGAGGTTTGAACCTCCATGACCTCAGCCGTGTAGCAAATGTCGTTCTGCTCGTCTGCCACTGCGAACAGCATCATTACTTTTTCGCCGCTCTGAATCCTGCGGTTATATTCGTCTGCTTTTTCTTTCTCCATTCCGTAACGCAGGCTGTCTGTAGAAAACCACGTGTAACCGCGTCCGTTAGCTGTCGCATTCTCCTGATAGGCCTTGATGACTCTGTGCCCGTCCATTTTTTCACCGTCTAAAGAAGTCCCAATGTTGAGCTTGATGAATATATAGTCATTGCTGCTTCTTGTCCCTTCAGTATCAGATCTTTCCTGTTTGGACATATCACTTATACCCCAGTATTTTTTTTCCAGTTCAACATAAAGCCTCTCATCATGCGATAACATATACATTCTCAGCATTTCAGAGAGAGCTTCAGTTTTCTTGATTCCCTTGATTTTCACGAACTCATCAAATACCTTTTGAGTCTCTTCGTCAGCGTAAAGCGACATATACTTTGGCCGCCCCACCATACAACAACCTCCTTCAATTTTGCGACAGATTAATATCACTCTATCAATAAATGTACCGCAAAATTAAGCAAGACATTTATTCAATTTGTCAGGTAAGTATATCTTCAATTGACGAATGCACGAATTTATATTATCTTATGACCGTACCCAGTAAAATTTAATTCACTATACATTACTCACGACATCACATAACTTTAAGGAGGTATATTTTCCGTATGAGCAAAAAACTCGTAGCAGACCTCATCGTTGATTACCTTGAACGCCGCGAAGTAAGGTACATTTTCGGCCTCTGCGGTCATACAGTAATCGGAATGCTCGATGCCCTCAACCGCAACCAGCAGAAGGGCGGCAAACTCCGCTACATCTCCAACCGCCACGAAGCAGTCGCCTCAACAGCCGCTGACGGTTATGCACGCGTTACGCACAAGGCATCCGTCGTAATGTGCCACTTGGGCCCCGGCATCACCAACGTCCTCACTGGTGTCGCAAATGCCGCGTTCGACTCGATCCCGATGGTCGTATTCGCCGGAGACGTACCGAGCTACTACTACGGCAAGCACCCTCACCAGGAAGTCAACATGCATGGCGACGCAACACAGTACAGGATGCTTGAGCCCGTCTGCAAACGCTGCTGGAGGGTTGACGACCCTGAAGCACTCCCTGACATTCTCGACAAGGCATTCAGGCTTGCAGAGTCAGGAAGGCCCGGCCCCGTCCTTATCGATATGCCGATGGACATCTGGAGCCGCGAAATTGAGGAAGACCTCTTCGCACGCACATATCAGGACAGCCACATAACCGTGAAGCCCGCTCTTGATCCCGAATGCGCAAAGGCAATCGCCAAACGTCTCATTGAGGCAAAAGCTCCCGTTATCCATGCTGGCGGTGGTGTTCTCCTCGCTCAGGCCTCGAAGGAGCTTGCGGCACTCGCTGAGTTCCTCGACATTCCTATTTCCCGCACGCTTATGGGTCAGGGCTGTGTCAGCGACCTTCACCCCCTCATGATTGGGCAGACAGGGTTCTGGGGACTTGCTCACACCCACGAGTTCACGCTTGGTGCAGATGTCATTCTTGCACTCGGTACACGTTTCGCTGAGGCTGACTCCTCAAGCTGGTATCAGGGCGTAACGTTTGACCCCGCAACCACGAAGTTCCTCCAGATCGACATTGACCCGACAGAAATCGGCAGGAACTACCCCGTAGAGATCGGAGCGGTTGCAGACCTCAAGCTCGCACTTGCACAGATACTTGACGCGGCAAAGGCCATCAAGCCCGAAGGCATCAAGCGCGCAGGACTCCGTGAGAAGATCGCGAAGGCAAAGGCTGACTTCAAGGCCTCCAACGTTGCAATCTCCAATGACGGACGCTTCCCGATGACCCCGCAGAGAATCCTGAAGGAGCTCAAGGGTGCACTTCCTGAAGACGCGCTCATCTTTACGGACGTTGGCTGGAACAAGAACGGTGTAGCACAGCAGTACGACATCACGATACCCGGAACAGTTCACCACTCTTCAGGTCTCGCGACAATGGGCTTCGGTGCGTCGGCAGTTCTCGGCGGCAAGAAGGCAGCTCCCGACAAGATATGCATCGCTCTAATCGGCGACGGCGGATTCGGTGTCAACCCTACCTGCATGGCTACAGCAGTTGAAGAGGGCATTGCGTGCACGTGGGTAGTCATGAACAACATGGCATTCGGGACAATCGCAGGACTTGAGAACGCGAACTACAAGACCAAGTACGGGACGACATTCCACACGCCCGACAATCAGCCCTATTCACCGAACTGGGCGAAAGTTGCAGAGGGTTATGGAGTGGAGTCAATCCGCGTGAACTCAGCTGACGAGTTAGGCCCTGCACTCAAGAAGGCAGTAGAGGCCAACAAGGCAGGAAAACCGTTCCTTGTTGAGGCAATCATGGAGAACATTGCAGTTCCTACACCTGGCTGCTGGAACATCAACGACATCTACACCCCCGGCGACTTGGTCAAGGAAGGCAAGCTCGTAAAGAAGGACGCTAACGGCAAGTACATACCGCCGAGTCACGCAAAATCACACATCACGAAGTAAACACAGTAAGGAGGAAATATATCTACAATGGCACATCATGAAGTAACACCCGAAGAGATCGCAATGATTGAAGAAATGGTAGCGAAGGCCAAAGTAGCGGCTGAAGTTATCGCAACGTATGATCAGGAACGCGTTGACCGTCTCGCCCGTGCAATCTGTGCGGCAATCTACCCCCTCAAGGTTTGGGGCCCCATCTGCGACGAAGCAGTTGACGAGACCAGACTCGGCGACAAGGTAACGAAGCGCAACAAGAGGAACAAGCTCAAGCTGATACTGAGGGACTGCCTCCGTCAGAAGAGCGTGGGAATCATCGAGGAGATCCCGGAGAAGGGCCTCGTGAAGTACGCCAAGCCTGTGGGAGTAATCGCAACCCTCGTTCCCACGACCAACCCCTGCGTTACACCGGCAGGCCAGGCAATCTACGCCGTGAAAGCCCGCGACGTTCTCATCTGCTCGCCCCATCCCAGAGCGAAGAAGACAACCTGCAAGACCGTCAACCTCATCCGTGATGTCCTTGTCCGTGAAGGTGCACCTGCAGACATAATCCAGGTCATCGAGGAGCCCAGCATCACACTGACTCAGGAGCTCATGAAGAGGGTTGACCTCGTCATCGCGACCGGCGGCCGTCCTATGGTCAGGTCAGCATACTCATCGGGTGTTCCGGCTTATGGTTCAGGTGCAGGGAACTCAACGGTAATCGTCGACAACACCGCCAACACGAAAGAGCGCGCATATGAGGCGGCAACGAATACCCGCATCTCCAAGTGCTCAGACTTCGGTTCAGGCTGTTCATGCGACGGCAACCTTGTAGTGCATGAGGATGTCTATGATGATTTCGTCGAGGGTCTCGTGAAGGAAGGGGCATACATTCCGACATGGGAGCAGGCCGAGGCAATCAAGAAGGTAATGTGGGACGAGACAGGCCACAGGCTTCCTGACACTGTCGCAATCTCAGCACAGGCACTCGCAAAGGCAGCAGGGTTCGAGATTCCTGCAGACCGCAAGTTCATCGCGGTACCGAACAACGGCCAGAAGGAAGGCTTCACCATCAGGACAGCCGAGGACATCAAGAAGTGCATCGGCAAGCAGCATTTCTTCAGCACCGAGAAGTTGACGACCCTCCTGACGCTCTTCAAGTATGGCGGGGAGTTCCAGACAGCACTCGACATCATGCAGGAGATATTCGACAAGGCGGGCGGCAAAGGACATTCATGCGGCCTCTACTCGTTCGACGACGACCACATCCATCGTCTGGGAATGTGCGCACCCGTCTCACGCTGCATGATCCGCCAGCCGAACAACAGGGGCAACGCAGGAAGTGCTACAAACGGAATGCCTCCCACGAACTCAATGGGTTGCGGAACATGGGGCGGTAACATCGTCAGCGAGAACATCACCCTGAAGCACTACATGAACACGACATGGGTAGCGCGTCCGATACCTGAGGATATGCCGAGCCTTAAGGAGCTCTTTGGGGAGTTCTACCAGGACGGAATGGACGAGGAATAATAGAAGTCTGAGAATTTCCGGGCAGGTCTCGTAGAAATGCGAGGCCTGTTTTTTTGTGAGCTTATTCTAGGAACATGAGGTTACGAAAAAACCCGCCATGTTTCAGACGGGCTTGCTGTTCTCTGTATCATGGAGCCGGTGAACAGATTCGAACTGTTGACCTGCGCATTACGAGTGCGCTGCTCTACCTCTGAGCCACACCGGCAACGTCAAAACTAACAGTGAGATATTCTACCAGCTCATTCTTTTTCTTGCAAGCATGGCCGCAACAAGCACTCCCCAAAATCCTACCGTCAAGCCATCACAGCCACTGCCTCCACCGCCGCCACCATAGTTCATTGACTCGTCAGCCTCGTATGATTTGTAGTCGTCATAGTCTGCCCATTCAGTGCCTTGAGCCGGAATAGTGCTTCCGCTGGCAGCCTGGTAGTCCATTGCCGCCCTTATGTCGAGGACTCCCCCGGAGCTTGCGTTCACGGACGAACTGGAGGAATTGCTGCCCGATAGTATCACCTGTTTTAGCTGGTAGGCAGTCAGTCCGGGAGCATATGACGCTATCAGTGCCGCCGCCCCGGCAATGTGTGGTGCTGCCATTGATGTCCCCTGAATGGATCTCAGGCTGACACCATCGGACTCGATGTACTGGGTTGCGCTCTGAAGCCATGTGCTGATTATCCCCGCGCTGTCGAGAAGTGAGGAGAGCATTCCGCCCGGTGCTGATATGTCCGCCCCCGTGTTGCTGTAGTAGGCAGTCGTCCCAAGCCGTGAAAGTGCAGAGACCGAAATCATGTTATAGAGCCCCGGAAATGACGGAGGATAGACGTAAAGCCCTGACCTGTTCACCGTGCTGTCATGGTAGCCTGTGCTTGGCTGGCCGATTATCTGGCTGTGGTTTCCTGCCGCTACAACTATTACGGCCTTGTTCGTGTCGTCCAGTGCCTTGAATGCCCTCCATAATGGCTGTTTCACGCAGTTGTCATGTGTCGGGGTCATGTCGATATAAGTCTCAAGGGACATATTTACTGCCTTGATGTTCACTCCCTGATTGATGAGGCTCACTACATAGTTCAGGGCGTTTATGACCGTCGTGAACGTTCCGCTCCCACTGCTGTTGAGTGCCTTGACCGATATTAGGCTCACGTCCCAGTTTACCCCCGCAACACCTATCCCGTTATTGCCCTTTGCGCCGATTGTCCCGGCAACATGAGTCCCATGTCCGTAGTCATCACGTGCCGATGCTCCGGGGTTCACTGTGTTGTAGCTGTACTCGGTCGCAACGTTAGCGGTAAGGTCGGGGTTGGTGTCGTCGATGCCTGAGTCAATCACAGCAACATAGACGCTGCTGCTTCCCGTTGTGATGTCCCATGCTTCGGGGGCGTTTATGTCCGTCATTCCCCAGCAGTCAGGATAGTACGTGTCATTAGGGATTTGGGCGGCCTGTACTGTATAGTTCGGCGAGGCGGCCAAGACTTCAGGGTTCTCCAGGAGAATTGCCGAGAGGTCTTCAGCGTCCTGAGAGTCCGAGTGAATGAGCATGAAGATACCATTTCCGGCTTGCGAGAGGTCAGGATATATGGCACTGACTGATGCACCGGATGAGGCGGCAAACTCTGAGGCTCTAAGTGTCTCAGCTCCTGACGCACCGAATGACGAGGCAGTGATCTCACCTGACGGCCTGAGAACAACAATCACATCACCGGGTGTATATTCCTGAGCCCATAAGGAAGAAGGCATAAAGGCAAGCGCAACTATAAGGATGGCAGTAAATTTCCGCATGATAATTTTTCACGTCCTTGCTATGAAATTTTATGAACGGGCTGATTATATAACATGCAAAATCTTTCAGGCATTATATAATTCCCGTACAACTATAAAGCCTCAAGGAGGATAATTCATGAAGCCACAAAACGAGAACATCATAATCATCAATTGCGGCTCACAGTTCACACAGCTAATAGCCCGGCGGTTACGTGAGATGAAGATACACAGCGTAATACTGAATTGGGATGCCTCATGCGAAAAAGTGAAGTCATACACGCCCAAAGGCATAATCATTTCAGGAGGCCCCGACAGCGTGAATGACACTGACGCAATAACGATTGACCCTGAAATTTTTGCGATGGGCTGCCCCGTTCTGGGAATATGCTACGGTATGCAGCTCATGGCCGTAATTCTTGGCGGCAAAGTCTCGACCGGCTCATCACGTGAATACGGGGTAACTCAGATACACAGGTCAGGAGGAACGTCAGCCCTCCTAACCGGGAACATCCCCGGCACGTTAAACGTCCTCATGAGCCACGGGGACAATGTCGCGGAACTCCCTTCAGGTTTCCGTGCAACATCAGCCACAGCAGGAGGCATCACGGCATCAATCGAGGACACTTCACGGGGATTTTACGGCCTCCAGTTTCACCCCGAAGTGATACACACGGACAACGGCGGCGAAATCCTGAGCAACTTTGCGTTTGGGATATGCGGCTGTCGTGGAGATTGGGACTTGACCGACTGGGTTGACGGCACAATCAACAGCATCCGTGAGGCAGTCGGCAGTGATAGGGTAGTCTGCGGATTGTCGGGCGGGGTTGATTCGAGCGTCTCGGCGGCACTGGTCAGCAAGGCAATAGGGAGTAACCTTCAGTGCGTGTTCGTCAATCACGGGCTAATGCGCCTGAATGAGCCTGAAGAAGTCCTGAAGCAGTATGAGCGTCTTGGCCTCAGCGTGAAGTATGTCGATGCGTCTGAACTCTTCCTGAAGGAGCTTGCCGGAGTAACAGACCCGGAGAAGAAACGCAAGATTATCGGGCGGCTGTTCATTGAAGTATTCGAGGAGGAAGCACGGAAGATTGAGGGTGCAAAGTGGCTCTTGCAGGGGACTATTTACCCTGACGTTATAGAGAGCGGGACAAAGAAAGGCTCAGCACTCATAAAGTCGCATCACAATGTAGGCGGTCTCCCGGAGAAGATGAACCTGAAGCTGTTAGAGCCATTAAGGGATTTGTTCAAGGATGAGGTGCGAAAACTTGGGGCAATAATCGGAATGCCTGAAGAGATAATCAACCGTCAGCCCTTCCCCGGCCCTGGCCTTGCTGTGAGGTGCCTAGGGGCAATCACGCGTGAACGTCTCGACACATTGCGCGAGGCTGATGCGATTTTCCGGGAGGAGCTGAAACGTTCGGGGCTCTACGCGGGAATATGGCAGGCATTCTGCGTGTTGCTGCCGGTGAAGTCGGTCGGTGTCATGGGCGACAGCAGGACATACAGCGAGGCGGTAGTTCTGAGGGCGATACACTCACAGGACGCAATGACGGCTGAATGGGCAAGAATAGACTATGACGTTCTGGACAGGGTCTCGAAGCGGATCTGCAACGAGGTCCGGGGGATTAACCGCGTTGTGATGGACGTAACCTCAAAGCCTCCCGCAACGATTGAGTGGGAGTAACAAGAAGGGAGACCAGCCCCTCCCTTCACTCCCTGACGCTGAACTCAGGCATAACCCCGCGCTTGTATTCGGAGTCGAGAAGCCCGGCCTGCCAGCGTATGACCTCCCTCATCTTCACGGCACGGCTGAGGCAGTAGCGCATGAAGTCATGGCCGGAAATCTCCCCGGCATCTCTCACATGGGGGAACAGCAATTTCAGGTAGGCGGCAGCTATCCTCTTTACGGCCTCAGTGTCTCGTGTGTCTGCACCTTTCGGGACGTTCACGAGCTCATCGACAACTCCCCTGTAGGCTATATCCCCCCTGAGTTCGTGGAGGATCGAGCAGAAATACTCACTGTTCAGTGCCCAGCCCTGCATCTTGAGGTCATCGTTCATTCTTGGGATGTTCCAGCCCCGGAGGAAGCCGTGAAACCTCTCGATCAGTGCCGACTCGTGGAAGACTTCAGGAAGCTCCGTGAACATGTCCGCATAGCCGTCCTGCCTCATCGTGTCAATGCTGACATTCCCGCAAAGTATCACTCCGGCATCAGATACTCCCTTATAGCTCCCGACGGTGAAATTCCCCTGCTCAAGGTAGCCTTTGAGTGCCGCACGCATTTCGTCAGTGTTCCCGAATGATATTGTCTGTATCTCATCAAGGACAACAAAATCATTCCCGACGATTAAGCCCTCCCTGTTCTTGGTGAGGTCATAGAACATCTTTGCACGCGACATAACCCCGCCACTTGAGAGCCACCCGTAACGGCTCATGTTCCCGAAAACGTAGCTCTTCCCTGTTCCTTTGGGTGCAAGCTCTATGAGGTTCAGGCGTTTCTCGACGAACGGAAGAAGCCTCGTGAGCATGGTCAATTTCCGTTCCTCGTCCCTGTAACCTGAAGCGTTGTAGTCTATCGCCCCCAGAAGAACATCAAGCCATTCATATATCGTGAAGTTCTTTCGTGCCTCCCTGTAGAACTCAGCGTCGATCTTGTACGGGCAGAATGACGAGAACCCCGCAAGCTCGATTTTCCCCGGCGATTTCCCTTCAGGCTGTCTGTAGGTGAGCTCAGCAAGTCCCCAGACCTCACGCCCAGAAGAGAGCTCCCGGCTGTTAGTGCTCCATGTCTCAGGGGGAATTACTGTGTCCTTTGCCTCAAGCCCGAACGCTGGAACGGTGAACGTAATATCCTGAGTGCGTATGTCAATGTCAGCCGAGATTTTCGCGAGAACCTTCACTTTTTCCCCGCCGAATATCAGCCTGTTCTTTATGCCCGGCCATTCATCGCGGCCAGGTATAAACTCCTTCACGAACCCGGATATTTCGCTGATGCTGTAGTGTCCTTCCTCGTCGCTGAATTTCTGCAGCAGCCAGTCCCTCATGAATGCAGGAAGGCTCAAGCCCGTAAAGAAATTACTGCGTCTCAGATCCTTGTAGACGGCCATATCATGAAATACTCTCCTGAACTTTTCATCCATCTCTAAATTTCCCCCTAAAAAAACACCGGGCATTCAACCCGGCGTTCAAGTGTTCAGACTGTGAATAGTTGTTCCCTAACGTGAAAGCAGTGTGAGCATGACTCCTGCCGCAACTGCCGTGCCGATAACTCCCGCAACGTTCGGACCCATCGCGTGCATAAGCAGGAAGTGCCCCGGATATTCCTTCTGCACGCAACGCTGAACCACACGCGCCGCCATAGGTACTGCCGACACACCAGCCGCGCCAATCATGGGGTTGATCTTGCCGCCCGAAAGCACCTTCATGATCTGCCCGAATACGAGCCCGCCGAATGTGCTGAATGCGAACGCCACAAGTCCCAGTGCGATTATTGCGAGCGTCCCGACCGTAAGGAAGCGTTCTGCCGCCATCGTTGAGCCGACTGAAAGAGCCAGGAATATCGTTACTATGTTCATGAGCTCATTCTGTGCCGTGTTGCTGAGACGTTCAGTTACTCCGCATTCCCTGAGAAGATTCCCGAACATCAGCGTACCTACAAGAGGAACACACGCAGGAAGGATTAACCCGGAAACTACCGTGCAGATGATGGGGAACAATATCTTTTCGCGGTGTGATACCGGCCTGAGCTGACCCATTACGATTCCCCTGTCCTTCTTGCTGGTCATCATGTAGATAACGGGGGGCTGAATCATCGGGACTAACGACATGTAGCTGTACGCCGCAACCGCAACAGCACCCAAAATCTGCGTCTGCCCTAACATGACCGTGAGATAAATGCTTGTAGGGCCGTCAGCTCCTCCGATGATGGCGATTGATGCCGCCTCCTTGATGTTGAACGAGACGAGGCCGTTCGTGAGAGCTCCGAGCCAGTTGGCACCGATGAACGCCACGAACACGCCGAACTGTGCCGCCGCTCCGAGAAGGAACGTTATCGGGTTGGCGATGAGGGGGGCAAAGTCGGTCATTGCTCCGATGCCGAGGAATATCAGTATCGGGTAAATCTCGAACTCTGCTCCATAGTACAGTGAGCGAAGGAAGCCTATTGTGTGGGTCGTCTCGTTGAACTCGTCCCAGATGCCCGAAAGCGGAAGGTTGACCAGAAGACACCCGAAGGCTATCGGTACAAGGAGGAGGGGCTCAAACCCTTTGCCTATTGCGAGATAGAGAAGGACGAATGACACCACAAGCATAATTATGTTGCCTGTAGTGAGACCGAAGAAACCCGACTGCATTATGAGATCCTTTAGTGCCGCAAAGTACATCTCCATATTGAGAATCAGATCCTTTCGTGAAAGTTATGAAAGAGTGAATAATTTATATCACACATTTAATGACTTTGGCAAATAAAAACACCCCCCGTTAATCTTGAGGGGTGCTCTATGTCTTGTTCGTCATGTTATGCCTGGTGATATTTCGCGTTGTTCGGGTGAATATGCCTCAAGGCCGCGTGCTGGATGCCGGGACTTAGTGCCTCAGCAGGGACTGCCTGTGTGTGTTGGGGGAGCTCCTGCTGTATCTCCCGTATCCTCTCTATGAGCATGTTCACGATGAGCTTGTCCTCTTCCTTCGGGGTCAGGACGGGTTCATCCTTTGCGTTCTTGTCGTATGAGTGAGAGAGTGCTAGGGAGATTTTCGCGCAAGCCGGGCCTATGAGCTCATACAGTACGCTTGAGGCGAGTATGACCGTCCTTAGTGCACTGCCTGTTGTACCGCCGAGTGTCCTTGCTCCGAGTTCAGCGAGTCCTATCGCAACACCTGCCTGTGGAATAAGCGCAAGCCCCAAGTAGTTCCGCACGAGCTTGTTTTTGCCGGTCATGAGGCAGCCCATGAATGCCCCGGCATATTTCCCGGCAATCCTCACGAGGAAGTAGACCACTCCCAGAGTCAGAAGCGACGTTCCGCCTTGGTTGTGTCCTCCAGTGAGTGCATCGAGCTCAAAGCACACGCCAGACCTCACGAAGAAGAGCAGCAATATCGGAGGGCTGAAGTAGTTTAGCTGCTTGAAGAGCTTGTCGTCGTCAGTGATGTTGATGTAGACCGTTGACATGAACATACAGCCAAGAAGCGGCGATACTCCGAGCATCTCACAGATTCCGCAGAAGCCGAACAATATTGCCACCGAGATAATCAGCCTGTTGTCTGTCGAACGTTTAGGCGTTATGAGCATCTTCATGAACACACCAAGCAGTGCACCGATAATCACGCTCGCCAAGTTCATGATGATGGGGAGTGCTACGTTCCTGAAGTCGAAGCCCGCGCCTGAAGCCGACAACGCCAGGGCAATCGAGACCGCCACGCTGTACGCAATGAGACCCACAACGTCATCAAGTGCCACGACCTGAAGCAGTGTGTTCACGAAGTCGCCATGTGCCCCCGTCTGACGTATCGTCATCATGGTAGATGCCGGGGCAGTCGCTGAAGCCAGAGCACCGAGGACAGCAGAGAACGCAAGATCCATGCCGAGGACGAAATACGCCGCCACAAAAACGAACACTGACGCAACGCAGGCCTCAAGCACCGTAATCACGAGAACCTTTGAGCCGTTCCCCCTGAGTGCGCTCAGCCTGAAGAACTGCCCGGTGCTGAAAGCTATGAACGCAAGCGCGATGTTGGGCAGGAACACGGTAGCATTGGCCACACCGTCAGGCACAAGGTCAAGGCAGTAGGGTCCTATGAGTATTCCTGTGATGATGTAGGCAGTAACGTTCGGGAGCTTGAGGAGCTTGGTGATTCTGGTGAGGGCAAATCCGAACATGAGCATTATTGCCACAGTCATAACGGCGGTGCTTGTTGGGGATCCGCCGTGAAGGTATTCCGCTAGATGAGCAAACAATTTTATTCTCTCCTTTCTCTGTTTGCACATTCCTAAAAAAAATCAGCCCCATAGACGGAGCGGGTCAAGGGGGATTTATTCGGATATTCTAGCATTTTTTCATGGCCGCGCATTGTTGCAGTTACTTAGTTGAATTGCCTCCTGCCCATTGACACAGAAAGAATTAACGCTATAATGTTTGGTGTAACGAACAAATACAGAGCAGTGAATTTTATGAACCCTCGTTCTTGTTCGATCGTTTAATAGTTTTACCCACCTCAAGAAATCAAGGCCGGACTCCGTGACTGGATGAAGGCCTTAGTTTTTGCCGTATAATACCAGCCAGTTCACATCACGGAAGGAAATTCACATGCACATAGAGAAGTTGTCGCTTTATGTTATCACCATGAACGAGGAGAAGAGGCTAGCAAGAACTCTAAGCTCAGCAAAAGACCTCGTTGATGAAATTGTGATAGTCGATTCAGGAAGCACAGACAGGACAGAAGAGATAGCCCGTTCATTCGGGGCAAGGTTCATATTCCACGAATGGGGAGGTTACGGCCATCAGGTGAAGTTCGCTGAAGGCCAGTGCAAATATGACTGGGTATTGAGGCTTGACGCTGACGAGGTGATACAGTCTAGGCTTGCTGACGAGATAAGGCGCATAAAGTCATCCGGCACTAAGGACGGCTACATACTCCCACGCGGCGAGGTATACCCCGGAATGAGGCACGCTAACAGATGGGTGAAGCACTACATGGAGATACGCCTGTATGACCGCAGGGCCTGGACGATGAGCGGAAAACTGGGGAATGACGAGGTCGTGAAGGCAAGACCCGACGCAACACATGGGAAATGCAGGGGGTTCATTGACCACTATTCTTTTGTGTCGATAAGGCAGATTGTGGACAAGTACAACAAGGAATCAGACAGCCTTGCAGAACGTGCAGTAATTCAGGGCAAGAACTATTCACCTTGGCGGCTGGTTGGTTGCTCAATGCTTGAGTTCCTGAAATTTTACGTGCTTGGGAGATTTTTCCTGCTTGGATGGTGGGGGTTCATTCACAGCGTTAATGTGTCGTTCCTGAGATTCCTGAAGTTCGCGAAATTCTACGAGCACTACAACGGAGATTACCCCGAATGAATGACTTGGTGAGCGTCATAATTCCTGCCTACAATGCCGCCTCAAGGATAAGGTACACGCTTGAGAGCATAGCCGCCCAAGATTATGGGGACATTGAGATTATTCTTGTCGACGATGCCTCAAAGGATGAGACCGGGAAGATTGCCCGTGAAGTTCTTGACGCTTCAGGCCGGAGCTACAGGATAATCACCCACAGCCTCAACCGGGGGGAATGTGCCTCACGTAACACCGGGATTGACGCGGCAAATGGCAGGTACGTCTGCTTCATTGATGCTGATGACCTGGTGAGGGGAAATTTCGTGTCCCGCCTACATGATGCAGTCTCAGCCGGGGAATGCGATATATCTTTTTGTGGTCTCACTGACAGGTTCACCGACGGACAACCTGACAGGGACATACCCCCCAAGCTCTCAGGACAGGGTGAAGAGCTCATACTCACGAGGTCAGTTCCTCCAGTGTGGTGCTGTATGTATGATGCCGGGTTCCTGAGGAGGTGCGGCCTTAAGTTCTACGAGGGATGTACAGCAGGGGGAGATGTCGAGTTCATCACGAAGGCACTCTGCAGAGCCGGGAAAATTGCAGCGGTGAATGAATGCCTCTACGTCTACATGCATCACGAGGCTATGGGCTCAGTGAGGGACAACGACACAAGGGACAAGAAGATACTCCGTTACAGCCACAACACCGGGGCTCAGGTCAGGACTGCCGAATACCTCGCTGGACACTCAAGCTCTCCAGAACTCCGGGACATGGCCGGAAAAATATTACTGCCTCAAGGGGTAATCAGGAGGCTCACTCTCGCGGCAATGAAGGATGACAGGAAGGAATATGACGCAATTCTTGAGGACTCTGAAATCAGGAAGACCCTACGGAAGGCGTTGGGAGTTTACACGCTCATTAGGAGACCTGAAATTTTCGTGAAGGCTTTGATGATTATGATGATGCCGGGAATTTACTACAGTGTGAGGAAAAGATAAATAATGCCCGGTATTCAATGGCACCCGGAAAATTCTGCTTAGTGCTGCCTCGTTCCCGATCTGACACGGTTCGCAGGTTTCCGCCGCATTGAGCCGGACAATGGATATTCTACCACATCACAGGCCGATTAGCTCACTCCATATTGCATTGCCGAGCCTCATTCCCCGCTTGCTCAGGGCTATTCTCTCAGGGGTGAACACGAACAAATCAGGGGGCATCTGTGAGATTGCGGCCTCGATTTCAGGGAGCAGTTCAGCGCGTGAGATCCCCCACTTAGTGCGCAGGGACAAGATGGACAGCTCTATAGCTCTCTCACGGGGCGGTAACTCCTCACATTCAGGCTCAATCCCCGAAATGTATTCCCTGAGAGTCCGGGGGTTCGAGTACCTCACGCCGTCGAGATAGCTCACTGCTGACGGTCCGAGTGCTGCAACGTCCGAGTGATCCCAGTAGAGCATGTTGTGCCGGCATTCATGGCCGGGCTGCGCGAAATTCGAGACCTCGTACTGCACGTAGCCATGTCGCGGAAGAATGTATTGTGCGTACCTGTAGAACTTGTAGCCCGCAGTGTTGAGGTCATCGCCGCCGTACTCCTCCCACATCGGCGCATCAGGCTCAAGTGTGAGCTGGTAGCACGAGACATGACCCGCAAGCTCCATCACCTGACGCAAAGACCTGTCCCACGTCCTGAGAGTCTGGCCGGGTATCGCGAAGATCAGATCACAGCTCAGGTTCAAGCCCGAAGAACTCACCAGCTCCATTGCCCGCAGTGCCGAACGTGAGTCATGAATGCGTCCCAACGTCAAAAGCTCCGCGTCATTGAGGCTCTGAACCCCGAGACTTATGCGCGTAAACCCGTTGTCCCGGAAGAATGCTACATGCTCAGGCGTGAGTGAGTTGGGATTTGCCTCCGAGGTTGCCTCAGTGAGTGCCGAAAGGTCAAAGCAACGCTGAAGTATCCTGATGAGTTCCAGCCATTGCGGGAGTGTCAAGGCTGTTGGAGTTCCGCCGCCAATATAGAGAGTGTCAATGCGCAACTTGTGGCCATGAAGATACCCGCCTGCCTCACGCTCAAGAGCCCCAAGCCACGCCGCAACATCACCCCCGCACGGTATGACGCTGTAGAACGAGCAATAACCGCACTTCCTCGCGCAGAACGGAACGTGAACGTAGAGCCCCCTACTTTTCGCCAGCATCTACCTGCATGAACGCAAGGAACGCTTCTTGAGGGATTGAGACCTTGCCGATCTGCTTCATTCGCTTCTTGCCCTCTTTCTGCTTCTCTAGGAGCTTGCGTTTTCGGGTAATGTCCCCGCCGTAACACTTCGCCAGTACGTCCTTGCGGAGTGCCTTGACGTTCACACGGACGATAACGCGACGACCAATTGATGCCTGTATAGGTATCTCGAACAACTGGGAGGGGATTAATTCCTTGAGTTTCGTTACGGTTGCGTGCCCGCGGTTATAGGCCTGGTCTTTGTGGCAGATGAACGAGAAAGCATCAGCAGCCTCACCGTTCACGAGAATATCGACACGAACCAGCTCGCTAGCCCTCAAGCCCACAAGCTCATAGTCGAGGGAAGCATAGCCCCTGGTCTGAGACTTCAGCTTGTCGTGGAAGTCAACGATGAACTCAGATAATGGCATCTCGTAGACCAGCCTCACGCGTTCGGGGGTAATGTAGTCCATTGACTTGTACGTCCCGCGCCTGTCCTGGACTAACTGCATGACACGCCCGGTAAATTCCGACGGCATGAAGACAGACAGCCTGATATATGGCTCGCGTATCTCTGCAATCTCTGAGGCATCCGGGAAATCTGACGGCCTGTGAGCCTCTATCACCTCACCTGATGACTTCACGACCTCATAGATGACGTTCGGGGCAGTGGCGACAAGTTCAACGCCGTATTCCTCCCTCAGTCTCTCACGAACAACGTCCATGTGAAGCAGTCCCAGGAAACCGCACCTGAAACCGAACCCTAAAGCCTCCGAACTCTCAGGCTCATACGCTACTGCGGAGTCATTGAGGCACAACTTCTCCAGAGCGTCGCGCAACTGAGGGTAATTGTCGCGTTCAACGGGGTAAAATCCGCAGAACACTACGCTCTTCACCTTCTTGTAGCCGGGCAACGGGGAACTTGCGGGGTTGTTCGCGTCCGTGATTGTGTCGCCAACCTGAGCCTCTGCAAGTGTCTTAATGCTCGCGGTGATGTAGCCTACTTCCCCGGCCTTGAGCTCGTTCACCGGGGTAAATCCCGGCCTGAAGACCCCTGCCTCATTCACCGGGTAAGTTATACCGTTGGCCATGAACATGATGTTCTGACCTGCCTTGATGCTCCCATTCACGACACGTACATAGCAGATTACCCCCCTGTAGTTGTCATAGACGCTGTCGAATATCAACGCCTGCAACGGTGCTTCAGGGTCTCCTTCAGGTGCTGGAATGTCCCTCACGACACGTTCAAGAATATCGCTGACACCCTCGCCAGTTTTCGCGCTGGTCAGGACGGCATCAGAGGCATCAAGGCCAACAACGTCAGAGATTTCCTGCTTGGCATTGTCCGGGCGTGCTGAGGGTAAATCTATCTTGTTGATGACCGGCAAAATCTCTAGTCCCTGCTCTATTGCCTGGTATGCATTGGCGACCGTCTGGGCTTCAACCCCCTGTGTCGCGTCAACCACAAGAAGAGCTCCCTCACATGCCGCAAGTGAACGTGATACCTCGTAGGCAAAATCGACATGGCCGGGAGTGTCTATCAGGTTCAAGATGTATTGCTGGCCGTCTTGGGCGGTGTAGTCCATTCTGACAGGTACGAGCTTTATGGTGATGCCGCGTTCTCGTTCAAGTGCGAGGCTGTCGAGGATTTGAGCCTTCATGTCGCGTGATGAGACTGTGCCGGTAGCTTCAAGCAATCTGTCAGCAAGGGTAGATTTCCCGTGATCTATGTGGGCAATGATGCAAAAGTTGCGTATGTTGTTCATCGTTTCACCTCTCGGAAAATAATATCATGCGGCAAAAAAAATTCCCCCCGGCCATGAAAACCAGAGGGAGGAATATTAGCGTTCCTTCTATTCAGAGACGAGGTATAGCATCTCGGATTCAAGCTCAGTTCTTCCGTGCCGGGCCCTGACATACACTCTGAAGTCATCGTGCACAAACTCAGCCGGAAGAATGAACGTTCCGTCCTCAGCGACATTCACGCCCAAAGCAGGAGCTTCATCTACCCAGACCGTAACGCCTGAGACCTCAACGCCCCAGCTCCCAAGAAGGAATTTCAGGGGGCTCCCGGATTTTACGGTGATGATTCCGCTGTTCCTTCCTTCAGCGGCCTCTATGATGTCATCACTGGAAAGTCTCAGTTCTGCGGGAGGAATTACTGCCATAACGTCAAGGCTGTCTTCCTCATGGACTGGAGGCTTCACGACATAGCTTATGACTGTTATCGTGAATTTTGCTGTTCCTGCCGCGCCGTTCCTGTCCTTTGCCTTAACGGTGAACGAGAAGACCCCTGTCCTTGTGGGAGTGCCTGAGATTGTGGCTGTCTTCCCTGATGCTGAGAGCTTGAGGCCGTTGGGGAGCTTCCCGGCGGAGACTGACCAGGTATATGGCTGAGCCCCTTTGCTGGCGGTTACAGTGCCGGAATAATCCCAGCCATTGAACGCAATTCCGTTCAGGTTAGTGTTTAGTGTCGTCTGAGTTATCTTCACGGTATATTTCTTTGTCCCGGCTGCCCCGTTCTTGTCTTTTGCCTTCACGGTAAAAGTGAAAGTGCCTGCCTTAGTTGGTGAGCCTGAAATTTTCCCGGTCGAGGCATTGAGCTTGAGGCCGTCGGGCAATTTCCCGGAGCTTATGGTCCACACATAGGGTGCTTTTCCGTTTGAGGCTTTCGGAGTTCCTGAGTATGTGCCCTTTCGTGTCGCTGTGGCTGGAATTGAGCCGGTTATCTTTGTCTCAGTTACTTTCACCGTAAATGACTTCGAGCTTGCCGCACCGTTCTTGTCTTTTGCTTTAACGGTAAAACTGAACGTCCCTGCCTTCGTGAGTGTCCCCGAAAGAGTTGCCTTAGTCCCGGAATATTTGAGCCTCACGCCATCCGGAAGAGTGCCTGAACTTACGGTGAAGGTGTAGGGTTTCGTTCCTCCGCTCACACTCAGAGTGCCCGAATACGAGCCCTTGCGTGTCCCGGATGCCGGGAGCGTTCCGGTTATTGCCGTCTGTGTTACTTTGAGGGTGAAGGTTAGTGAGGCTGTCCCTGAAGAGTTCGAGACCTTGAGCTTGAAGGAGTACGTTCCTGCAGTCGTAGGAGTGCCTGAGATTTTCCCCGATTTGCTCAGTTTCAGGCCGGGAGGAAGGCTGCCGCTCGTCTTCGTCCATGTAAGTGGCCTGCTCCCGGAAGCCTTAAGTGCCGCGGAGTATGTCTGCCTCCTTGAAGCCCCCGGAAGTTTCGCCGCTGTCGTTATTGCCGGGGCTGTGCCTTTGACGGTTAGAGTGAGCTGTGCCGTTCCGTTGCCTGAAGAGTTTTGAGCCTTTACGCTGAAGGTGAAGCTGCCCGTTTCTGAGGGAGTGCCGGAAATAACCCCCGAACTGTCCAGCGTCAAGCCTCCGGGAAGTTTTCCGCCTGAGATGCTCCATGACACCGTGCCGCCGCCGGATGCCTCAAGTTGTGCCGAGTAGGGTTTTCCGTATTCAGCGTCAGGGAGCGTTGAGGTGATGACCCTGACACCTGCAGGAAGAGTGAATGCCTTGATGCATACGTTCCTGTTCTGGCCACCCCATGATGTCCCGTTGAATGACGCATAGCTCTCGCCCGGATTGCAGACAGGGGAATACACCCTTCCGTCCGAAAATCTTATGTCCCCCTCCATTGCCATCCCTGTACTGGACTTCAGGACGATGGAGAAGTAATGCCCTGCCTCAATCACTGACTGGCCGCTGAACTCCTCAGTGTGGTAGCCTCCGTATGGGGTATATCCGTCCGTTATGTTGTCTATGAGCGTCCCGTTCACTGGAGAATCCGGGGAAGACGTGCCGAGATCATAGGCGTATATCTCGTAGGAGGTGTTGTTGTCCTTCGTGTGAAAGCCTGCGTACTTCAGGAGCTCGTTTCTTTCAGCCCTGAAGATGTTTGCACCCCAGTTAATCGAGCTTGAGAGGCCGCAATATCCCCAGTCATCATAGCCGTAACATTTCAGGGACTTTTCGGCCTTGTCCGCAATGAAGACGGTTGTTGTTGCCATGTGCTGCTCATAGGAGACCCAGAAATAGCCGAGATCTCCCCATTCAGTACCCCATGAGTTCCTGAACAGCCATGCTCCGTTTCTGCTAGGTCTCATCTCAGGGCTGAAGTTCTCCCGCGAAAAATCATCATCCCAGCCGACAATAACGCTTGCATGGTTCCTGAACGTCCCGTGCTTGTTGTTGAAGTAGGCTGTAATGTCGCCTGAAGTGTTCTTGCCGTTCCCGTTGTCCATGTAGTAGCCTATGTCGACTCCTCCGGCAGTCATGATGAGGTGCTTGATCATCTTGTCGGCCTCTTCAGTTCCGGGGTCTTGGAGGGTATAGGCTTCCTTTAGGCGTATTCCTGAGAACGTGTATTCTTCCGGGAGTTTCTCCGGGGCAGTGTAGCTTTTGCTGGCCGGGTAAGGAAGGACTGACTCGCTTACTGTTCCCATCCTCGAAAGGAATGCCGCTATCTGGTCCACGTTGCCCCCCTGACTAAGAATGTCCTCGCTCTCGTTGGTGAGGGGGAATGATTTTCCGGGTCTGTCGTCGCCATAAAGGAAATAAGCAAGGTGGAACTCCGATAAATTTACGTCCTAGCCGGGATATTGCATCATGTAGGAAGATTCGAGTGCACCTATAGCCGCGAATGCCCAGCAAGTTCCGAAAGGGCTTTGATTTCTGGCAGTTGTGGGGACTTTGCCCAGTTTCCTCAAATCATAAGATACTGGAAGAGTGCTCTCATAAAAATTTTCGGGTGAGTTCCTGCCCGTTTTTCTGAGAACAGGGGGATTTTTCTTCAAGTATGATCTGTCTACGTTGCTAGGTATTATTATTCCTGTGTGATAATGTTCTTCATTGCTTGCTGCTTTCGAAAGCGTTGAAATAAGAACACAAAAAATTCCGGCCATGAAAAGAAAAGCCGCTGACTTCCTGAAAAGTTTATTCATGTTATAGCCTCCTTGAATGTTATGGATGTCTTAAATCTTAGCACATGGTGGACTATTAGCACGAAAAAAAGCCCCCCTGCCTTCATGAGACAGAGGGGATAAAGAAACAAGTTCTATTCGTCAGTTTTGGGAGATTATGTAGAGAGTTTCGGACTCAAGCTCTGAGCCGCCATGTGTCGCTTTGACGCAGACCTTGAAGTCGCCCTCCACCATTTCTGCAGGAAGGGTGAAGGTTCCATCTTCCGCGACAGTTACAGCCCCGGCAGGTTCATCGTCAACGTAGACTGTTACACCTGAGACCTCAAGCCCCCAGTCGCCCAGAATGAAGGTTAGTGTCTTGCCTGCTCTTACTGTGATTAGGTCGCTGTCTCTTCCTTCACCGGCTTCGAGTATGTCATCACTGGCCACGTTCAGCGTTGCAGTGAGGGTGAATGTCCCTGCAGGATCTCCGGGAACTACTGCCACAGTTTCAGGGCTTCCCTGTGTTGTCGGGAGGTCTTGAGTGTCAGGGTTGCCGGATGATGGAGCGTCATTAGTGCCTTCAGGTTCTACAGACTGCGTCGAGGTCGCGGCTATTACCTTGACGGTGTACTTCTTTGTCCCGGCTGCACCGTTTACGTCTTTGGCCTTCAGGGTGAAGGTGAAAGTTCCGGCTTTCTTGAGTGTACCGGTGATTGCTCCTGTCGAGGTGTTGAGCTTTAGGCCGGTGGGGAGTTTCCCGGAACTCACTGACCAGACGTAAGGGCTGAGTCCCTTTGTGGCTTTGGGCGTTCCTGTGTAGCTACTTCCTACTGTTCCTGTTGCCGGGATTGTCCCTGATACTGTCGTCTGTGTTACCTTGAGGGTGAATTTCTTCGAGGCCGCCGCTCCGTTGCTGTCCTTCGCCTTGATGGTAAATGAGAAAGTTCCGGCCTTAGTTACTGACCCGGTAATCTTGCCTGTTGATGCACCAAGTTTGAGGCCGTCAGGTAATGTCCCAGCACTCACGCTCCAAGCATACGGGCTTTTCCCCCCGGTGGCCTTGAGGGTCTTGGTATAGCTTGCCCGCCTAGTTAGTGTTGAGGCTATCGTGTCCGTGAATGTCGTCTGCGTTACCTTGAGGGTGAAAGCCTTAGATGCCGCCGCTCCGTTGCTGTCTTTGGCCTTGATGGTAAAGGAGAACGTCCCGGCCTTAGTTACTGACCCGGTAATCTTGCCTGTTGATGCACCAAGTTTGAGGCCGTCAGGTAATGCACCAGCACTCACGCTCCAAGCATACGGGCTCTTTCCCCCGGTGGCCTTGAGGGTCTTGGTGTAGCTTGCCCGCCTAGTTAGTGTTGAGGCTATCGTGTCCGTGAATGTCGTCTGCGTTACCTTGAGGGTGAAAGCCTTAGATGCCGCTGCTCCGTTGCTGTC
>JAFRAH010000005.1 GCA_017405525.1 Synergistaceae bacterium
ACAGCGATAATCACGCCCTTGATGACCTGCTGCCACATTGGCGATACATTGATGAACTGGAGGCCGTACTGGATTATCGTGAAGATGAGAACGCCCATGATGATCCCGCCGACCTTGCCGATGCCGCCGTTCAGTGAGACACCGCCAACAACACACGCCGCAATGGCATCAAGCTCGTAGCCGTTCCCGTAGTTGTTGGTCGCTCCTGCTGTACGTGCCGCCTCAAGAACTCCCGCGATACCGTAGAGACATGACGCTAGGATGAATATCCCCATGATGTTGCGGAATACGTTGATTCCCGCCACCACTGCCGCCTCACGGTTGCCGCCGATTGCGTAGACGTTCTTGCCGAATACGGTCTTGTTGAGTATGAACCAGATGATTATGCAGATTACTATCGCTATCGGTATCAGTATCGAGATTCCGGGGAAGCCCTTATAGACACCGTTCAAGAGCCTCATCTGCCCTAACTGCGCAAAGTCCGGCCTAATCCCTCCGATGGGCTGGGAGTTGTTGGGGGGCATGTCGAAGTACAGTGAGCACGCTCCGTAGATGATGACCTGAACCGCCAGCGTCGCAATGAACGGGTGCATGTCGTATTTCGCCACAAGGAAGCCGTTAAGCGCACCGAAGACCATGCAGGCAACTATAGCGATGATTATCGGCATCCACACAGCAACCTGCGGAAGATCCGGGAAGAAACGGTTTGCGTAGGTGGCTGTCTGCATCATTGACGCTGAGATTACCGCCGCAAGCCCTACCATACGACCCGCTGAAAGGTCAGTTCCCGCAATCAACAGGGTGAAGCAGATACCCAGTGCCATAATGAGCTTGGTTGACGACTGAGTCAGAATGTCGAGTGCAACACGTATCTGCATGAACCGGGGCTGAAGGATGCATATCACCACAACAAGCACAAGCATTGCCAGAAGTATAGCGTTGTTTGTCAGGAACTCGGTGAAGGTCTTTCCTGCAAGCGCGGCCTCTTCCTCCGTCTTGTCTTTGGCCATGAACCCCTTGAGGGCAAAGCAAACCCCTATGATGATGAGGAAAATGGGAAGGTCGTATATCTTGCGGTTGAGACCCATGGGCTCCTTCGCAAAGTAGAGGATTATTCCCAGCACAAGGAAGGCAAGCCCTCCCATCGTGAATAGAAGCTTTGAACGTGATGTTGTTTTTTCCGCCATGATTTATATTTTCCCTCCTGTTAGTTTATGCCGCTGTTCCGTCTTTGCGCCCGGCAAACTGTGTCGCCAATGCCATAATCTTTTCCTGGCTGTATTCTCCCTTGTTCAGGAAGCCCGTTACCCGTCCCTCGCACATGACCATTATGCGGTCGGACATTCCCATTAACTCCGGCATCTCTGACGAAATCATGATGATGCTCTTTCCCTGCGCTATCTGTTCAAGCATGATGTTGTAGATCTCGTACTTAGCCCCTACGTCAATTCCTCGTGTGGGCTCATCGAGTATCAGTATGTCCGAGTTCGTCAGCAGCCACCGGGCAATGAGCACCTTCTGCTGGTTGCCTCCTGAGAGATTCTGTATCAGCGTGTTCAGGGACGGGGTCTTTACGTTGAGTTTCTTGCACTCTGTATCAGCATCTGCAGCGCGCCGCCTGTCGTTGAGTATTCCGAGGTGGGCATAATTCCGCTGGTTCGCTATTACCGTGTTCTCAAGGATGGGAAGAATGCCGAATATTCCCGTTGCCCTGCGCTCTTCAGTGAGCAGCGCAAGCCCTCGTGATTTCGCGAAGCCGGGGGATTTGTTCGTGTACCTTGCACCGTTAAGGAGTATCTCACCTGACGCTATGCCCCTGAGTCCGAACAGTGCCTCGACAAATTCAGTCCTCTGTGCTCCGACAAGGCCGCCAATCCCTAAGATCTCCTGTTTGTGGAGCTCAAAGCTGACGTTCTGGAACGATTTTCTTGACGTTGAGCAGACATTCTCGACCTTAAGGACTACATCACTGCTGGGTGTTCCTTCACGCGGCGGGAACTGGTTAGTCATCTCGCGACCAACCATCTGCTTTATGATGAAGTCAATCGTGAGCTTCTCGCCCTTATCGTCAGTTACCGGCCATGTCCCGACGTAAGTACCATCACGCATAACCGTAATCTCGTCCGAAATCTCAAGTATCTCCTTCATCTTGTGGGATATGTAGATGAACGCCACACCCTGAGCACGTAACCTGTTGATGATCTTGAAGAGGTGGTCAACTTCACGGTCTGAGAGTGAGCTTGTGGGCTCGTCAAGGATTATGATTTTGGCCTTCATGTCAACAGCGCGGGCAATCTCCATCATCTGCAGTATTGCCGCAGACTGTTCACCTGCAAGTGCAAGCGGGTCAACGTCAAGCTCCAAATCCTCAAAGAGTGCCTTGGTCTTCTCGTACATGGCCTTGTGGTCAACTACTCCCATGTGTCCGGGAAATCTCCCAAGATATACATTCTCCATGACTGACCTGAAGCGTATAGGGTGAAGCTCCTGATGAACCATCGCAATACCCTGATCCATTGCCTGGCGTGCGGAATGTATTGATGCCTTCTTGCCCTCAAGGTAGATCTCGCCACCGTCAGGCTCGTAAATCCCGAAGAGGCACTTCATGAGCGTGGACTTCCCCGCACCGTTCTCGCCCATTAATGCGTGGACTGTTCCCTTCCGCACGTTGAGCTGTACGTTGTCGAGTGCCTTTACGCCCGGAAATGTCTTCGTGATGTTCTTCATCTCAAGAAGATACTCACTCACTGTTTCTCACCTCTCGTAACTTTCTGGTAGGGTACCCATATATATTTGCCGTCAGTGATCTCGTAGCCGATTGAGCCGGTATCACTCCCTGACGCAATCGAAAGTGCAAGCCTGACCGCCGCCGTCCCCTGATTGTCCGCGTCATTGAGGACAGTACCGAGGAGTTCGCCGCTGTTCATGGCCTCAAGTGCCGAAGCGTTCGCGTCAACACCGACAACAGGAATGTACATTTCAGGATTTCCCTTGTTGTAGTCATTGGCCTTCAGTGCCTCAATTGCCCCTAAAGCCATTTCGTCATTGTTCGCTATGACTGCCTCGATGTTCTCAGGGCCGATTGACATGATAAACGCGTTCATTATGTTCATGGCCTGGACTTTATCCCAGTTGGCTATAGCTCCGGCAATCTCTACGGGCTCAATCCCTGCATCACGTATTGCCTCGACTGAGTACTTGGAGCGAAGTATCATGTCCTGATGACCGTTCTGGCCTCTCAGAAGGACGAACTGCAGCTTGCCGTCATGGTTCTTGTCCGCTTCAGGATGAGCCTTGAAGTATTCCGCGACAATCTGCCCGGACTGAGTGCCTGACTCCTCAGCTTTTGCCCCGACGTAATAGGCTTTGTCGTATGTTCCGAGCATCTCAGGTGTAGGCTCACGGTTGATGAAGACGACCGGGATACCTGCCTCTTTGGCCTTGTCGATGATGGGCTGTGATGCCATACGGTCAACGGGGTTGATGATGAGGACGTTCACCTTTGCGGCAATGAACGCGTCGATCTGCTCATTCTGTGTAGTCTGGTCGTCCTGGCCGTCAGCAATCTCAATCACCGCGCCTGACTTCTCACACTCTGCCTGCATTGCGTTCCTGAACCTGAGCATGAAGGCATCATTGAACCTGTAGATACATGCGCCTATCTTCACTTCAGCAGCGTATGAGCAGGACACGAGAGCAAGGACGAATATTAACGCTGTGGTAAAAACTTTACGCAAGAAAATCACCTCCATTAAAGAAAACCCCCGCGCTGTTACAACGGGGGCATGTAAATTCACTGTCTGCTATCTCATAAATTCCCTGTAGTTCTCGGCAGTAACCGGCCTGTAGGGTATCCAGATATATTTGCCGTCAGTGATCTCGTACCCGATTGACTCTTCAGTTACGGGGTTTCCATCAGCCGCAACGACCGCAATACGTACCGCCGCAAATCCCTGGTTGTCCGCGTCATTGAGCACTGTTCCGAGCATCTCACCCTTGCCCATTGCCTCAAGTGCCGGTGCTGTAGCGTCAACTCCTACGACAGGAATATACTTTGCGGGGTCGCCGAGGTTGTAGCCTTCAGCCTTGAGTGCCTCGATTGCGCCGAGTGCCATGTCGTCATTGTTGGCGAGGACTGCCTCGATGTTGTCGATGCCTACAGCCGAGATAAAGCCCTTCATCTTGTCGGTTGCCTGGACTTTGTCCCAGTTTGCCGTGTCAGAGCCAAGCTCAACCAGCTCAAATCCGCCGTCCTTCATGGCCTGAATTGAGTACTCAGTGCGGAGAACTGCATCCTGATGTCCCTGCTCGCCACGGATCATGATGTACTGGATTTTCCCGTCATGGTTTCTGTCTGCTTCGGGGTGTGCCTTGAAGTAGTCGACGATAATCTGCCCTGACTGTGTGCCGGACTCTTCAGCCTTTGCACCGACGTACCAGATCTTGTCGTAGGCGGCCATAACGTCAGCATAGGGCTCGCGGTTGATGAACACTATGGGGAGGTTCTCAGCCTTTGCCTTCTCCATGAGGGGCTGTGCGGCTGTCCTGTCCACAGGGTTGACGATGAGGGCATTTGCACCCTTTGAGATGTACGCGTCAACCTGGTCATTCTGTGTGGGCTGGCGGTTCTGGCTGTCCACAATTTCGAGCTCCCCACCCTGACGGTCCATTTCGGCGCGCATTGCATTGCGGACACCAGTCATGAACGAGTCGTCGAACTTGTAGATGCACGCTCCAACGAGGGCATCCGTTGCGGCAAGTGCTGAGACTGCCGAGAGTGCGAATAGTGCTGCTGCGATGAATACAACATGCTTCTTCATGGTGAAAAATATACCTCCTGAACGAAAATATTTATCTTCCTGCGCAAAAATACTTCCTGCGCTGGATTCCTAGAGCCATTGGGAGAACACACACAAAGAGTAACGCTGCCCCTCCTGAGCTGCACCCTCCGCCTGTACTGCCGTCATTCCTGCTGTAAGTTCCGGTTGATGGCCTTTCTTCCTCGTAGCCTGTGGTCTCGCTGGTGAACGTTACGCTGAAGGAGATTGTGCCGTTCCCGCCGTTTTTCCGGGTCAGCCCTGAGATTCTGACCTGCCAAGTCTCGCCGCTGTTGTAGGCTGAAACCCCCGAAGGCCGGAAGATTATGCACTGACCTGAACCGTAGCCTTGAGTGTTCACGGTGTAGTAGCCGTCGCTCCCTGAGCCGGTGAAGTTCCACGTCCTGCCATCTGATACACGGGTAAGCGTTACTGATGCCGCGGATGTTGTGGCGTTGCTGAAGATTGAGTTGTTCAGTATCACCGACCATGCAGTTTCAGCGTCAAAGTACGTCAGAGGGTGAGGGTGTTTGTTTGCCGGCCATGTGATGAACTCGTCAGCGATTGGCCACGTTGATGACCCTGACTCGTCTATCACGTACGTAACAGCGTAGCCCTTCCGTGTGCTGATCCCGAAGCCTGTGCGTGTCATTCCGGGGTTCATGAGCCACCTGCGATGACCTAGTGCCGATATGTTGCTTTCGTCCGAGTCGTCCATGTAGAGCTTGGTGCTGTAGCTCAGGGTCATGTTGCCTTCCTCGCGGCCGTCAGAGTAGAGGATTTTCGCGACCGCTATATTTCCGTGTGAGGTTGCATCATAGCCGAGCTCATAGAATGACGTATCCATGTCCGACGGTCTGCCGGGGGTGTGTGTGAGGGTGTCGATTGCGTCAAGAAGGACTGCCCCGTGCTGGGCCTTGCGGGTAAATTCTGAATCGAGGGTTACGCTGCTGGGAACACCGACAAGCCAGCGTATATAGTTGACTTCCTGGAGGGCATCATAGAGGACGCTGCTCTTGACCGACCCGGCATAGTATGGAGAGAATGACGGTTCAGAGTCATAGACATCCGAAGCACAGGCTGAAGACGAAAGAACGAGGAAAAAGAAGAGAAGTGCCGTAAATTTTCTGAGCCTCAATGATACAGCCTCCCTGTAAAAATTTTTGTGAGTGATTTATTTTTTTCAGTGTCTTGTGAAATTGGGTGTAATTATAATGAATTTCCCGTGAAAAAAATTGCGTAAATCTTTCGGATTTTGCCCTGACTAAACACAATTGCACATAAATATTTTACGGGCTATAATGCGAATTATTCACATTCAGATTTATTCTTTCACGGAGGGTTTCATATCATGGCCAAATTCAGATGCCTTGAGTGCAAAAAGGAATTTGAGACCGACTCAGCCTCCCCGGACAGGAAATGCCCGGAATGCATGAGCCGTTACCTTGAGCTTGTATCTGGAGAGATACCCCGCGGGAAATCGTGGAGCGCAAAGAGCTATTCAGCAAGGTAGACGCAGACCATGCCGGACGAAATCACTAGCACGCTTGACGTTAAGGACATAGCCGCACAGACAGAGAAGGCATCTGAGCCTGTACCTCCTGCCGAGCCGGTGAAGAAGCACGATACTCCTGAGTTCCTCGCGGTAAAGTCATCATTCACGCCATCACGCGGGGACATGGGCGGGGGGTTCTGCGTAATCTTTGAGGGCAGCACTGGAAGGACGGTGTTTCAGGTTTTCTGGCTCGCCAAGCCTTACGCCGAAGGTCAGGTTCCCGAAGTTCAGAAGGACTGGAGAACTTTCGTGAAGAGACTGCCATCAATGGGGCCGCTCGACAAGGACTGGGGCGAGAAACTTCAGGCACAGCTCAAAGAAATACTGACTATTGAGGAAAAAAAGAAGCTCTACGAGAACTACACGAAGGCAAAAATCCGTCAGCTTGAGAGCATGATACGGCGGAGCTTTGAGGCAACTGCACAGTGTCTTTTCACGGCGACCACTGAGGCAGAACCGATAGCACGGCCTGAGCTTGAACGGGCAAAGATAATCAAGCCCCTTCCGCCAACACCTGAAGAGCTTGCGAGGCAGCAGAGAGAGAAGGAAGAACAGGAGAGGAAAGACCAGGAGGAACGCGAGAAGGAAGAAGCCAAGAAAGAGGGCAACTTTGAGGGAACAATAATCATGTGCACGCCGCAGGTTGATCCTGTGAGGGGCAAAGCGTCGTCCGAGATTGTGCCGGGGGACATTATCGCCGTCAAGATTGAGGGTGAAGGAACTAGTGCGCTGGTCAAGAAGTACCTTGACGAGAACAACATAGAGCCGCTTTTCCCGGTTGACGAGATACGCGAGACGCAGGGGAAAAAGTTCATCTACGTCAAGATAAGCGATGAGATACGTGGCTACGTGGCAATCACGAAAGACCTCAAGATACGCGTGAAGGAGACTGCCCAGCCTGAACAGCCCGACAAGGCGCGGATGTCCTTCATGGGTGATTTGTTCTTCTTCGGGCTCTTGGGTGTGGCACTGGTTGCGCTGCTTTTCGTGATACGGTACTTCTTCCTGTAATGGCGGGAAAATATTAACCCTCCTCATGGATTTACGGGGAGGGTTTTTCTTTTTGCGGTGAGAACTCCTTATTCTTCTGGATAAAAATCGTCTTCAGAAATCAGGTAAACTTTTCGTTTTGCGTTCCCAATAACTTTTTGCGTACTGAAGCGTCCCTTTAAGCCCGTTACGATTTCCTGCCTGTCTTTGGCGTGGAATGCACAGAGATAAAACTTTGTAGTGAAAATACTATCAGGTCTGGCTCATGGCCTTTAACGCTGTATGTGCTCTCACGTATCATCTTCTTGGTGCCCAGAAATGTCCCGCTGTATTCGCCCCTCATGCAGGCGTTGATGAAGCCGTCAAAATCTCCTGTGCGTCAGAGATACGCGCTGAAACACCCTCACTCCCCGCCATAGACCAGATCACCCCCGATAAAGTCCCTTCCGAGTTCCAGGCAC
>JAFRAH010000033.1 GCA_017405525.1 Synergistaceae bacterium
ATACACATTAACTAAGCAGGGTTTCAATCCCTAAATAGGAAGGTTCGTAATAGGGTAGGGGTCTCCATATCTGCGCTCTGAGAGTTTCAATCCCTAAATAGGAAGGTTCGTAATCGGAAGCATCGACAACAACAGCAATATCAGAAAGGGTTTCAATCCCTAAATAGGAAGGTTCGTAATTACTAATTCAGCTTCAGTTAGGCTTCTGAAGTAAAAGTTTCAATCCCTAAATAGGAAGGTTCGTAATCCTCCGCACCCCTCATGTCTACTACATTGGGGATTTTAGCACGCTTGCACGAATTACGCAACACTTCAGCCTTCAATCTCACTAACCCTTGCAATAACTGAATACCGAAAAAATACCCTACTGCGACAATCTGACAGAAAACTGCCATTTTCACACCAAAAAAAGTAACTTGGTCAGACCGTGAAAATTCCCAAATCATAAAGCATCATGATGAACGAATTTATGACCTAGAAACAGCCTGACCATTGTGCGGCGGTTATTGTCTGAATATTTCGTAGTGTTATTTTGCGGCCTAATGATGTCCGAGCCCTGTATCTATGTCGTCAATGATGAGGTTATTCTTCTCGTCATAGTGGCAGAATCCTCGCCACCCTCCCATGTCCGGCCAAAGGTTGAACTCATGAGTTGACGGCGGTAGAGGTCTGGCCTTGAGCTGGCGGAGGTTGCAGGTGTTCAGGTTCTCCTTCTTCCCCGTGTCAATGTAGCGTGAGAGTTTGTCGACTGCCTGGTTGAAGCGCGTTATCCTCTCAGGCGAGAGGTCTTCAGCCTCATCTCTTGCCTTCCTGCTGATTATGACGTGCTCCGAGAGTGGAGGGAGAACTTCCCTGCTGTATGCCTCATGCTGTGCCTCCTCCCAGATTACATGACCCCATGCCGAAATGCTACACCTCCCGTCTATGATGTCGACCAGCGTCTCAGGTACACCCGCGCACTCAGAGCAGGGGACGCTCCCTAGCTGCATACGCCTGAACGCGCCGAGGTTCTCGAAGATGGCCGCCTTTGCGTTCGCCGAGAAGTTCACGGGCATCTTGGGGATGCTGAGGAGTTCCCCGCCAGTCTCGAAAATGTATACGGTCTCGTCAGCGTAGAACATTCCCAGCGTCTGCATGTACCCCTGCAAGGACTTGAAGCCCCCCACAAGGTTGAAGATTACCCTGTAGCCCTGCGAGCGGTAACCCGGAAGTGTCCATGCGCACCATTCTACAAGGTTGTTCACGCCAAGCCGGAACTCTTCAACGCTGCTTGTGTTGAGGTCGCTGATGAGCACCGTCTGCATGTTGATGCCGTTGGTCCTGCCCCATTCCTGTATTATCTTGGCCGCCTCAACGCCCTGGTATGTGTCCGAGTGAATGAGGTAGTGAGTGTTCTGCCTCGCCTCGTCGAGATTTGCACCACCCCCGTAGAAACTGATGAAGCCGTTCAGTTCCGCAGAGAGTGCCTGTACTTCCCTGAGTGATGCGGTGGAGAACTTCCCGCGTTTCTCACGGATTATGCCCGAAATTTTAGCGAGCTCTTCAGGCGTGTATTCGGACTCGTTCTTGTTTGCGTTTTCGCGGAGGAACTTCACGTCCTCGTGCACCGTCCCGTTCGTGAATATGCTTGTCCCACATGTCGAAACTGTAACCTGCATCATGTTGTGCTTATCCCCTTTCAGTTGTTATGCAGCCCCATCCTGAGCTGTTCTTTGAGCCAAGTCCGCAGTCAATCGCCGTCTGAAGTATCTCACTGTTCCCCTCAAGCCTGAATTTTCCCCACCAGCCTTTAACCGGGAACAGCCCCCCTTTCTCGAACATTGAGACCTTTTCCTTGAGCCTTCCCAGAGGGGTTATACTGAAGCTGTCTTCGGGAATGTCCTTTTCCGGGTTGAGGAGCCTGAATTTCCGCAGAAGGTTGGCGTGAATGCCGTTCTGAAATTCCTTGTCGTATGGGCTGAAATATTTTGTGTAGTTCCTTCCGTTCCGTTCGGTTGAGTGGTAGCACGTAACAGGCGACAACGTCCTTATTATCACAGTGCCGGAAGAAACTTTGTGTTCTGTTTTTTCGATGCCGCTGCAAATCAGGTGATTGTTCCCTATTCTTATGTCGTCCCGGCTCATTGCACCCCCCGAAAAACCAGCTATGAGCTCTTTTACCGGGGTTGACACCGTGAGCGTCAGGGGAAGAGGAAAAATTATAGTGTCCTCCCCAAATTGAGGACGTGATGACGCAACAGGCCACCCCATAGCAAACAGTTTCATTCTCCGCCCGTCAGAGTCATAACCCTCATCATGAAGCTGTGAAGCCTGCTCATGTGGCAGGAGTGAATACAGCATTGACTGGAACAAGTGAAGGTTGGCAGACGGAAGGCGGATTGATGAATTATCATGTGCCGAGAAAGAAAAGGTTATATGCATTCGAGCCTACAGCCTCCAAGTTAAAGAGTATGGATAAAAATTATTATAGCAGTCGTTGTTTTTCCTCCCAGTAATCTTAATTTACATTTGAGTGAAGAAATATCAAATTCCTGTGAGATGCTGTAGAATATAACAATCCAGCAATCTTAATTCAGAGGAAGTGTAAAGTTTTGGGAAGGCATATTCTCATGATATGTACATCGGGAACTTCTGCCGTAACGTCCCTGCCAAGTGTAGCATCTCTCCGTGAGACATTCCTTACTTTGACGGACGATCAAATCTTGAACGCTGCCCTTAATCCCGAAGGCAGCCGGGACTTCAAGGACAGGTTATCAGCCGTTGAGCTCATGAAAAATCCAGAGGGGTACAAAAATATTCTGAGTGATCCAAATTTTGGAACGTCGTATAAATTTCCCAGTGCTGAGATACAAACTATATTGCGGTGGATAAGCGACACCATACAGGGCAAAGCACAGGGAGTTGATGAGCTTAGGATAGTGCTGCTCCCTTCAGAAGATGAGAAATCAATACTGACCTCACACGTAACAGCAGTATGCCTTAACCGTTTAAGTCCATTATTCGGCAGCATAAAGCTCAATATCAGCCGTGGCAGTGCGTCAATAATTCCCCTTCCCATAGAAATCAATACACGCGAAGGATTTTTGTCGTCAGTGTCGGATTTGTTCTCAGAGTTCGACGAACTGACAGCCAGCAAAAAACCAGATGAGGAAGTAATAATATGCTCAACAGGAGGCTTCAAGGCCGTATCAGGTTTCGCAATGATGTATGCACAGCTCCACTCTATTCCGTGCCTCTACTCGTTCGAGGGTTCAAAGGCGGCGGCTTATGAGGTTATGAGCGTCCCGCTTGGGTATGCGTATTCGTCGCTTGACGAAGAAATCAATATGCTCAAGGCCGTCTATGAGAATGCCGAAGTCGACAAGTCCTCACTGCCTCAATGGGTGAAGGATTCTGAAAGCATGGCCGGGACTCTCCTGAAGAGCTACGAACAGGCACGCGAAAAGCCTTACGGGATGGGTGAGGAGATTTTCCGCAGGCTCAGGAAATGCGAGGGCGGCAATGAATGGGCAGACTACCTTCAGGAGCTCTTGACCTGCAGATGGGGGGAGCTCTGGCTTGGCGACCAGATACCCGAAACGGTCGAGCACAGTCGGAGGCACTCAAAGCGTCTGATGGAGCTTGCCGCAAACTTCTTCAGGTGTTCAGGGCACAAAATAGAGAGCATAGGTTTCACGGACGGTAACCCCCTGCCCCTCGCACTCCTCATAGCCTCGATATACCTTCATGACATAGGCCACACCGCGTTATCTTACCCGCCCGCAGTGAATGATGATGACGTGAACAATGAGGATCTATTCCCGCTCGGCTTGTTCCCTTCGGCTGTCCGTGAGCTTCACCACCTCCTGACCGGTGAACTCCTGAAGAGCGACCCGGAACGTTACTTCATGGGCAGGAAGTACACGGAGAAAGCCGGGCTCCTCCTGAAGTGCATTCCACTTATTGCCGCGCATCACAGGGGCTATACGGTTCTCAGGCGCGGGGACTCCGTGAGGCTGGACAGCAGTAACAGGATCATGAAGGCCGGGAATCTCATTCTTGGGACTGAGAGCTTCAACGCAACCCTGAAACCCCTTGAGGAACGCTCGGAAGGTATCGGCATTCCCCCCGATACAATGCTCAACGTAACGGCTCTTCTGCGTGTACTTGACGGCTGTGATGTCCAGTCTGACAGGGTGATTAGCCGCCACTACCTCGAATACAGAAACCAGCGCAGTATTGACGAGGCAAGATTGATACAGGCCGAGATTATGAGCTGTATACGTCAGCTCCCTTCACCACTACAGAAGGAAGTTACACGGATGGGCGGGAATATTTCAGGCGGTGAGATAAAGGATACCTGCAAGAGGATTTATTCGGAAGTCTTTGACACCCTCAGCGAATTAAAGGAACAATATGGAACTTGGCGGAATGTTCAGGGATATGCACTCTCTGAATTTATGGCCTTGTCCCTCGCTAACAGGCTTGCGTTCAAGCGTGAACAGCACCTCCACTTCAAGAAGCATCAGTGCGCCGCATTTATCCTTCCCGTCATGAATGATGATGACAACTCGATAACAGTAAAGATTTTCCGTAACAATATCGCTGACGGAGACATAAACGGAACTCTTGATGACATTGCAAGAGACATAAACGGGGAATATGAAGCCGTTGCTGACGTTTTGGCTGGTTTCCCGAAAATAAATGCTGAAGTTTCAGGAGGTAAGTGAGTGAGCCCGGAAAGAACAGAAATCCTTAACGATGTCAGGAATTGGCTTAAAGGTACAGGAGTAGAGGCAAGCCTATATGCCGCAAAAGGGAGGAATGACACTTCAAGCCCTGAAATGGTCATGATTGAGCTCAAAGGTCAGCCCGTCAAAGAGCTCGCGGAAAAATACGGGGATGAAGGACGTTTGCTCCTGCGGTGGCTTCTGCCTTGCCTGAAAGATGGGAGCTGTGAGGTTATGGATTTTCGGAGCGGTGAATGCTACTCGTCAGGCTATATATTCCGAAGACCCGAATTTGACAGCGGCAAACATGGAGACATTGCCCCCCTACGTTTATGCCCCGATCTGGACAAGGGCAGTGTGTTTCCTGCATGGTATCGTGATGTCTGGTACAAGTGGAGGCGTTTTGCGGGGAACATTAAGGGAAAATGCAGCCTGGATAACTTCATCAAACTTGAGGCAGGGCTCAATGCAATATTCACCAGCGGTTCAGCCCGAAATTCAGGACACTTCATCAAGCACCCCGACGGTGATACGAATCCCCTCCTTGCCCTCGAAACTACAAGGCAGGTCCTCACAGACTGGCCGGCTGAAACAATCGGCAGGCTCAGGATACCTCACACTTCCCACAAAAACAGGTTATGCCCGTTCCAGACCCCGGAGTCAAAACGTATAGGGTTACAGCTCAACCTTTCCGCCGGAGCTGAGACACTGAACGGAACAATCACTGCCGGTGATGAACTGTTCTCGGTTGCGACAGGGCTCATCCCTTACCCCCACCACACAGACGGCCCCCGCCTCATGATGGGCGGCAAGAACATGAAGCAGGCTGAACCGGGCATTTCTGGGGCTGAAGCTCCCATAGTTCCGGGCTACTACGAGGGAATATACTCGTCAGACATTGAGTGCCTGAGACCTCACATGAAGGATAAACGTTTCTTCCCATATCTCGGACTTAATGCGCTTACTCTGGTGATGCCGTTCAAGGGCTACACTTATGAGGACGGGCTTGTTATCTCAGAATCACTAGCCTCCAAATTCTGCATCAAGGACGGAAATTATACCTGCTCCAAAACTTTTGATGTCGTCGTCAAAGAATCGGAGCTCCTCGAAAACGGAATAACTATCGATGAATTAGGCAAGGCTTTTCCGTTCGTTGAAGGCGAAAAATATGTGTATGGTGATCTACTGCCAAGCCCAAGCATAAAATTTTACAGCCCAGATGTCCCCGAAAAAATAAAAGCCTGGAATGAGAGATACGACCATCACGCCGCAGGTATACTCGAAAGCAGTCCGGCCATCAGAAATCTCACGGTCAAGAAAGAATCAGGACGAAAGAATGGCAAGCAATACAGCGTTGAGTTCTCGGTGTCGTGGAAATTCCGCGTTGAACGTCCCATGAGCACAGGCGACAAACTGACCGGGAGGAACGGAAACAAGGGAGTAGTAACAAAAATTCTGCCTGATGAGGAAATGCCGAAGGTACATTTTCACGACGGAGCAGTTCCCGCTGAACTCATAATATCACCGTGCTCAATTCTAGGACGCAAAAATCTCGGACAGATATGGGAAATGACACACTCACTCCTTATCATGAAGGGAGGCAGAAAACTTCAAGCCCTCCTTGAAGAGACCGGCCTTGACATAAAGAATATACGTCTTGACGGCATCAATGACCCGGTGAACGCGGAAAAAGCAAAGGCCATCACGGACAACCTCAGCGAATTTCTGCAGGAAACAGGTTGTGATGAATACGGCACGTTTGACGTGAGCTTTGACGGGAAACATTCAAGGGCGTTTGCAGGGTGGCAGTACTTCTGCAGGCTTCACCATCACGCGTGGAAGAAACTTCAGGCACGGGGCGTTAAGGCTCCCTATGACCAGCATACAGGGCAGCCTCTCAGGTGCGGGGCATTGACCGGCCAGCGAATGGGTGAAATGGAGAACTGGGCATTCCTGAGCCACGGAGCTTTGTCCGTCCTAACTGATATGCGGCGGCGGCAGACCGGGGATTATGACAAGACACGGGAATTATTCCGCAAAGTCCTGCGCTCACTCGGTATAGTTCTGTCGGAAAATATTTCAGGTCTCGAAATTTCCATCAGGGGCAATGATGACGACACACTAGAGAGAAAATCACTGCGTAACGCCTTAAGCTCGGACACCGAAAATTTGCCTTTCTGCGGAATTATGACAAGGGAGAAAACTCCACGTGATATTGCGGAAGAGATACTCACCAAACTTTCAGGGAACAATGAAAGCAAGCGTGTCCAGTCTGCCGCAAGGAAACTCAGCGAAATCATAAACGGTGAATGTTTCTTCAACCCGGACGGAAGCATTCATGTAGAGCCTGAGATACTGAGTTACTCGGCCGAAATGAATTACGATGTCCAGGAATACGGATCGACAGCCGCGCTAAAACGTCCCTCACTGAAGAAGCTGCTCCAAAGATTCTGTATCGAGCAAAACCCACTAGGACGTGCTGAAGCCCTTATTGCCTACAGGGACGGACTGGCAAAAATTCTTTCGGGGAAAACTGGAATACCCCGCTGCTACATGTCAGGACGACGCTACAACCATTCAGGCCGTGCGGTGATAGTTCCTGAACCTTCACTCAATCTTGACTGTGTATATCTTCCTGCGGCCATGCTGACAGAAATTCTTGACGGCTACGATAATTCTTATACCCGCCTGATGCCTCGTGAGCTCAGGAATTTTCCGGGGTTGCGAAAAATCTTCAATGACTACTGGAACAAGAAAACCGAATCACAAGAGCTCGCCAAAATTTTTGATGACTTCCTCAATTCCTCTTCAGGTGAATTGTGGTGTTTCCTCATCCGGCAGCCAAGCCTTCACCGCCATAGTGTGCAAGCCTTCAGGGTACGTTGCTGGGAGTTCCCTGTGATTGGGATTCCTCCGCTCGTTACTCCTGGGTTCAACGCTGACTTTGACGGCGACACAATGGCCGTATTCATTCCGCCATATGAGCACGCGAAGGACTTGGGCAGGTTCTCCATCCTGAACAATCCCGGCCTTGTCGGAAATGGGAAGGCAGCATTGGCTGGTTCTCTTGACCTCGCTCTTGGCTGGTGGAACATGCAGGAGGGTACTTGCCGAAAAAAACTCTCCTCCCATCTCTCGGAGCTCCTCAGAAATACACCACGTGATGAGCTGAGAGGAACACTCAGGGAACTTCAGGCTGAAATTTCCACGAACTCAAGCGGGGCGGCTACACTTACTCCCGTTGAGTTTGAGCGTCTTTCACGTGATATGTCGGACAATAATTTTAGCGGCGGGCTTAATGTCCTCATAAATTCCGGGGCAAAAGGAAGCCTTGACGATGTCGGAAAAATCGTGAAGGAAATCGGCAGTATTGACATGATGGGCGACGATGACGAAGCCTCAGAGAAAACACATGAAATATTCATACACGGCAATTTCTGGCGGGGTCTCAGCGATGAGGAACTGTTCATGTACAGCTACCCGTCGCGTTACTCGATGGCTCAGAAAAAGCTATCAGTGGCAGATGCAGGCTATCTTTCCCGCTTGCTGGCCGAAAAGCTCTACGAGTTCACCGTCAGCATACATGACTGCGGGACAACTGAAGGTCTCGAAGTCTCATACTCCCCTGAACATGACAGGCTCATAGTCTGTGGCTCGGTAATGCCAACTCTTGGGAGCTTGTACGAGGATGCAGAACGTATCCTTTGGGGCAGGGTCTTGGCCGGGGAAAGGAAGTGCCTGAACTCCGACGACGTGAGGGAAATCGTGGATGACCTGAAAGACGGCAGGACAATACGAGTCCGCTCACCCCTCCATTGCCGCGAAAGGGAGAAAGGCCACGTCTGCGCAATGTGCTACGGTGCTGATGTGGCCTCAAGACCATATGACAGGCCCCAACCAGTCCACGAAGATTTTGCGGCCGGACTCACTGCGGCGGAAGCTATCGGTGAACGTGGGACTCAGCTCGCAATGAAACGCTTTCACGATGTAGGGAGCAGTTCCGCAAGCCCAATCCAGAAGGTGAAGAAGATACTTGCAGGAAACGGGACAGCCTCGCTCAATGACGTAATAGCAGAAATTCTTGACGACGGCAAGGACAACCATACAGCCAACAAGGAACTTCCTCAGTCCCTTGTACATTTTGAGGCAGCGGCAGCCTTTGAGCCATTGAGGGGCGGAGGGGAATATATTTCTGACATTGCGGGCGAGAAAATCTCACGTCTCCTGATACGGAAACCGGGCAGGGAGTTTCACTTTACGGACGACTTGATGACGATAAAGAGCCGTCTTTTGTGGGAAGGAGGGATAATCTGACATGGAATTGCGCCACGTGAATAAAAACAGAGCCGACAACAGAACAGCAAACGTAGAGAGTTATATTCAGCGGAATATTTATGTTTACGTTGATGATGATACAGACCAGCCAACGCTTGACTTGTCCGACGAAGATTATGATGATGCCCCATTGGAGGCCAATGAAGAATCAGACGATGACACCGACGAAAGCAGTGATTACCCTGACACTGAAGGAGCAGGAAATATCCGGCCTATATGGCTTTTGTACGAGGGCCAAATATTGTGGGCGGCTTCCCGTTATGGTTTCAGGATTGCACCAAAGGAATACTTCAGGCGGAGGGTTCAGAAACTCCTTCACTTTCTGGCCTCAAAGTTCCCAGGAAAAAGCTACGGTGATTTGCTCCTGAGCCTTAAGGGTTTTTTTGCGAAGGACAACGACAGCTCTAAAGGCAACTGGCTCGAATCCCTGAAGAATACCGGCATCCTCTACCTTGATGAGACAAAGAAAGACTATGAGATTATGCCGCTCGGAGATCTCAGGGCTGGAAAAGGTCAGGGGAAAAATAACGAGCTGCCCGAAATGATAGAGCGTCTCTGGTTCGAGCGTGAAGTGTCAAAATCAGGGCTTGCCCCCGGAACTTCACCTGACTGGGATAAATTCGGGGCGTTGCTTCTCGACAGCTTCAAGAATTTCTGCGAGGAGCTCAACGATTTATGTGGCAGCTTTGACTCCCATGAGGAGGAAGACAGCGGAAAAGGAATTACCAGCGGTATAGGTCTCAAGAAAACAGAATTTACCTACGAGGAATCTACACTGCAACGAAAAAAACTCGACAGGTGGAAAAAGTGGTGGCGCAAAAAATGAGTCATGATGTTCACGTTTGCTTTGCCTACAAGAACAGGAATCAGGCCGAAGAGTTCAGATGCTGTGAAGAACTGGTGAAGTCTGTTGTGTCTTCCCTCTTGGAGCAGGGAAAGAGTGGGACAAAAACAGAATTTTCACATTTGAGCGGGAAGATAAAGACATGCAGTGATCTTGACGGTGCTGATTTTATCGTGGGCGACCCCTCTCACCCTAACTTTCAGGCCAAGCACAGCACAGAGGGAAGAACTATACTGCGTCCTGTCCCGGCCATTGTCATACTTCCTGATGACAGTTGGGGCGACAAAGTAAATTCAGTGCTGAAGAACCCCATGTATGACATTCGGGGAGTGTTCAGGGCCTCAAGACTGTATGCTAGTGTCCGTGATGCCGATGAGCTGGGGAATTTCTGGGAGGTAATGAAAACATTGCTCCGCCAGATTCTCCGAAGGAACGGCCTCAAGGAGGAAGACTTCTCAAAGCCTATAGACTGGAAGGCAAAAATCTCTGACAGTTGCGGGACGGAATTTATGAGCCTCTTTTCGACACCGGCAATGCAGAAAATGTCAGCACAATATAAAGATGCCATATTGAAGCTGGATGATCCTTTTCTTCGGAATTTGAGGGGGAGCTTGGGAAGTTCCGAGAACCTCCGCGAACGTTGCAGGGAGATAATGAATTTCTTTGACACAAATTTACCCGGACATAAAAATTCATATCATGTCCCCTCACTTTTGCTGCTGGGTGAGACGGGCTGCGGGAAGTCCCTTCTTTCGAACGCTGCGGCAAACGTAATCATGCCGGATATTAAGCTCGCCCATGTGAATATCTCATCCTATGACACGAACTCTATAGACATAATGCTTTTCGGAGCAGAGAGTGGATCATATACCAGTTCAGACCGCGACAGGCTGGGACTGTTCATAGGACATTGCGGCGAAGTAGTGTTCCTTGATGAGATCGGTGATATGAATTTGGAGAGCCAGACACGTTTGCTGACGTATATGGACAATTCGCAGGTCCTGCCCAGAGGAATGGGGGATTCTGTGTGTTCGCCGTGTATCCTTATTGCCGCAACGAACAAGAACGTGAAGGATGACAAGAATTTCCGCAGGGACATTCTCAGCCGCTTTGACCACGTCATCGAGATACCATCGCTAAGTGAGAGGAAGAAGGACATACGACTTTTAGCCAGCATGATTTTGCAGGACAGCAAGATAAATCCAGAGGCAGGCACTAAAAGGAAAGTGGAGAGAATAAGCCTTGACGCAATAAATTATCTTGAGGGTCGTGATTATCCCGGCAACTTCCGAGAACTTAAGTTCTGCATAAGCCAGGCAGTGAACAATTCGTTTTCGGAAGGCAGTGAATGTTTATGCCTGAGACATTTCTTGAGGCATTAGGAGACCGAACTAACCAGGAGGACAACATACAATCATGAACAACAGCTTTCTATCACCGTCAGAAATAGCAGACTTCACCATAAATTTGGGCATCAGGAAGGCAAACATGACAGCCTCAACCCAATTCATACTGGGGATATTGGCCGGGGCATTCATAGCGTTCGGTGCAGAGGGCGCGAACATGGCCACCCACACAATCGCCGACGTAGCAACCGCAAAACTCATCGGGGGGTTAATCTTTCCTGCCGGGTTAATGCTCGTACTCATGGCCGGGGCTGAGCTCTTCACGGGGAACAACCTCATGATTATTGCTCTCGCTGAACGAAGGATTACCCCGCTGGAATTGTTGCGCTCGTGGGTCATCGTCTATCTGGGCAACCTTGCGGGCGGTGTCCTTGTGGCCTGTCTCGTCTCGTGGTCTGGGCAATGGAACTACACCGGCGGATTACTGGGCGGCTTCACGCTTAAGGCGGCGGCAGGCAAGGTCATTCTCCCGTTCGTTGATGCTGTAGTTCTTGGGGTGCTCTGCAACTGGCTCGTGTGTCTCGCAGTCTGGGCATCGTTCGGGGCAAAGGACGGCATCAGCAAGGCAGTGTGTGTGTTCTTCCCGATATGGCTGTTCGTGGCTTCTGGGTTTGAGCACAGCGTGGCGAACATGTACTACATCACTGCAGGAATACTCGCGAAAGGTCAGGCTCTCTACGTCAGCAAGGCCCTCGAACTCGGAGCATCTCAGGCAGGCATTGACGCTCTGAACTGGGGCAGTATGTTCACGGCCAACCTTCTGCCTGTAACTCTGGGAAATATTCTCGGAGGGGCGGGGTTTGTCGGATTGGTCTACTGGTTCGTTTATCTCAGGGGCAGAAAATCTTAAGGCTTGGGAAAAATTAACGGCCTCTCTTTCTTGAAGGGAGACCGTTTTTTTGTGGCTAGTTACTTTTTTGCACGCTCGCTGAAAACTTCATTGGCTATTCTCAGGGCGTTTAGTGTCCTAGGAAATCCTATGTACGGGTTCATCACGGTGATTATGCCTATAACTTCCTCATTCGTTGCCCCCGCCTCAAGTGTCCCGGCAACATGGCTCTTGTACTGAGGCTCACCAGTCCCTAACGTCCCGATTACCGCCATCGTCAGCATCTCACGCATCTTGTAGCTTAGAGTCCCGCGCGTGTACGTGTCGCCGAAGCAGAATGCCGACAAGTCATCCTGCAGGTGCTTCTGGTAGTCGGGCGTTGAGTCCCTCATCTGGTTGATGCGGTCGCCGTATGCCCCAACCTGGAAGGCTAGTCCCTTCTCGAACCTGTCAGCGTCCGTTGTAGTTCCCTGTGGCTCAAGCGGCAGGGCTATTCCCCTCTCAGTGAACACCTCATCAGCAATGTCCAGAGCATCGCAGACCTTCGGGAATCCTATATATGGCGCAACATGGTAGAGTGCCTCGCGAATCTCAAGAGCCTTCACTCCGAGAGAAAGAGCCTCACCTACTACCCTCCGCAAAAACTTGTGGTTCTGGTTTGTGGTGAGCACTACGATTTCTACGAGCTTACGTTCAGTCGTTGAGATTTTCGCCTGCCTCACTATGTCAGCATAGATGTATTTCTTCATGACCGCGTAAAATTCCGGGTCTCTCTCTTCGCCTGACATGGCCGAATCACCGTTAGCCTGCCTGTAGTTCTCCTCAGCAACTGCCGCCCTGTCGTAGCCGTCCAATGTGCTGGCATAAACCGGGACAGCAAGGAGTGAGATTAGTGCGCAGAAAATGATTATCCCCTTCATAGTGTCCTCCCGAAAAATTCCTTGAGCTTGTTGACTTCCTGCTCCACATACTCAGGGACATAGTAGGTCTGAATGTGGAATGCCCCCGGTATAAGGTAAAGTTCCTTGTCGTTAGTGCCTGTAGCCTTCTCGATTGCGTCCTCAGTAAGATAGAGTGAATCCGCAACGCTCCCGGCCATCATCAGAAGGGGGACGTTAATCAGCTTGAGGTTGTCGGTTGCGTCCCACGTCATGAGCTCAGTGAGGCTTGAACGTGTGTACTCAAACGTTGAGTTAGGGTGCCTGTGGGTCTTCCCGTAATACTTCATGCCCTCGCGGTAAAGGTCATTAGCGATTGCCTCGATTGCCTCGTCAGTGAGAGCGTCAAAGTCAACCGTCCCTGATGACGCTTCAGAGCCATTAGCCACAACCTCAGCCCTTGCCTCTGATGCCTGCTTCAGCCTCGCCTGAATGTCCCCTATCTGTGAGCTCATATAGCCTTCACGCCTTACACGCCCGGTGTTGAACATGCTCAACGTTGCGACGGACTTAATGCGCTTCTCTGACTTTGCGGCATTGAGTGTGTAGCCTCCTCCTCCGCAGATGCCAAGCATCCCGATTCTGTTCACGTCAACGCCCGGATAAATGCTCAGGAGGTCAACCATTCCGTGAATGTCCTCCGTCCTGAAGAACGGTATATCCGTATGTCTGGGCAGTCCTCCGCTCTCGCCCTGGAACGCCGCATCAGCCGCCACTGTGATGTAGCCCGCCTCCGCCAGCTTCTGCGCGAAGAGACCGGCAACCTGTTCCTTCACGCCGCCGTTGGGGTGCGCGACAGTAACGGCAGGGTATTTCCCCGATGGGTCATAGCCTGCGGGGGTGTAGACGTTTGCCGCTATGGTTATGCCGTTGAGCTCGTAGGTGATGGGGTGGATGTTGACCTGACCGGGCAAGTTCTCGGTGATGGCATCAGCATAGACGAGTCCCCAGGGATTGGCGTTGTGGGTCTTGGGCTGACGTTCGGTGAATGAGCGCACGGGCATGATGTCCGCGAAGGCCGCCGTGCAGATGAGCACAGACAACGCGGCCATGATGATTATGGTTGCGTAACGCATTGGGTTATCACTCCTCGTGAATTGGATTGACTGAATATATTTTGCGGTTGTTGCTGTCTGTCCATAGTTCGGGGGTAATCTCGCTATGAGAGCCTGCCCCGTGATAATGCCCGGAAGACTCTTGACCGCAATAACTCTATGAGGGTGCATACAATGAGGATGGCAAGGATGACTCCCAATGAGTACGGGATAAAGTACGGGCTTTCCTGGAATGAGGCGGTGAAGAAAACCCTGCTCCACATGAAACGCTGGCTGAATATATTTTCGTGAAGCATGTACACTCCCAGCGATGCCCCCGCAATGGTGTTGATGATTTTGCTGTGAGGGATACCCAGATCCTTGAAGCCCAAGAAGAAGCACAGTGCCGACAAGAACGTGAGGGGCATCATCATTCCGCAGAAGTAAGTAGCGTTCTCCGCAAAGACAGCATACCTCAAGCCTAGAATGTCGAGGAGCAACAATACGAGTCCATCAGCAAGAATGAATAATATTCCGTAGAGTATGAAGATTTTTCCCCCGCTGAAGTCTTTTGCCCAAATCCTGAGATATGCCCCGACAGAATAGACACACACGAAATCCACAAGCGGACTTCCTGCAAACGGAAATGCTGTTAATGTCGGAATAATGCTCCAGTAAATGAAGACTGCCTTCAAGAATTTCTTGTACTCTTCGCGTGAAAGCCTCTTCAGGAACGTGTTCAAGTACGGATGAATCAAATATAGGACGAGATATGTCCTCACGAACCACCAGTTGAAGCCCTATGTCTTGTGGAAGCCTGATGTCCTGAGAATTGATATGATGGAGAAGTCTTGCAGGTCTGAGATTGCCGCCAACGAAGAAATAAGGACGGTATAGAAGACGAGTTCAGAGATGAGGCGGATAACTTTTGCGGATTTTATTTCCTGCGAGCCTATGAGGAAATACCCAGATATTAGGATGAATATATCATTTCCCCTCTGCCCTACAAGAAATAGCAGTTGCTGCCACAACCTGTTGACCGTGATATTTTCGTGAGGGAACGTAAACTCTCCATACTGTGCGAAATGACACCCTATAATCATCATCACAGCAATGAGCCTCAGCAACTCCAGAGATGAATCACGGACGTTACGATTTTGCATTCTATCAGCCTCCTTGCGGAAATATACACTACTGAATCTGCCTGTCCATACTGCACGAACAAGGAAGAAGGTTGCTCACGTACTGGGCCGCCCCCGAAAGTACACCGTCATAGAACCCCTGCTTCATGTCTATGTACGATATTGACTCCTTCAGCTCGTCAATCTGAGTCATGAGACGCTCCCTCGTCCGTGAAAGTATGAGCTTTCGTTCCGGGATGCTGGCTTCACCCTCAAGGCACAAGTTCATGTACTCCCTTATGTCGTTGATGCTCATTCCGCAGCGTCTGAGTTTACGGAGGCTCTTTATCCACTCTATGTCGTGCTCGTCGAATATACGGCGGTTAATGCTGTCTCTCTTGACGTTGGGGACAAGCCCGGCGTTACAGTAGAACTTGAGGCCCTGATAGGTCATCCCTGTTTCCCGGCAGGCCTGCATCATCGTGTAAATCATAAAGTCATCACTTCCATGAAAATTTTTCTGGTTGAGCGTTAATTACTGCCTGTTATTATAATTCCCAATACCCGGAAAATTTATACAAAGGAGGATTGCCACAGATGATTACTTTGCGTGATGCATCGCCTGGTGATGCCGGGCATCTCTTGGAGGTTTACGCCCCCTATGTCATGAAGACGGCAATAACGTTCGAGTATGACGTTCCAGCTCTTGGGGAGTTCAGGAGCAGGATAGCCCGCACACTGGAGCGTTACCCGTACCTTGTCGCGCTCAATGACGGGAGGATTTCGGGCTATGCATACGGCGGCTCATTCGTCGGGAGGAAGGCCTATGAGCATTCGGCGGAAGTCTCGATCTATGTCGCTCAGGACTCACAGCGTCAGGGCATTGGGAGGCTCCTCTACTCTGAGCTTGAGTCACGTCTTAAGGCTTCGGGAATCCTCAACCTCTACGCGTGCATAGCCTACCCTGAGACTGAGGACGAGTACCTGACACGTAACAGCGTCGAGTTTCACGGGCATATGGGCTTCAGTCTTGCGGGGCACTTCCACGATTGCGGCTATAAGTTCGGCAGATGGTACTCGATGGTCTGGATGGAGAAGATTATCGGGGCTCACACATAAGGAGGAATGAGGATTGTCCAGGATATTGATACTTAACGGTTCAGCGAGGAAGAACGGTAACACGGTCAAACTTGTCGAGGCATTCACGAGGGGTGCTGAGTCTTCCAGGAATGTCGTTGAGCGTTTCGACCTCTACGGAATGAAGATACAGGGATGCTTAGGCTGTGAGGGCTGTGCTCGTCCGGGAGTCAGGTCTGAGAGCCCCTGTGTCCAGAAAGATGACATGACACGGATATATGAGGCTTTCGCGCGTTCGGAGGTTGTGGTGTTCGCATCGCCTATATACTTCTGGGCTGTAACGGGAGTCCTCAAGACAGCATCTGACAGGCTATATGCTGAGCTGAGATGCTTAGGGCGTGAGGGATTCCCCCGCAAGAGCGTCCTGCTGATGACTGCCGCCGGGCCAAGCTATGATGAGCCGGTCGAATGGTACAGGATATTCGAGCGTCATCTTGGGTGGACTAATCTCGGTGAAGTTCTCGGAAGCGGCAAAGAAGAGGAAGCCTACAGTCTCGGAGCATCAATACACTAAAGGAGGAGTTACGGCAATGAAGAAAGTTTTTGCGCTTGTGGTTATGTTGTCGCTGTCAGTTCCGGCCTCAGCACTCAACATCAAGGAGCAGGGTATATTCTCGGCGGGCGGGACAGTAACAGAGCCTTTGCCGGGAGAGTTCAACGTGTCGGAGAACTGGCTTGATTTCTCCAGGGCAGGGAACACGGCACATGTTGACCACGCAAATGTCTTCTACCAGATTCCAGAGGGCGGGAACAAGACCCCGATAGTCTACCTTCATGGTTACGGGCAGACTCGGACGGGCTGGCAGGGTACTCCAGATAGGCGCGAGGGATGGAGCGATATTTTCCTCCGTGAGGGGCGGGCGGCATTCCTTGTTGACCAGCCGAGACGTGGGGCAGCAGGCTCAACCGTCAAGATCGTGAGCAACGACCAAGATACGCGGGCAAACTCTACAGAGTTCAACCCCGGAGATCAGGCATGGTATACACACTTCAGGATAGGGCGCGGGACTCCTAACCGCTACGAGGGGAGTCAGTTCCCGGCGGGTGAAGAAGCGTTGAACCAGTTTTTGCGTCAGATGGCACCGAACACAGGCAATTATGATGTCGTGGTTTTCGGCGAGGCATTGAGCGCGGTGCTGTCTGAAGTCCACAGGATGACGGGCAAGAAGGCTGTCTACCTGACACATTCGCAGGGAGGACGTGTAGGGTGGCAGACAGACACGGAGAACATGGCCGCGATTGTTGCGATTGAACCGGGCTTTGCTCCTGAAGTGGGAAGCGAGACCTACAAGAAATTCGTTGCGGCAAAAATCCCGATGGTATTCTACTTTGGCGACTACATAGAGAACGGCCCGGAAGACATCAAGAGCACCGCATTCTGGAAGAGCGTGCTTGAGCAGTGCCGGGATTTCGCGAGACACTACAACGAGGACGGAGGAGATGCAACGGTCATATATCTTCCTGACGAGGGCATAAGGGGCAACAGTCATTTCATGTTCCAAGAACTCAACAACAGGGAGATAGCCGCTCACATAGAGAGATGGCTTGAGTCAAAGGGGCTGTAGTGTAGAAAAGATTGCTTGTTATAGGGTACAATTGGCCTCATCCAACGGTTAAAGGGAGGTTTTACGATTGCCATCATTGAACGACAAGCTGGAAATCATGGAGCTGTTCGACAGATACCTTCTATGCCTTGATGAGCGAAGGTTCAGCATTGACGAATTTGCAAAGATATTCACTCAGGACGTAAAAATATCTATGCCGTCAAAAATGCCCTCAATGAAAAGAGCGAACGGCTTGAAGGAATTACGTGATGTTTATGCGTCTGTCATGTTGCAGAGCGGTTTCACTCACCATGTTTCGAGCGATTACGTCTTTGATTTCGTATCGGACGCAGAGGCCAATGTGAGGTGCAATATGTCCGTCTACTACAATCTTTTCGACAAAGACATCTCCGGCGGACAAAGGTCTAATTTCCTGATTTCAGCCGTGAATTTCCGCGCTGTATCAGTCAGTGCAAAATGGCAGATAAAGGAGCTTGCAGTAAACGTGAAATGTTCCTACCGTCTGCCTGTAATTTAAGGAGGCAATATCATGAAACGCAAAGTTTTCGCATGTATGTTCGTCGTTATGGCTCTAGCAGGCTCGGCATTCGCTGAGATTCTCGCGGGCCCCGGCATCGCAGTGGTCGACACAGAGTCCGGGAAACTTCAGGGCTACATCCGCAACGGCATCTACACCTATCACGGAGTGCCCTACGCCCAAGCCGAACGCTTCATGCCCCCCGCGAAAGTCCCGGCATGGGACGGAATCCGTCTCGCGCTGAACTACGGCACAATGTCCCCGCAGGACACTTCACCCGAAGGCGACATATTCCCCCCTCATTACTTCTGGCCTCACTGGGAGCCCCGCATACTCGTCCAGAGCTTCAACTGTCAGAACCTCAACATCTGGACTCCCGGACTCGATGACGGGAAACGCCCCGTAATGGTCTGGCTACACGGCGGCGGCCACATGATGGGTGCTGCAACTGTCGAGGACGTTTACGACGGCGAGAACTTGTCCCGGAAAGGCAATGTCGTTGTTGTCAGCGTCAATCACAGGCTTAACCTTGAGGGTTTCCTGAACTTGTCGGCTTATGGTGAGAAGTACAAGGACTCGTTCAACCAGAGCACAAGGGACATAGTAGCTTCCCTCGAATGGATACGGGACAATATCGCAAAGTTCGGAGGAGACCCTGACAACGTTACCCTTTTCGGGCAGTCAGGAGGGGCGGCGAAAATCATAACCCTCATGGCCACACCGGCCTCAAAGGGACTGTTCCACAAGGCAATACTCGAAAGCGGCGCAACTGAAGACTCAGGAATGACACTAACACCCAAAGAGATTAGCCTTTACGTTACGGAGCTCACACTAAAGAACTTGGGCATATCTCCGGAGGAAATCGACAGGATTAAGGACGTTCCTTATTCTGAGCTTGCGGCGGCCTCGAACAAGGCACTCGCTCAGGTCGCAGAGGAACGCAACATCATTAACGCATTGGGCGGAAGGTCTCTCATGTGGTGCCCGGTTGTTGACGGAGTATATATCACTGAGAACCCGGCAGAAACGAAATTTGTCGAGCAGGCTAAAGACATTCCCATAATCATCGGCACGGCACTAAATGAATGGGTCTCCATGCCCCTCCTCGCGAACATGGCCGTAACTCAGAGCGACAACAAAAATTATTGGGACGACGCGAAAGTAGGGGAGATGCTCAGGGAGAAATACGGCGAAAAGTCGGAAGCTGTAGCTAGTGCGTTCCTGAAGGCTTATCCCTACAAGAAGAAGGCTGATGCTCTCTATGTCGACTCATGGCTGAGGTCAAGGGCAAAGAAGGTTGCTGCCCTCAAAGCTGACCAGGGAGGCGCGCCGGTCTTCACGTACGTCTTCACGTGGGAGACCCCCATAATGGGAGGCTACGCAATGGCCTATCACTGCTCGGAGCTCCCGTTCGTGTTCAACAACATAGCACTCTCGGAGATGGCGACAGGTGGCGGCGAAAAGGCTCAGGCACTCGCGGACAAGATGAGCCAGGCATGGATAGACTTCGCACGTTCGGGCAATCCTGGATGGGAGGCATATACCCGCGACAACGGAGCTACGATGCTGTTCGACGATGAGCCCATACTCACCTACCATCATGATGACGAGCTGATTAGCATTCTTGTTCCTGACTATGTGTACTAGGCATTTCGTTTTTGCCCTGCTGATGGTTCTTGCCATGTCCTGCGGGGCATCTGCTCTTGAGGCCGTGAATGAGCACACGAGAATCAGCGACATAGTGAGCAACCCTGCCTTACGTGGATTCGGGAGGCTTCTCTTCCCGGTGAACGAGTACTACTACAGCGGCAAAACTCTCGGTGATTTGCGCTTGACATGGTACAGCAACATCAAGCCCTCAAGGACTGTCGACATAGTGAGCTATCTTCTCGGTGAAGTCGAGGCAGGAAGGCAGGTGTTCTACCCGATATACCCTGCTGATGACGCGCGGGCAAAGGATACAGGGCTGTTCTTCTTTCGTGGCAAGGCTGGGGCAAAATTCGCGGTCTGCAACGCCGGAGGAGGCTTCGTATTTGTCGGGGCTATGCATGACAGTTTCCCCCATGCCCTCGAACTCTCACGGAAGGGCTATAACGCCTTTGCACTAATCTACAGGCCGGGAGCTGACACAGCATGTGAGGACTTGGCGCGGGCAATAGCATTCATTCACGAACACGCCGGAGAACTTGAGGTTGACGTTAGGGGCTATTCACTCTGGGGAGGCTCAGCAGGTGCAAGGATGGCAGCATGGCTTGGAACTTACGGCACTGAAGCGTTCGGTGAAAGAGCATATCCCCGTCCTTCGGCTGTAGTGATGCAGTACACCGGGCTTAGCGAGGTTACCGGCCATGAGCCACCGACCTATGCATGTGTCGGAACGTCTGACGGAATAGCTCCCTACAAGGTCATGCAGAACAGGATTAACGCCATCAAGGCCAACGGTACGGACGCAATGATTGAGGTTTTCCCCGGACTGTCTCACGGTTTTGGTCTCGGTGAAGAAACTGCAGCTGAAGGCTGGCTCAACAATGCCGTGAAATTTTGGGAGATGCACCAATAACATCAAGTATGAATTTTTTTGCGGGCTTGCTGTAATGGCAGGCTCGTTTTTTTAGGAGGAATACAAACAATGCGAAAATTATTGCTGGCTGTGTTGATGCTCTCTTTCTGTGTGAGTTCATGGGCTGAAGTCTCGTCTCAGGATCTCAGGAGGACAAGCTCAGAACGTGATGCAGAAATTGAGCGTGCTATCCGTGAGATTGGGGGGACTGTCTCGGAGATGGACAGGGTGAATTTCCGGGACGGCCTCAAAAAGGGAGAACACAGCTTCATGAGGCTCTACAATGACCGCTGGAAGGCTCTCGGAATGTCCGCAAGACTTGAGAAGGCCGTTAATGATGCAATTGACGACAAGAAGAAAGAAATGATGATTGGCACTGCAGGGCTTCAGCTTGCCACAAACTGGGGAAACGTCATCAATGACATTCAGGAGTCCATAGCGTTCAAGTTTGCAGACACATACGATGATTTTCTGGGAGACCTTGAGGAGAAATGGGGCAGCTCACTTGAGACAGAGATAGCCGAGTTCTACCGCCGGGCAAGCATCATGCTCATAGCCGCCGACAAGAACCCAATGGTGAAAGCCTACATCAGGCAGGACAAGACAGCCCAAAGGAACGGTGAAAGGATACTCGAAGAAGTCAGCGCGAAACTTGAGGCACGTTACCCCGACCTGAAGCTCTCAGGTGCAACAGCCGCAGGAGGTATAGCGTTAATCTTCAGGAGGCAGCTCACGAACTACCTTGCACGTTTCGCCGGGAAGACCGTAATCTGGAACAAGGTCGCGGCCAGCGCGGCAGGCAAGCTCGTGGGTCATACGCTCCCAATAATCGGCTGGGCTATGACGCTCTGGACCGTCTACGATGTCGCCTCAGTCGCAATGAACGCTGAGGATGACGTTCGGAAGATGCTCATTGAACGCAACATGAACATGTATTCCCACGAGATGCCGGGGATTTACTGGGACGTTATGGAGCCCTATGTTATGGACGTTTTGGTGTCGTCCTACGGTGTCTTGCAGAACACGAGGCGGCAGGCTCTCGAATTTGCCGATGACCCCCGGATTATCGAGCTCAGCAGGGGGCTCAATGACTCGGAGATAGTGAGCTTTGCCGAAAGAATATCATCTGCCGTTGAGATTTTAGGGAGCGACAAATACGACTATGTTATCGAGAATTTCGGGGCAATGATCAAGGATGCCTCATCACAGAATTTCCGGCGGCTTATGAACGTCCTGCAGCAGGAAAATATCTCTCAAGCCAAAGAATGGATAGACCTTGCAGGCACTCAGTACTACGACTTCTACGCTCTGTTCCCCCATGAGGTGTGGGAGAAGTACCCTCCTTCAACGTCATCACTTGAGCTGCTCTCATGGATGGCAGGCAAGTTGACCCCCGGCGCAAGAGCTACAGCCTCAAAGCTCACAGCCTCAGACCTCCAGTGGATCATCAGGGAGCTCCCGGAAAGGTATGTTCCCCAGCTCTTCACGGGACGCGGGGACGAATCGGCGGCAATACACTACGAGATTTCCCGGCTCTCGGAGATCAGCGACAAGGAGGCACGAAAACCCTACATGAGCGTGTGGGAGTACAGGTGGGCTAAGTACAGTCTCTACGTCATCACCGCAGGGGTTATGTTGTTTGTGATTGTCGTTCTGAGATTGACACTCCCGCTAATCACGATGATGTTCAGGAGAAAGTCAAGAAGTGGCGATAAATCCGGGCAGGTCATAATCAACGTCCCGCCTCAGCTCCCGCAGTTCCCGCAGATTCAGCCCGCTAATATCCCTCCTGTGAGCCTCGTGAAGAAATATGACGTTAAGCTCAGAATATCCCCCAGCCTTATCGATGATATAAGACGGACTCAATGGGACATCTCGCAGATGATACTTCCCTCGGACAACGGGACATACATATTCAGCGTCAGACTTGAGAGCCTCGACTATCTAGCATGGTGGGCATCAAAGCATAAAGAGAGCATTGAAGTCATACAGCCCGAAGAACTCAGGCACATAATCACGGAAGGAGCAAGCAACTCATGAACGGCATCACACTAAGCACCGGGGCATTTCCCCCTTCAGGAACTCAGGAGCTCGGAATAATCTACGGAGTAAGCTGCCTGAGCTCTAACTTTTTCCGCGACACTAAGGAGACCATCAAGAATGTTACTGTTGGCGGTGAACTCAGGAGCTACACGGCCATGATACAGAAGGGCATCAAGCTCGCTGAAGAGAGGCTCAAGGAAGAGGCGGCCACTCTCGGAGCTGATGGGGTATTCGGCGTAAAGATAGCTTCCCCGCAGGTCTCAGCAGGTGCGGCGGAAATCATAGTGTACGGTACAGCATACAGGTACGTTCTGCCAGCTCCCGGACCATCCCCACAAGTTCATGGGGCTCAAGTGCCACAGCGTCAGGACTAGACGACAATACCCAGCGTGCTACCTCCTCAAGGTGCGGGACCGTTGCAGTCAGTATGATGCTCCCGTCAGGTTGGGGGTGAAGTTCCTGCGTTGGGTGCCTCATGACTTCCCCGGCGGCCTCGGCAATGCTCCCGGTAAGTCTCAGCTTTATGGGGTGTCTCTCAGTTCCGGGGGCAACGTTCCACGCTGTCGATGTGTATTCCTCCGTGAACCCTCCATGTGAAGGCGGTATGTAGCTCTCGGAACTCACGAAGACGCTCATTATCCGGCTCATTCTGTGGGTACTGAGGGCTTTATGTTTGTGGTTGTAGGAGACCATGTACCAGGCGTTGCCCCTGAAGTAGAAGTCATAGGGTGAGACGAGCCAGCTGCGTGGGGATTTTCCCGGAGACTTGTAGCGTATCTTCACGGCCTTCATGCTGTACTTCGCGTCAACGAGTGCCCTGAAGACCTCAGCCCTGACCTCGGCGGCAGGGACGGCAATAACCGTAGACCCCGCCAGATCATAAGCACGTTCTGTGAGTGATGGGTGTATGAAGACTTCGAGCTTCCTCCAGAGTGAGTCCGACGCTTCACGGAGATGAGGCAGGAAGTGTGAGGACATCTTCAGCCCCGCACGCAAGGCAGTGATCTCGTCGCCTGTTGCCTTGATGCTCACACGGATTAGCGGCTCAAAGTTCAGCATCACATATTTTTTCCTCAGAGGGTCATACTCTATATTTGCCCCGGCGTTGCGCAGTAGCTTCAAGTCATTCTGAAGTGTCCTGTTCTGGAGGTAGCCTGCTGAGTTGGGACTCCCTGAATCGTATCCTCCTGCCTCCTCAATCTCTGAGCGTGTGGCCTCCCTGTGTTTCTGGAGGAACGTTATTACCCTGAACAGTCTTTCATAGCGTCCTGATGAAATATCTTTAGGCATGTGAAATAACAACCCACCTTAAATTTTCGCGGATATGTCTATAATTATGTCATAACAACTTGAAGGGAGCGCGCCCCAAGATGGACATCAAGATACAGGCTGAAGAACTCAACAGGCTTGCAGGGAGTGAGGAGTCGGGTTACACGATAGGCTATGAGGCTGGCGACACGATAATAATCACCGGCAGTGAAGAGCTTGAAGACGGCATGGACATTCTCGATGCTTCAGTGAGGAGGGCAGGGAAACCGTATCACCTCGTCTTTGAGAACGGGCAGAAATATACCGAGTCATTATGTTGCTTATAGTGGCAGCTGCCTATCACACAACAACAGTATATTGTCATTCACCGCCCCGGAACTTCTGAGCATAGGGGGATATTTCTTCTCGTTCTTCCCGGAACTTAAGCACGTAAACGCCCCTAAAGTGAGGAGCATTGAGCTCGGCGCATTCACCGGGTGCCTTAGCCTTGAGGAAGCTGTGTTCCCTGAAGCCGTCAGCCTGAGTGAAGAAGCGTTCTACGGCTGCTCAAATCTTAGAAGGGTCGTAATGCCCAAGGTCAAGAACGTAATATCACCTGAGAAAATCTTTTACGACTGCGTGAACCTTGAGAGCGTTGAATTTCCTTCATTGTCGAGTGTAGGAATGGGAATGTTCAAGAACTGCGTGAACCTCCGGGAAATTAGCCTTCCTTCAGCGACAGAAATTGACGATAACGCATTCACTCACTGCATCAGCCTCAAGAGGGCAGTTCTCCCTTCAGCAAAGACAATCGGCACTAAGGCATTCAGCAGGTGCACGAGCCTTGAGGAAGTCATAGCCCCCGAAGCTGAGACGATAGATGACGAGGCATTCAGTACCTGCATCTACATAAAGGCCATAAACCTTCCCAGAGCCCTCACGATAGAGGATGCCTCATTCATGGGCTGCCTGTCGCTGGCTGAAGCAGTGATGCCCCTTGCTGAGTCAGTCGGCTATGATGCATTCAAGGGCTGCGCAAGCCTCGAAACCGTAGAGATGCCCTCACTCCTTCACATAGGCTCAGGGTCATTCAGGGAGTGCAGGATCACAACCCTCAACGTTCACCCCGAAGCTGTGGCGGAATATGACTCGTTCGATGTCTCAGCACCCAAGAACTGCCCGGAGATTGGCGGCCTTCATGAGCGCGCAATGATGAGGGAGCTTGAGGACCTCGAAGTAAGGGCAGAAGCCGGGAACATGGAAGCACAGTACGAGCTGGGCTGTGTCTACGAGACCGGGAGGCTTGAACGTTTTGCATCGCGTTATCCATGTGCGCCGCTGGTCTGGACTGCCGAATGTTTCACCCCGGACATAAACGAGGCTATTGAGCTCTGGAAGAAGTCATCAGCTCAGGAATACCCCCCGGCAATGTTCCGTCTCGCGAAGGAATACGCAGAGGGCACGAACATTCACCAGGACTCACGGGAGGCTGTGAGGCTCTGGGAGAAGGCGGCAGGTTCAGGGAACGATGATGCTATGCTGTATTTGGGCATGGCCTTTGAGGGTGGCAGGCTCACGGAAAAGAACATCAACGAAGCCCGGAGATATTACCGCATGGCCGTGAGGAAGTTCAACGCAGAGGCATTGAGGCACCTCATAAGGCTGAACGGGTCCTGCCCTGAGACTGGAAGCGCAATGCCCGAAGATGAGACTGAAGCAACATACTTCAAGGCAGAGCACGGGGACGTTAAGGCAATATACCGTCTCGCAAAAACGTGTGAAGAAATCTACGAGGATGAAGACAAGAGGCTTGCACTTGTGAGGCTTGCATCTGACCTCAAGAAAGGAAGGCACTAACTCCATGGACATCATGATACCTGCTGAAGAGCTCAACGAATGCGGCAAAAACTCAACCATAACCTACAACGCTGGCGACAGGCTCATCATCACGGGCAGTGAACAGCTCAAGGACTGGGACGCTATAGCCTCAATCGGCTACAGGCTCTGGAAGCCCTATCACCTCGTCTTCATGAACGGGCAGGAATTATCCCCCACAACCCGCAGAAGCGACCCCGGCAAAATGTTGTCCCTCAAAGCCCCCGACATGGTCGAGATAGTCGGGCACGCATTCGATTACTGCTATGACCTCGCCAGCATTGACGCGCCCAAAGTCCGCAAGATAGGTGAGGGAGCGTTCAAGGACTGTATATCACTCACTGAAGTAGTGTTCCCTGAAGTCGAGGAACTTGGGGAGGAAGCATTTGCCGGGTGCTAAAACCTCCGCAGTGTAGTGATGCCCAAGCTGAGGGAATGCGAGTGGTACCTTCCTAGCTGTGAGACATTCTTAGGCTGTAGTAACCTAGAAAGCGTCGAGATGCCCTCATTGCTGGATGTCGGGGACGAAATGTTCTTCTACTGCCCAAACCTGAAGAGAGCCGTCCTGTCTTCCGCAAAGTCAATAGATAGCCGTGCATTTGCTGATGCCGTGTCCCTTGAGGAGGTCATCGCGCCGGAAGTTGAGGAGATTGGAGCTGATGCCTTCCGTAATTGCCACGCTCTGAAGAGGGCATATTTCCCCAAGGCAAGGGTCATATGGTCGTCAGCATTCTCACCATGTTCCTCACTGTCGGAAGTGGTCATGCCTGAAGCCGAAAAGGTCTGTCGTTCCGCGTTCGCATACTGCCACAACCTCAAGACTGTAGAGATGCCCAAGCTCCGGGAAATCGATGGAATGTCATTCTTCGGCTGTGAGAACATAACGACCTTCAAGGTTCACCCCGACGCAATAGCACAATGCAACTCTTTCGGCTCAGGGAAGTATTTCCCCAAAGGCTGCCCGGAAATCGCCGAGCTGAGGAGGCTGGCTTTCTGCAGGGAATATGACAGGATCAAGGCCTTAGCTGACGAAGGAGACCCTTATGCACTCTACGACATAGGCATGGTATACGGGACAGGGAAATTCCACATACTCATGGACAATCTGATTGCTGACCTCATAGTTTGCGACGTTGACATCAACAAGGCTGTAGAGCTCTGGAAGAAATCCGCTGAACTTGGACATGTCCCGTCAATGAATATCCTTGCTGAGACCTACGCAGAAAGTAAAGGTTACCTCTATGATCTTGACGAGGCATTGAGATATTGGCGGATGGCCTCAGAGAATGGCAGCACCGAAGCAATGAAGCGTCTCGGCGAAATATTCAGTGATGGCAGACTCACAGCAACAGACCTCACTGAATCCCGGAAGTACTACCACATGGCCGTGAAGTCAGGGGACTATGAGGCGTTGCTTGCCCTCGTCAGGCTCAACAGGGACAACCCCGAACCTGAGAGCTCCATTCCCGACGATGAGACAGAGGCACTCTACTTCAGGGCAGAACATGGGGACGTTGAGGCTGTGCGTGAGATTGCCCGCATGTACGAGGAGGACAGCGAGGAGTCACGGAGCTTCTACTATGCCGCCAAAGAACTGGAGAAAGACATGGAGGAATAGCACTGCATGGACATAGAGATACCGGCATCATACTTCAACAGCAGGCGCAACACGATAGACTACGGGCCCGGCGATACCATCATCATCACCGGCGATGAGCTCGAACACAACTGCACCGGCATAGGCTGGGAGGCATTCTGCGACGCTGTCAGGAAGAACGGCAACCCCTATCACCTCGTCCTGAGTAACGGCCAGAAAGGAACGTCAACAATGGGAGTAACCTTCGGGCAGGCAATAATGGGCGGCATCATCTCAATCACTGCCCCCGAACTCGAATATGTAGGCACCCTCCTCTTCTCTGGGTGCAACGAGCTCACAGGGTTAGACCTTCCGCGAGTTACGTTCATCCAGGGCGGGGCTTTCGCGATGTGCCAGAAACTTGAACATGTATCACTTCCTGAAGCCGACTTCATTTATCTCGATGCCTTCAGGAAATGCCACAACCTTAAGACCGTTGACCTTCCCAAAGCTAGGGAGCTCTCGGACAATGCTTTTGCGGGCTGTGAGAACCTTGAGGTGCTTAACATTCCCATGATCGAGACTGTAAGCTGTTCGGCACTGAGTGGCTGCAAAAAACTTCAATGGAGGGATGCATTATGTGTGATGAAGGGAAAACGCTAGAGTACTTCCTCGGTGCATCGGAAGAAAGGAAGACGCTAGAATACTTCCTCGGTGCTCCGCTGAATGACGCTGAGAATGTCCTTGATGACTTCAGGGAGCTTGAGGGAGCAATCTACCGCCCACAGCGTTTTGATGACAGCAGAGACAGTTTCGTGTACGTTCCGGGAAAACGCAAGGATAGAGTCCTTCTCATTGCCCACGCTGATACTGTCTTCGAGTGGGATACCCCCGTGCGCTCCGTGATGCTTGGCAAAGTACAGTACTACAGCGGCACAAAGAACTTAGGGATTGGCGCGGACGACAGGGCAGGCTGTGCGATACTCTACCTCTTGAAGGATATGGGTCATTCCCTCCTTGTCCTCAATGGCGAGGAAGATGGCAGCCTCGGAGCATTGAGGATAGCCACCGAATGCCCGGAAATTTTTGACGAGCTTAACGAACATTCCTATATGATAGAGTTCGACAGGAGGAACGAGAAAGACTACAAGACCTACCGCATTCCCGTCAGCGATGAGTTCAGGGCATTCATTGAGGCTGAGACTGGTTACCATGATGCCGGGAGCAGCTCATCAACTGACATAGCCCACCTCTGCGAGAAAATCTGCGGGGTTAATCTCAGTGTTGGCTATTATGACGAACATACCCCGATGGAGCACCTGATATATTCCCAGTGGCTCAACACACTTAATATTGCCCGTAAAATGTTAGAGCCTCCGCAGAAAAGATTTCCGTTAATTCAGAATTGAGAAAAAAATTCCTCCTCATGGTGATAATATTCATTGTGAAGGAGGTAATTTTTTATGGACAAATCGAAACTATACGGCCTTTCACATCTCGAATACTTCAGAAACTCACTAGATGAACGCTCACGTGAAGCCCTCAACTCTGCCGTGAAACGCATCACCGACACAAAGAGACATGGCGGCAAGGTAATGGTGGTAACAGGCTCAGGCCCGAATATTCACGAGGGAGTAACTACCCTCATTGCCGAGTTGATTCGTGTAGGCCTGGTTGATGCTGTCTCCACGAGCTCCGCAGTAATCGCCCACGAAATGGCAGGCTCGCTTGACCGTGTCTTCAGGGTTGACGCTAAGGCTCTGGGTATGGACATGAGCAAGATGCCTCGCGGTGATGTCTTCGAGTTCACCTGCATGAACGACGAGGAACTTGACGCTCTGAAACATGAGATGCCACTTGACGATGACCTTCTGGCACGCGGCAGGGCACTACCACGCCTGAACTCCATCATCAAGGCCGCCGGGAACATGGCCTACCCTATGGGCTTGCGAACTGAGAGGCTCGCTCATGAGGTGTTATCCCTCGCAAGAATGTACGGCCTCCCGTTCGAGACAGTGGCAGGCTGGGGATGTGATGAGCGCACAATGCTGGGGGCTGCCTCACGCCGTAATGTCCCGGTACTCGTTACGATCCCTCAGATGGTCGGGGGCGGTGCTGTGGGTATGTCCATAGGCGACAGTATCCCGGTCTCTGAACGCTCAATGAGGATCTCCCGGATGCTCGCGTCATGTGATGTGATTATCGAGTCGGCTGTGGCATTGACGCAGGAGATTCACGACGGCCCCTTTGAGTGCTACACAGGACACGGAATCTGGGCTTGGTGGTCAGGTCAGAACACCTACAACCTCCGCGACAAGGCATTGATACGCATTGACCTCGACGAAAATTTGCGCAGGGCTGTAGAACTCAACGCCACAGTTCAGGAGGCAATCGACAAGGGACTTCCCAAGACTAAGGCCGCAAAGATACCCTTCCGTATGGAGATGTCAGCCTTCGCGCGCCATGAAGGGAGCATCCCAATTGTCGGGGACATTGGGAAGGTCTGGCCACTGATTGCCCATGACGTAGCGGAGAATTTAGGGGTTGAGCTTGAGTTCCTTTCAGCCTCTCAGGACACCCCGGAAGGTCAGGCAATGCGTGAGTGGATTGCTGACACTGTGAAGCCACTTGACCGTGAGAAGATGCGTGAACGTTCTGAGGAGTTCGTGATTTAGCCGCTCTCACTATTGCGGATTATTGGCCTTATGCGCTAAAATTTCCTCCAATTTCCATTATGATGCTTTCATGGAGTGTGCCTAATGAGAAAATATATTGAGCTGGCCATTATTGTCCTGTGTGTCTCACTGTATATGTACCTGACACATGAGCCTGAAGATTTTTCACCGCCTCCCAAGAACATTCTTCGTATAGGCGTTGAATGCGACTATGTCCCCAACAGCTGGGAAGAATCTGCCGCCACAAAATCAAACGTCCCCATAGCAAACCTTGAAGGCTCTTATGCTGAGGGCTACGACATCCAGATAGCCAAGCTAGTTGCCGCTGAACTGGGATTTGTCCTTGAGGTCAGAAAAATCGCGTGGAATGACCTCCTCCCTGCCCTAATCAATGGCGAGATAGATGCTATATTTTCCTCAATGCTCGACACCGAAGAACGCAGGAAGATAGCTGACTTCTCAGACCCCTACGAGGTGAACAAGGCCGAGTATGGCATCATGGTTGACAGCGTGAGCCACTATATCACCGCAGGAAAACTTGAGGACTTCCGGGGGGCAAGGATAATCGGCGAGAGAGGCACCAAACTTGACGAGGTAATAGACCAAATTCCGGGAGTGATTCACCTTCCGCCAAAGGACAAAATCCAGGCAATGATTGACGCGGTACTTAACGAGGAGGCTGACGGGGCAGTAATCGACACTGACACTGGGCACTTCTACGAGGTCATGAACAAGAACCTCACGCTGATAAAGTTTTCTGAAGAGGCAGGTTTCAGGCTTGGCTTTCACGGGGTATGCGCCGGGGTCAGGAAGGACGACACCGAACTTCTCCACAAGATAAATATAGCCTTGAACAATATTCCGAGGAGTGAGCGCAAGAAAATCATGGACACCGCGACTTCACGGATGATGACGAATCTCTAATACAGGGAGTGAATGGCAATGAAGAAATATATTCTGCTTGCCTTGCTGGTGCTCAGTGTGTTCCTTTTCGTGTTCTTCAGGAGTGAGCCGGAAAAGCCCGCCCCTCAGAAAATCCTGCGTATAGGTGTCGAATGCGATTATGCCCCGAACAACTGGGAGGAACATAGACACAGCGAGTTCAACATTCCACTTGCGAACCACGAGGGATATTACGCGGAAGGCTACGACATACAGATAGCGCGGCTCGTTGCCTCAGAGCTCAACGCAATGCTTGAGGTGCGAAAAATCCCGTGGAATGACCTCATCCCGGCACTGAACAGGGGAGAGATTGACGCTATATTTTCCGGGATGCTCGACACAACAGAACGCAGGGAACAGGCCGCATTCTCTGACACCTACGAGATCAGCAAGACCGAATACACCATCATAGTGAATGACGCTAGCCTTTATGCGGGCTCAAAGAAATTCACGGACTTCCGTGGGGCGAAGCTCATTGCCCAGAGGGGGACGAACCTTGACCGGGCAATAGACCAAGTTCCGGGAGCTGTTCACGTTCAGCCGGTTGAGACAGTTCAGGAAATGCTTGACAGCGTGGTAAGCGGCAAGGTTGACGGGGCAGTGATAAACCTCGACGTAGGACGTTCCTACGAGGCCACGCACAGAAACCTCAAGGTTATACGCTTTCCTGAAGGTGAAGGCTTTGTTCTTGGTTTTAACGGGATATGTGCTGGAGTTCGGAAGGAAGACGCTGACCTACTCAAAGGGATAAACCGGGCCTTAAACGGAATATCACGGAGCAGGCGGCAAAAAATTATGGATGAGACAGTTTCCCGGCTATGGAAGAGCATTTCATGACCCAAGAAACAAAACGCCCCCGGCCATGACAAACCGGGGGTTTTTTTGTGCCGTCTACCCTCTGTACACTAAGGGGATAAGGAAACCTTCAGCCACCTCGTCAGCCATTGCCTTGCCCTCCAAAATCTCAAGCAGCTTCAGTGCAAAGAACGGAGTTACTGCCGGGCCCTTAGCGGTCGTTATGTTTCCGTCGGTCTCTACGATGTTGTGCCCAATCCTCGCACCCGTAAGATGCGACTCAAGTCCGGGATAGCACACCGCAGTCTTCCCCGCAAGAACGCCAGCCTTCCCCAGTGCCGCAGGTGCCGCACATATTGCCGCTATGAGCTTGCCTTCAGCGTGGTACTTCTTCACGAGCTCCTGGAGACCCTCATGATCCTTTATCGCCAGTGTTCCGCCCGGAAGTATGAGCATGTCGAAGTTGTGAGCCTTAACCTCGTCGAACATAGCATCAGCACGGACGGGTATCTTGTTCTTGCTGGTTACTTCAAGGCTCTTCATGAGTGATGTTATCGTTACGACAACACCGCCACGCCTGAGAATGTCTACGGTTGTTAGTGCCTCGGTCTCCTCGAAACCATCTATGAGGAAAATTGCCGCTGTCTTCATGAGTGAGTTCACCTCGTTGAAATTTTTGTGGAAATTTTAGCATTAACCGCCGCAAACGTCATTTACCCTTCGCCGAATACCTCACTGACTCCTTGATTTGTTCCCTGACTGTGTGATAATGGCCTCAAAATTTCAGAAGGAGGCAATAATTTTCATGGCCTATACAGAAACGGAAAGCAAGAACTGGTTTACCCGCCTCAAGGAATCAGTTGCAGGCATTCTCACGGGAGTAATCCTAATCGCGCTGGCAACATGGCTCTTGTGGTGGAACGAGGAAGACACGTTCAAGACCGCCGGAGCAATCGGAGAGGCTGAACTCGTTACACAGGACGTGCAGGACATCTCACGCATTGACCCCGAACTTGAGGGAAAAGTCATTCACGCTGTGGGATATGCTGACACTCAGGAGACAGTCAGGGATAATCTCTTCGGAGTTGAGGCACGGGCAATCAACATTGAGCGCAAGGCTGACTTCTACCAGTGGGTTGAGCACGAGCACACAGAGACCCGCAAGAAGCTCGGCGGCGGTGAAGAGACAGTGAGGACGTACACCTACTCTCAGGAATGGGCAGCAGATCCTGTGGACTCCGGGAGGTTCAAGGAGTTCGGCCACAACAACACGACACTAGCCATCATTAAGGACGAGACACTCTGGGCATCGCGCGTAACCTTCGGGGCATATGTCCTCCCTGACTTCCTCAAGCACAGGATAGGAGGAGCTCAATCCATGACCCTGCAGAATGTTGACGTGAACTCGCTGTCATCGGTCATCAACTCACAGGATTCCGACAAGCTCATACTGATACACGTACAGGGCAGCACTGTGTACATTGGCCGCAACCCCGGAAGCCCTGAAGTCGGTGATGTCCGCATAACGTTCACGCAGACCCTCCCGTCGGATGTCTCGGTGATTGCGCAGGTGATACGCGACACATTCGAGCCCTTCACCGCATCGAACGGCTACACGTTCAGCCGTCTTGAGATGGGCAAGGTCGGAACGGAAAAAATGTTCGGTGATGCACGCTCAGAGAATGACATAATGGCGTGGGTCTTCCGTGCAATCGGGGCAATCGGCGTGATTTTAGGGCTGTCCCTCGTGTTCAAGCCTCTTTCAGTGATTGCTGACGTTATCCCGATACTTGGGACTATCGTAGACGCAGGGGCAGGGTTCGTAGCGTTCGTGATTGGTCTTGCGTGGTCGCTGGTGGTGATTGCGGTTGCGTGGGTGAGGTTCAGGCCGCTCATTGCCGGGGGGCTTATTGCGGTTGCACTTGTCCTTGTGGCACTGTCCTACATGAAGGGACGGAAGACAGCCCAGGCTTAAGGGCATAAATTCAGGCGTTGAGTAACGGCGGATGACTTGAGGGAAGTTGTCTGCCGTTATTTTTGTGCTAAAGTTACGGACGAGGTGAGAGAATGTACAGCCTTGAGGAACTTTTCAGGAACAGCCCGCATAACGACTCAGCCTTCAGCCCCGAAGCTATAGCCGCAATTGAGGGCATGATCTACACCAAGACACTGCGAGGCCGTGAAGTCCCGTATATCAGGTGCATCATCAGGGACAAGGAAGTGAGGCTTACCCCGGAGGAAGCAGTGAGGCAGCTCTACGTCTACACGCTGATTCATGAGTATGGCTACGAACCTGCACGCATAAAGCTCGAACACGGTATCAATTTCGGGCGGGAAGTGAAACGTGCTGACATTGTGATATTCGAGAAGGATCATCCAACGTCAGAGTACATCATCGTAGAGGTCAAGAAGCCCAAAGTCCGCGAGGGAAAAGCACAGCTCAAATCCTACTGCAACGCGTCAGGGGCAATCATAGGAGTGTGGACGAACGGCGAGCAGACAGAGCAGTACCGCCGCAAAGAACCCAACCATTTCGAGGACATACGGAGAGTCCCGAAAGCACACGAAAGACTCCGGGACGTTCTCGAAGAGCGCATGACGACAGCCGACCTTGAGCGCAAAAATATCCTCCGTGATGGCCGCAAGTCCCTCAAGGATATTATCCTCGCGATGGAAGATGAAGTGTTAGCCCACGCGGGAGTCGACGTGTTCGAGGAAGTCTTCAAGCTGATATTCACGAAACTTTACGACGAGAAGAAGAACAGGAAAGGCTTCCTTGAGTTCGGGAATTTCGGGGACACTGACGAGGAACTCAAAGCGAACATTCAGGCACTCTTTGACCGCGCAAAATCCGAGTGGCAGGGAGTCTTCGCCAATGACGAGAAAATAGCCCTCACTCCGTCCCACTTGGCTATATGCGTCTCATCGTTGCAGGAAGTCAAGCTCTTCAACTCCAACCTTGACATTGTGGATGACGCTTTCGAGTACCTCATGACAAAGTCCCAGAAAGGCGAAAAAGGACAGTTCTTCACCCCCCGCTACGTTGTCGATATGTGCGTGAGGATGCTCAACCCGCAGGAACACGAGGCCATGATAGACACTGCGGCAGGGTCATGCGGATTCCCGGTGCACACGATATTCTACGTCTGGCGCAACATCCGCAAGAGGCTCGGACTCCCTGAAGCCGAAATGTTCACGTCAGAAGAAAATCCCGGAGAATGCACCGACTACGTGAGGGATAAAGTTTTCGCGATAGACTTTGACGAGAAGACAGTAAGAGTCGCAAGAACACTCAACCTCATAGCAGGGGACGGACAGACCAACGTCATGCACCTTAACACGCTGGACTATGACTCATGGCCGGAGTCCACGAAGTCAGAAGAATGGATTGACACCTACAATGAAGGCTGGAAGGGTCTGCGGAAGCTCCGGGCAGTCTCAGGGTCAAACAAACACTTCAAGTTCGATATTGTGATGGCGAATCCTCCTTTTGCGGGCGACATAAAGCAGGGGAAAATATTATCCCGTTACGAGCTTGGGCAGGACGCGAAGGGAAATACCGTGAACAAAATCGGGCGTGATATTCTCTTCATCGAGCGCAACCTCCAGTTCCTCAAGCCCGGCGGAAGAATGGCAATCATATTGCCGCAGGGACGCTTCAACAATTCCAGCGACAAATACATACGGGACTTCATCGCGGGGCAGTGCAGGATACTCGCGGTTATCGGCCTCCATGAAAACGTCTTCAAGCCACACACAGGGACGAAGACGAGCGTGCTTCTTGTGCAGAAGTGGGATGATGAGCTTTGTCCGAGATGTGAGGATTACCCGGTGTTCTTCGCGACGATGAGGAAGCCGGGCAAGGACAATTCGGGCGAAAAGATTCTGCGCAAGGATGAGGCGGGGCGGCCTCTGCTGGACTCGCACAATCATGTGATAGTCGAGCATGACCTGTACAATCACGAGGGGCTGACGGAGGACGGTATTGCGGAGGCGTTCATTGAGTTTGCGAAGAGGGAGGGACTGAGTTTTTTCGGGGATGCCCGCTTTGCTGAGGAACGTTACAGGGACTTGGTGAGCGGGCTTGAGGTGAGTGAAGTGATGCTTAGTCGGCTGGAGAATTACTTTACGCTTGGGGCTGAGTATTACGCGAAGGGGTATGTGGACTCGGCGCGTAAGGTTGAGGCTTGCGGGAAGGTTGAGACGCTGGGGGATATGGCGCGGATTATCACGGACGGGGATCACGGCTCGCCGGAATATTTTGACGAGGGGATTCCGTATCTCCTGAGTGAGACTGTGCAGACAGGGTACATTGAGACGGGGAAAATACGCTACATAACGCCTGAGAAACATATTGTCCTGCGGAAATCCGTAGCAAGGCCGGGCGATGTGCTGGTTACGAAGACAGGGGTATATTTCGGCAAGAGTGCTGTTATGCCTGACGATATACCTGAAGCTAACATGAGTTCACACGTTGCTATGATACGGCTGAAGGAAGGCTACAACCCCTGCTTTGTGTCGGCGTTCCTGAACTGTCATTACGGCTACTCACAGTTGCGCAGGCGAGGGATAAAGGCAACCCGCCCGGAAATAGCGTTACTCGAATTTGACGATATACGAGTCCCGAAGATGTCCACCGAGTTTGACGCGCTAATCGAGTCCGCAACCCGCCGCGCCATGTCAGCCAGAACTGAATCCGAGTCCCACTACACCGCCGCGCAGTCCCTCCTCACCGACTCACTCGGCCATGTCCCCCAAGACCCCCGCAACACCGCCACCGTGTCATTCTCGCGGGCATTCAGCACAGGCAGGCTCGACGCGGAATACTTCATGCCCAAGTATGACGGGTATCTTGCGTTCATTCACAGCTTCAAGGGCGGGTGCGCTACTATAGGCTCGCTGTTTAGTCAGGTAACGTCCAGATGTCCACGTGATGAGCCGTCATACCGTTATGTTGAGATAGGCGACATCGACACAGGAACAGGGGCGGCCTCCTACAACGAAATAGACACTCCCGACCTCCCGGACAACGCAAAAATCATGACAAGGGCAGGGGATATTCTCGTCTCGAAGGTAAGACCTAACCGCGGGGCTGTGGCAATTCTGGAGGATGATAACTTGCTGGTAAGTGGTGCATTCACTGTTCTGCGTAAGAAATCGGAATATAGCTGTGAGACGTTGCAGGTTGTTCTGCGTTCGGATTTGTACAGGGAGCTTTTGTTGCGCTACAACGTAGGGACATCATACCCGGTCATAAAGGACGAAGATATACTGAATATGCCCGTGCCACTTCTTGACCACGACACCCAAGAGAAAATCTCCGGCCATGTGAGAGAGTCATTCACCCTGAGACGGGAGTCCGAACGCCTCATTGCCGCCGCCGTGAGAGCCGTTGAGCTCGCAATAGAACATGATGAAGAGACAGCAATAACCTACATCAAGACACAGGAGGAATCACAATCATGAACCCAACCGAAAAGGTACGCAATGCCCTCGACATGAAGGGAGCCTCAGACATTGAGATCAGGACGGTGGAGGATACCATATTCACGGTGGAGGATGCCGCCCGGACAATCGGGGTGGACTCTGGGGAAATCCTCAAGAGCCTCGTGCTTGTGGCGGACAAGGTGAGGCCGTTCATCGTGCTGATGTCCGGGAGCAACAGGGTAGACGCTAAACTTGCGGCCAAAGCAATCGGCGGCAACAGGGCAAGGATGATGCCTCCTGATGAGGTGCTTGAACGTTACGGGTATCACGTCGGGGGAGTTCCTCCAGTGGGATATGACGGGGAGATGAGGGCGGTAATGGATGAGGATCTTTTTGCGCACGGGGTGGTTTGGGCGGCGGCTGGGACGGATCATGCGTTCTTTCCTGTAGAGCCGGGTAGACTGCAGGAACTTACGGGAGGGATCAGGGCGAGAGTGAAGAAGGACTAGCGGGGCAATCTCCCGTAGTCTTTTGGGGATTGCGGGAGAGGGTGCTTAGTGTTTTGCGTTCAGCTTGGAGTCGATTAGTGCCTCTATCTGTTCGAGGGTAATTGTAGGCTCAGGCTTGAAGATTTTCCTGACGAACCGCGCAATAGGCTCAATGAACACTACAACGGTTACCAGCATTGCGATGAAGGCTATACCCGTCCCTACGTAGCCTTCTATCCTGTCAATCCGGCGGTCAATGGTATCAACTTTCCTTTCGAGGTTGTCAACCCGCCCGGTCAGCACATCGACTCTCGCCTCCAGCTTGTCAAACCTGCCGTCTACCCTTGCGAACCTGTCGTTTACTTCCGCGAACCTGCCGTTTACTTCCTCCCTGAACTCTGCGAACCTGCCGTTCACTTCCTCCCTGAACTCCGCAATCTTGCCGTTCACTTCCTCCCTGAACTCCGCAATCTTGCCGTTAATCTCAACCCTGGACTGCCGAAGCTCCTTCAGCACTTCCTCATTGCCCAGCCTGATTTCAGCCCTCAAAGCCCGCTGGTCTGCCTCGTAAACGTCCTTGCGAAGGTACACATCTTCACTTGCCATAATGTAACCACTCTCCTTTGTGCAGTATTCTAGCAGAAGAGCACGGGAGAATGCTATTTCTTCCTGCCCTCCATCTTCCTGGCAAGCTCCGAGAGAAATGCATACCCGATATTTCTTGCGGCATAAAGCCCGTCAAAGATCGAGACAGCCTCTGAGGACAACTCCACTACTTTCCTTTGGGCCTCGTCAAGCCCGTGAAGGAAAACGTAGTTCGTCTTTCCCATCTCGTCATCACTCCCTACAGGCTTTCCTAGTTCCTGCTGTGTCCCTGTCCTGTTGAGTATGTCGTCTCTTATCTGGAACGCTATACCCAGACAGCTCCCGGCCCTCTCAAGCCTCTTCACGCTCTCACTGTCAGCACCCGCAAGGACTGCCCCGATCATCAGGCTGCTCTCAATCATGCAGGCTGTCTTGTGCTCGTTCACGAAGGCTATAACGTCATCAGTGATATTCTCCGCGTTCTCGCTCTCAATGTCCGCGCATTGACCCCCGGCCATCCCGTAGATACCTGCCTTCAGCGCAAGAACCTTCAGTGCCTCGATCACTCTTCCGTCATGGCCGAGACCTGTAGCCTTTAGTGCCGTCTCAAACGCAAGGTTGAGCAGCCCATCACCTGCAAGCGTTGCCATCCCTGCACCGTAAACCGCGTGAGTTGTCTTCCTTCCGCGCCTGTACATGTCGTTGTCCATTGCCGGGAGGTCATCATGAACGAGTGAGAACGTGTGTATCATCTCCATTGCGGCCATGAACGGAGTTATGAGTCTCTCGTCATTTCCGCCGAACATCCTCCATGTCTCAAGCATGAGGACGGGGCGGAGTCTTTTTCCCCCGGCAAGTAGGCTGTAGTTCATCGCCTCAATCAACGTTTTCTGCAGCCCTTCAGCTTCAGGAAGGTAGCGCATGAGGACTCTTTCAGCGTAATCTTTCGCATCATTAAGGTATTCTTCAAAGCGTTCGGACAAGGTTAAAGTCATCTCCATAAATTAGGTTGGGATTATTGAGACATGATACCAGAAATTTTTACTGCCGGGCAATCTGTTATGATTAAGGCATTGAAGGAGTGATGAAATCCATGAACACAAAGCATAGTGAAAACCGTGAAATTTTCGAGACATGGCCAATCCCGAAGGCATTACTTGAGCTTTCAGTGCCGATGATATTCGGGCAGCTAATAATTCTCATTTACAACCTTGCAGATACATTCTTCATTGGCCGAACGAACAACCCCTTGATGGTCGCCGGGGTGTCATTGTTGCTGCCGGTCTTCAACATCTCCATAACGTTCGCGAATCTCTTCGGCATTGGCGGCGGAACCCTAATATCCCGTCTCATGGGTGCAGGACGTGATGACGAGGCAAAGACAGTATCAGCCTTCAGTTTCTGGATGACGATAATATCTGCCGGAATGTTCTCGCTCTTCATGTACGTGTTCATGACCCCGGTGCTCAGGACACTGGGCGCAAGTGATGACACCCTGACGTTCGCCCGTCAGTACACCTTCTGCGTTATCGTTCTGGGAGCAGTGCCCACGATCCTGACCATGACGATGAGCAACTTCCTCCGCTCAACTGGTTATGCACGGCAGGCGGGGTTCGGTGTCTCAATGGGAGGCATCATCAACATATTCCTTGACCCTCTGTTTATGTTCGTTCTCTTGCCTGAAGGTTACGAGGTCTTGGGTGCGGGAATAGCTACGATGCTCTCGAACGTCATAATGTGCGTGTACTTCCTCGTTGTGATACTCAGGCAGAAGGGCAGCATCTTGTCTCTCTCAGTCAGGAACGTCATACCCTCGCGGAAGAATGCATACTCAGTTTTTGCTGTAGGAGTCCCTGCGGCAATCGCTGTAACGTTGTTCGACATAACCTACATCATCATAGACAAGCTGGCTTCAGGTTACGGTGATATACCATTGGCGGCAGTGGGAATAGTCCTCAAGGCTGAGCGTCTGCCACTGAATATAGGCATTGGGTTGTGTCAGGGAATGATGCCGCTAGCTGGCTACAACTATTCGGCCGGGAACTTTGCCCGGATGCACGAGACTGTGAGGGTGTCGAGGTTTGCGGGACTGGTATTCGGATTTGCGAGCGTGGCAATGTATGAGGTATTCGCGCCGTATATCATGAGGATATTCATTGCTGACGTTCAGACTGTGGAGCTTGGCACGAATTTTCTCAGGGCCCGGAGCCTGGCTACACCGTTCATGTTCATATGCTTCCACCTGGTGAACTTCTTCCAGGCCGTCGGAATGGGAGGGAAGGCACTTGCCCTCGGCTCAGCGCGCTGGGTTGTCTTCAACATTCCGTTATTGTTCGTGATGAATTATGCCTTCGGGATGTATGGCATTGTCTGGACGCAGGTTGTTGCTGATGTGATGATGGTTGCTGTATCGTTGGTAGTGTATAATAATTTCGTCAACAAATTTTCACGGAAGGAACTTGACTGATACATGACTGAGGCTGTACATTCTTCAGCAAGCAAGCAAGCAAGCCTACCTCATTATAGCACACAAGGCGGATACTGTATTCAGTACACTTATACAGATGCTTGACCACCCGAAAAACGATATATTCATTCACATGGACGCAAAGACCAAAGACTACAATCCTGCTGACACACAGAAACTCGTGAAGGACAGCAGGATTTTTCATACACGTCGGGTAAAAGTATCATGGGGTGGATATTCTCAGGTTGAAGCCGCACTGATACTTCTTGAGGCGGCGACATCACAGGGACAATACGAGCACTATCACCTTCTTTCAGGGCAGGATCTCCCCATAAAGCGGCAGGAAGAAATACAGGCATTCTTTGAGCGCAATCATGGGGTTGAGTTCATGAACTTCCAGAGTGAGACTTTCGGCCATGATGAATGGGTAAGGTACTATTACCCGCTTCAGGAAATGATTGGCAGACCTCGCAGAAAAATAAGCCGGGCAATAAGCAGGGTCTTCAGTAAAATTCAGTTTGCCATTCAGCGGGCTATCAGGATATACAGGAACAAGGGGGTAAAGTTCCAGAAAGGCACGGACTGGTTCAGCATAACTGACCAATTTGCGCGCTATGTTCTCAGCAATCGTGAATGGATACACAAAGTATTTCATGATACGTTCATGCCTACGGAAGTTTACATGCATACGATTATGGTCAACTCTCCCTTTCGCAGTAAGCTCTACCAGAAAGAATTTATTGATGACCACGTGAAAGCAGTTGCTCGGCTGATAGACTGGAGGCGCGGAGGTCCCTACACGTTCAGGAGCTCAGACCTTGAGGAGATACGAAGCTCTGAGGCCATGTTTGCCCGGAAATTTGATGAGAATGTTGATTCTGAAGTCGTCAGGAAAATTCAGGAGCTCTATTCATGACGGGGATATGCCTTTGCTTGCAGTGAAAATATTTCGGTGATATTCTTGCACGTAAAATTTTCACATCACATCACAAAGAAGGAATATCATTGTTACAGTTCAGGCACGAAGATAAATCCTGCGACATCAACAAAGACAGCACTACACTTCATGAAGTCCTCCAGGCATTAAGCCTCGACAGCAAGAAGGTAATCGCCGCAAAGTTCAACGGTGAGCCCTCTGATTTGTCCCGCACAGTAACTACAGGCGGTGAAGTCTCCCCCATAACCCCCGACATGCCCGAAGGACTGGAGATTATCCGGCACTCAACAGCCCACTTGATGGCACAGGCAGTATTGAGGCTCTATCCCGGCTCACATTTCGGAGTTGGCCCGGCAATAAAGGACGGGTTCTATTACGACATTGACGCGACAGGAACAATCACTGAGGAAGACCTGCCACGTATTGAGTCCGAGATGCGGAAGATTTCGGGGGCTGGCGAGCCCGTAACCCGTGAGGACATGGCCAAAGATGACGCGCTGAAGTTCTTCGCCGATGACCCCTACAAGACCGAACTCATCACCGACATTGACGCTCCCACAGTGTCGGTCTACAGGCAGGGTGAATATTCTGACCTCTGCCGCGGCCCTCACGTACAAGATGCCTCGAAGCTCCGTAACTTCAAGCTCCTCACTATTGCCGGGGCATACTGGCGGGGCGATGAGCACAACAAGATGCTCACGAGGATTTACGGGACTGCATTCGCGACACCTGACGAGCTCAAGGAACACCTGAAGCGTCTTGAGGAGGCAAAGCTCAGGGATCACAGGAAGCTCGGAAGGGACTTGGACCTATTCAGCCTTCACGAGGAGGGGCCCGGTTTCCCGTTCTTCCACCCAAAGGGAATGGCCATCATGAACACGCTGATTGACTTCTGGCGGCGCGAACACATAAAGCGTGGCTACACCGAGATAAAGACACCGCAAATACTTGACCGTGAGCTCTGGATACGTTCGGGACATTGGGATCACTACAGGGAAAACATGTACTTCACGGAGATTGACGAGAAGCCCTACGCAATCAAGCCCATGAACTGCCCCGGAAGCATACTCGTCTACAAGACACAGTTGCGTAGTTATCGCGAGCTTCCCATGAGGCTGGCAGAACTGGGATGTGTTCACCGCCACGAAAGGAGCGGGGTACTTCATGGCCTCATGAGGGTACGGTGTTTCACGCAGGATGATGCCCACACGTACATAGAGCCGTCGCAGATAAAGGACGAGGTTACGCGCATAATGGAGCTGGACAAGTACGTGTACACTGAGGTTTTCGGGTTCAAGTACACGGTGGAGCTCTCAACGCGACCTGATGACTCAATGGGAAGTGATGAGCAGTGGAACGAGGCAGAGGCAGCCTTGCGTGATGCCCTGGAGAGCACAGGGACTCCCTACACGATTAACCCCGGCGACGGAGCATTCTACGGCCCGAAGATAGACTTCCACCTTGAGGACTGCATAGGGAGGACGTGGCAGTGCGGGACGATACAGCTCGACTTCCAGATGCCCGGGCGTTTCGGCGTAACGTACATAGGCGAGGACGGGGCAGAACATACCCCCGTGCTGATACACCGTGTTGTGTTCGGGAGTGTTGAGCGTTTCATGGGAATACTGATTGAGCATTACGCCGGGGCATTCCCGTACTGGCTTGCACCCGTACAGGTGAAGATAATCCCAATTGCCGACAGCCACGCAGATTATGCCGCAGAACTTCAGGCCATGTTCACGGAATGGGGCTTGCGCTCTGAGGTGGACTACAGGAGCGAGAAACTCGGCAGGAAGATACGTGATGCACAGATGCAGAAGGTGCCCTACATGCTGGTGGTTGGCGACAAGGAGAAGGATTCCCGGACTGTTGGGGTACGTGAACGCTCAAAGGGTGATTTGGGGAGTATGACTATTGAGGCGTTCAGGCAGTGGCTTGACGGGGAGTTCAACCCTGTACGCTGAGAGAAAGAGAGAGAAATTATCCCTCCTGTGAAATTTGCGGGAGGGAATTTTTTTTGTCCTTATGGCCGCGTTTATATGCCTGCTTTGAGTCTCATGAGCACAGGGTCAGAGTCTTCCGTTCTCGAAAAACCCCGACCTTCCTCAAGAGATATTATCTTGTAGCCCATGTTCATCATTGTCCCGGATAATTCTGCAGGGTCTATAAATCTTCTGTAGTGGCCGTTGCAGATGAAGGCATTATCTCCTACGTTTTCCCCAATGCCGAAAAGGTCATCGCGTAAAGTTCTTGCCTCAATGAAGATTTTTCCGTCCCGTCTCAATATATGCTTTATGTTCCTGAGAAGTTCGTCCTGTTGTGATGAAGTTATTGCGTGGAGTGTGAACCTGCTGTAGATATAGTCGTATTGCCGTGAGTAAATTGTTCTGTCATTCACGAAGTCGCCGCAGAAAAATTCTGCCTGCCCTGAACCTTCAGTGATGCGCTTTAAGTTCGTTATTGCCACATCAGATGCATCAATGCCTGTAACCTTCAATCCTTCAGCCCAGAAATAAAGGCTGTCTCTTCCGTTTCCGCAACCTAAGTCAAGAATGTGTTTACCTCTCTCAAGCTCTGAGGCTATGCTTTCTGCAAAGTTGCTTGGTTTTGTGTCTGAATGGCTGTTCAGTGAATAGTATGTGTTCCAGTATTCCCTATCACGGGCATAGTTCGTCCTGAGTCCTGAGTCATTTTACAGCCTCCTTAAGTCTTGTATATAGTGTATATTACTGATTTTTGCCACTGTGTCAAGGTTATATCATTCACTCAAATTTTTATGGAGGTGTGATTTTCATGAAGGCAAAAAATTTCTTCACTGCCCTAATCCTCGCAATATTATTCGCATCAAGTTCATTTGCCGAGATTGCCCCCGTCCAAGTCCTGCAAGACCCGCGCTTCTCCCCCCACATCCCGGCAACAAAACTTCACGGTGCATCATTGCTTCCTGGCCGCTACATCGTCGCCCAAGATACCCCCTCACGAACTGGAGGACACCCTATAGTTTCACCCACGAGGCTCATCGTCGAGATAATGCCTGCAGACTCAGAAGGCAGGTACCCATTCCGCGCAGACGTTCACGGCGGGACAAAGGCTGAAGGCTACATTACCCTTGACCTTGACGCAGAAGCCCCAGTCCTTACGTCATACACGCGGGACAAGTCAGGGAATTATGGTGTTTTATCGAGAGTCTATGCTGTGGTCTTGCAGTCTGACGTAGATTATGCCTGGCTCATGGGTACTGTCTCAGATGGCGAGATGGCCTTCATGTTCCCTGTGAGCAAGATAAATTTCCCGGAAGGCTGGTATCTCGGTGAATGGAAGTGCGAGGACGGTACACAGCTCACGTTTTCGGGCAACAAGCTCAGCTCCAACGGTCAGGAAATAGGGACGTTCACGGTCGAGGACGACAGGATCACAGTAACAGCACCCGACGGAAGCACCGACACAATGTACGCCATGCGCAACCCTACGAGTGGCACGCTGATTGTTACGTTCACGAGCGGCCCCAACGGTATGGGTGAGAACGCCGCCGCATTCGTGAACATGTCGAGGACTCCCAGACCTTCAGCCCCTCAGCCTCCCGCACCCAAGCCCGAAGCTCCCAAGCCTTCAGGCCCGGAGATGCCTACGGAGTTCCCGCCAATGCCTGAAGTAGCGATGCCTTCCCAGAACGTCAACATTGAGGGTGTTTGGGTTGCGGACTATAACGGTCATCAGTTCGTTACGCAGTTCAAGGGGAGCAACTATTACGGATGGATTGACGGCCAGCCTTCAGAGATGGGGATAATCCGCATTGAGGGCAGCAAGATTACAGGCCGCAATAATCATGGTGTTGACTTTACGGCAGAGCTTGAGCTTGACCCTTCAGGAAAAAGGCTGGACATGAAATTTCCGAACGGCAACACAATACACTATCAGAAGGTGGAGCAGTAATGACACAGAAATTTATCACGATAGGCGAGATTATGTTACGTCTCACCCCTCCCAACTATGACAAGATAAGGGCAGCAACAAGTTTCGAGGCAAGCTACGGAGGAAGTGAGGCAAACATAGCCTTAGCCCTTGCGAACTTGGGAATAGACAGCACGTTCTTCACCGTAGTACCTGACAACTCACTCGGCAAGAGCGCAGTAAGAATGCTCAGGAGCAACGATGTCCACTGCAAGCCCGTAATCCTCAGCACTCCCGAAGAGACACCGACACACAGGCTCGGCACGTACTACCTTGAGACAGGCTACGGCATCCGTCCCAGCAAGGTAACGTATGACCGAAAGCACAGCGCGTTCACTGAGTATGACTATTCGCGGGTTGATGCTGATGCACTGCTCGAAGGTTTCACGTGGCTTCACATGAGCGGCATTACCCCGGCACTGTCAGCGAGCTGCGCGGACTTCACGTTGAGAGTTATGCGCAAGGCCAAAGAACGGGGCCTAACCGTGAGCTTTGACGGGAATTTTCGCAGTACCCTCTGGACATGGGACGAGGCAAGGGACTTCTGCACTTCATGCCTACCGTATGTCGATGTCTTGCTTGGGATTGAGCCCTATCACCTCTGGCGTGATGACTCTGACCACTCAAAGGGGGACGTGAAGGACGGTATACCCCTTCAGCCGGATTACGACACTCAGGCGGGAGTCTTTGGTGAGTTCGTTAGGAGGTACACAAACCTGAAGTGTATTGCCCGGCATGTGAGGTACGCACATTCAGGGAGTGAGAACAGCTTGAAGGCCTATATGTGGCTTGGTGGGAAGACCTACGAGAGCAGGCTGTTCACGTTCAACATTCTGGATCGTGTTGGTGGGGGCGATGCTTTTGCGTCAGGACTGATTTACGCGATGATGAAGGGCTATAACCCGCAGGACATGGTGAATTTCGCGGTTGCCAGCAGTGTCATCAAGCACACGATACGGGGGGACGGGAATATCACGGACGATGCCGAGAGCATCAGGAACATCATGAACATGAACTACGACATAAAGCGTTAGGGACAAGGACGCAAAAAAAGAGACCTCCGGGAAAATTCCGGGGGTCTCACTGTATCATCAGTACTTGAAGACTATTCCCACTACTGCCGAAAACGCTATCCACACTACAGGGTGCAACTTCCTCGTGAAGGCTACAGCGTGAGTGAAGACCAGAAGAGCCACAGCAAGAACTGCCGCCTTGAGGTTGAAGCCCCCGCCGAAGAAGTCCCCGTAGAAGAACACCACCCGCGCAAGGATCAACCCCGCCGCCGTAATCATGGCCGAACTCGCAGGTCTCAAGCCGTAAAACGCCCCGTTCACGTACTTGTTCTCATGGAACGCACTCAGGAATGCCGCCACAAGAAGAATCACAATGATGCTCGGAGTAATCAGCCCGGCAGTCGAGACGAACGCACCCGGTACTCCCGCAGTGATGTAGCCTGAATACGTGGCCATGTTCACGCCTATTGCCCCCGGTGTCGACTCACTCACGGCGATCATGTCTGCAAGCTGCTGGTGTGTGAACCATCCTGTCCTGTCTGAGATGCTGTATAGGAATGGGAGGGTAGCCATTCCCCCGCCAACCGCAAATAGTCCCGTCTGGAAGAACTCCCAGAATAGTTTGACGTATATCATCTCACTCATCCTCCACTACGATTATTCCGCCCTGGATTATGACCCTTCTGCCGTCAAGCCAGAACCTTACGCCGTTACTCCCGCGCCTGACATACTCTATTTTTCCGCTGTATTCCTTGAGTATCTTACCGTCATTGCTGTAGAGTACTGCCCTCCTGTTCGGAACTTCAGCCCTGACCTGCGAGACTATAACCAGCAATAACGCTCCCAGCAACACTGCCGCCGCTGTTATGGAGGAAAACAATACAGCCCTGCTCATGACTTCACCCCCGCAAAAACTTTCAGGATTACCCCGGCAATTCCGGCCATGACTACGAACACTACGGGCGATACGTCCATCATCACCGAACCGGCAAGAATGAGCGCGTAAATCCCCAATGTCCAGCGGTCAATTATTGCTTTGGCGAAGAGCTTTATTACCGCGTTGAAGATGAGCACGCAGACACAGACACGAATACCCGCAAAGGCATGTTTCACCCATTCGAGGGAAGAATACGCCTGGATTACCCCGGCTAGGAGCGTTATTATCACGAACGACGGAAAAACCACACCAAGCGTCGCGACAACTCCCCCGATATTTCCGGCAGTCTTTCGTCCGATGAACGTTGCCACATTGACGGCGATAACTCCCGGGGTACACTGGCCTATGGCGTAATAGTCAGCAAGCTCCTCATCAGTTCCCCAGTGCTTGTTCTCGACTATTTCGCGCTGAAGTATCGGCAGCATCGCATAGCCCCCTCCAAATGTTACCGCCCCCATTTTCGCGAACGTAACGAAAAGTTCAAACAGTAATCTCATGTCTACCAGCTCCTTATGTTCTCGTGAGTGTCCATTACGACGACACAGCCCGGCTTGACGTGCCTCAGAACTTCCTTCATGTCATCTTCAGGGATTGCCACGCACCCGGCGGTGTAGTGGTTCTTGGTCTGGCAGTGAAGGAATATCGCCGAGCCCTTCCCCGGAATGCCATCAACGTTGTAGCTGATGTTCAGGCAGTACTTGTAGGCAGTCGTGTAGTCTATGATGTGTTCGCTGTCCTTAGTGCTGAAATTCCCGTGCTCATTCACCGACACAAAGCGGTTGTAGTGCTCCGAGTTGCTGTCTCCTACCCAGTAATGCGAGCCGTCAACCTGGACATAACCCATCGGACAGCCCGGATCTTCCTGAATGCCGAATGCCATCGTGAACGTGAACACTCCTTGAGGTGTCTTCATGTCGCCTTCGCGGGATTTTCCCCAGCCCTTCTTGCCGATATACGCGGGGCAGGAGACCACTTCATGCCACTGCCCGGCATCATCCTTCTCATGGAACGAGAAACGAGCATTAGACCCGTGAGTGCCTGAAACTATGGCGAGCTGTGAGGCATCCTTTGCGGCTTTGAGTTCGCTGACCCATTCAGGCGAGAGATTATCCCCTGCGAAAACTTGGGATGCCATCAAGAGCATCAACAGCACCGAAACTTTGAGCATATATACTTCCTCCTACGATAAATTTTTGTCGCACAGCCCCGCAATGACGCATGAAGAACATTCCGGCTTCTGTGAATGACACACTGCCCTTCCGTGAGCAATCATGTTGACGTGCCCGCCTAGGCATCTGGCTTCAGGCACAACACGTTCAAGCATGGCCGAGATGTCTTCAGGCTTGGCGTTGAGGGGAGATATTCCTGACCTGTGTGATATTCGGGTTATGTGTGTGTCGACAGGGAAAGCCTTAATCCCGAAGTCAAACAGCAACGTGCAAGCTACAGTTTTTGCCCCGACACCCGGCAATGCCCGAAGGTACTTGCGCATATATTCCGGGTCATGACCTGAGAACTTCAGGATCGAGTATTCCCCGAAGTCGTCATGTATCCTGCCCAGTATCGTGATTATCCTTGCGGCTTTGGTGTGAGCGAGTCCTGCGGTTCTTATTGCGTCCTCAAGCCGTGAGGCTCCTGCGCTGACAACGTCCGGCCATGTGGGGAACTCAGACTTCAGGCGCGAAAATGCCCTGTCGCGGTTAATGTCGTTCGTGTTCTGTGATAGTACGGTGAGTATGAGCCCGTCCAGCGGTTCAGGGTGTCCGAGTTCCGGGGGGCGGGCTTCATTGTGGTATTGTGTCTCCAGTGCGTCAAGTATGGCTGTGATTTTCCCTGTGCTATCCATTTTCGGGAGTATCAGGAGCTTTCTTCTTCCTGGCTTTCCGGGGTGAACGTGAAAACTTCTTCTCTAACCTCATCCCATCACTGAGCATCTTCTTGAGGCGTGCCTTCACCATCCCGTGAACTGTCTTATCACTATATGAGCCGTCTTTGTGCTGCTTTCCTGCGGCTGTCCCTGTGAGTATCTCGATGCCCTCATCAATGCTGCTTACTGCCCAGACCGAGAACTTACCTTCACGTACAGCGTCAATAACTTCGGGGCTGAGCATGAGATGCCTTGCGTTGGCTTGAGGTATCATCACGCCTTGTTCACCTGTGAGGCCGGCTATCTTGCAGTACTCGTAGAAACCCTCTATCTTCTCGTTTACCCCACCGATTGGCTGGACGTTCCCGAACTGGTCAACACTTCCTGTTACGGCGATACCCTGCTTCAACGGGAGGCCAGAGAGTGCGGACAATATGCAGTAGAGCTCCGTAGAGCTTGCACTGTCGCCCTCAATGCCGGAATAATTCTGCTCAAACGTTATGTGTGCTGAGAGACTTAGCGGCATATCCTGTGCGTATTTCCTGCCCAAGTAGCTCGACAGTATCATCAAGCCCTTGTTGTGGATGGGGCCGGTCATCTTCACTTCACGCTCAATGTTCACGACTCCTTCCTGACCCATGAAGACATTTGCGGTTATTCTCGATGGATGTCCGAACCTGTAATCATTGAGGTCTATCACGCTGAGGCCGTTAATCTGCCCGACAACTGAGCCTGAAGTGTCAACCCGAATAACCCCGTCCCTGAATGCCCGTGCCAGCTTGTCGCGGTAAAGCCCAAGCCTGTAGTTCCTGTGCTCTATGGCCTTGATGACGTTTTCGCGCGTTACTGTGCTTCCCTGAGACCATGCGCTTGCTTCCGTGAGAAGTTCCCTGAGCCTTCCTGTCTCGACTGAAAGCAAATTCTGGTCTTCAGCTTCACGGCCTGACCACTCGATTATCTCCGAGAGTGCCGACGCGTCAAAGGGCTTCAGTTTTTGGCGGTGTATGTATTCGGCGATGTAGCGAGCCATCTTGCGCTCATTCCCGGCAGTTCGTGGCATGTCGTAATCAAAGCTGGCCTTGACCTTGAAGATCTTGCTGAACTCCGCGTCATAGTACTGCAAGAGCTCATAGATATACGGTGTGCCAGTCATTATGATTTTCAGGTTCATCTTTATGGGGGACGGCCTCAGTGATGCGACAGGAAGAGCCCCGTACTGTTCGCCCAAGTTCTCGATTGATGCCTCGCCCGTCCGCAATATTCTCTTGACCGCCTCCCATGCCATGAAGTTCATCAGCACCTTCTCAGCGTCAAGGACGAGAAACCCCCCGTTAGCCTTGTGGAATGCCCCCGGAAGTATCCTGCGGAAGTCAGTATACAAGTATCCTTGATGGCTCTCGTACTCGACACGTCCCGAAAGGTTGTAGTATGTCGGGCTGGTCTCCCAGATTACGGGCGCACCTTTTGCGGGGTCATTGCTGACGAATAGGTTTGCCTGATAGCGCGTGAAGTCTACTTCTGCGTTCTCCTCACGAGCCGCCGTAACGAATGCCCCGAAGTTCTCGATGACATCATCCGTCATTGCGTCAAACCATTTCAGGAGTGCTTCATTGCCTGAGTATTTCCCGCGTATCTCGTCCATGCATGGGGTTATTGCCGCCCGGCATATCTCGGAGTCTAGTTTGCTGAGCTTCTCCTTTAGTGCCTTCTCCATGTCGCGGATCTCACGCATTCCTGAGAGTGTACGTTGTGAGATTCTTTCGCTGATGGCCTGATACTTCTTCTGCTTCTTGCTGTCTAGGGCTTCGTATTCCTCCGGCTTGAGTTCGCGGGTGATTTCGTGGCCTTCCTCGTCCTTGTCCTTGATGAGGGGGATGCTGATAAACCCCTGCGGCGTTCGCTTAAGGGAGAAATGTTCACGTTCTGCCCTTGCCTTGAGCTTGTCCATTATTGCCCCGGCCTTCTCCTGGAACTCCTTGACGTGCAAGGCTTTTGCGTCCTCATACTGCGACTGCTCGAATGCCCGGCTGATTACTGCCTTAAGATCCTTCAGGAGTTCATCGAGCTCATCGGATAACTTCTTGCCCCTGCCTGCCTGAACTGAGACCGCCAAGGGTTCACCGGGCTTGCTGAAGTTGTAGAGGTATAACCAGTCATCAGGTGCAGGGAGATCCCCGGCCATGCTTTCGAGGCGTTCGAGTATGTAGCTGGTTCGTCCGCTTCCGGGCTGACCGACCACGAAGATGTTGTAGCCCCTACCGTCAACATTGAGGCCGAACTCTAGGGACTCTACGGCTCTCTGCTGACCGATGAGGGGTTCGGGTTTTCGTGTTTTCGTGAGTGCAATATCATCGGTTGTGCTTAGTTTCCAGCTCTCAACCGGCTTAATCCTTCTGAGTTTTTCGGGTGTTAGTCTGTACCGTGAACTTACGGCGGTAATTGGTTCAAAGTTTTTTTTCCCCACTTAAAATTTATGCTCCTTTAAGAAATCATCTATATCAACCTTCGGCAAAGGGAATATTCTCCCCTTAAGTTTCATGAATACTTTGCGGAGAAACTTGGGATCTGTGTACTTCCAGATATAGCTCCTCCCTCCGGCAAAACACCTCCAGCAAATATCGGCATAAGTACCTTCAGGTCTTCTTCTTGCCTTTTCGAGCGGCTGGGAAAAGATGTTGACCGTGAACTTCCTCAATTCCTCAAGCTCCCTGTCAGAATTCTTCTTCTGCTCTTCTGTCTGCCATGGCCTGCTCACCATCCAGCCCCAAAGGTCATCATCTTCATCAATTTCCTTCACACGCTTTATGACCTCATCAATGCTGCTATAGTCATTGCAGTTCACGAAGGCTTCAGGGTTGAACTCTTCAGCCACAAACCTGTTGCCCCAGTATATAGGCACGGTGTGGGCGAGAAAACTGGATATGAGTTTCTCTGTCGTGTAGCCGTCATACATTGCATTTTCAGCAGCTATTGAGAACTTGTACATGCTCTTGATCTCAATGCTCGTATTAAACCAATCCCCCCCCCCCCCCAGTAATTAGTGCACCGACATTGTTCGCATAAGGGCCGAGAGAATCTGCCCTCCTGTATTCCGAAACAGCCCTGAAGAGATTATCACGGGCAGGGTTTGCATTGCCGTTTGAGTAGAGGAAGTTGCAGAAACCGGGCTTGCCCTGAAGGAGTGATTTTGCCTCCCCGACGCTGTTAATGGGATTGTCCCGAAGACCTGCCCACAAAAAACTCCTGAGCCTTGCCGCTCTGTCCCTGAATGAGAGATGCCAGTCCCACGACAGAGAATAGTCGAATATATTGAAGTCCGGGGAGACCGCCTCACCTGCATAGAATATTGTTATCGGGAACTTCCCGGTTTCAGGATTCCTCCTGTACGCGTACTTCAGGAACAATGAGGCCCAGCTAGGAGAGTCATAGACGCAGCTGGTGGCAAGAACGTAGTCAGGGTTCTCATCGTCCCAGACAAAACTTGAGGCTATCGGTGTGTCCTTAATGCGGAGAAGGCTCAAAGCTCCCTCGACATTCCTGGCATATGGGGTAACGCAGTATATCCGTATTTTTCGTTCAGGCATCTGTAAACAGTCCTCCAGTCATGATTATTCTGACAAGCATTTATTGGCGGCAAGCATCTCTATCACTGCCCGGTCATCCCCCTCAACTACAACACTGCTCATTCTCTCGTATTCCTCATAGCCTCCCAGTGTGTCGAGAACATCAAGGACATATTCCCTTTCACGCCCGTCAAAGCGATTCGTGAGAAGCCCGAAGAGTATTGCCCCCCTCGTGAACCAGTTGCAGAGGTCATCAGACACCGAGATAACGTCATAGTACATCAGGGCAAAATCAAAGTCGTCCTGTTCCTGAGAGTCTGAATTGTCGTCAGGCTCCTCAAGGTATCCGAGCATGTAGAACGGAATATCCGGCGAGAGCATCAGTGCGTCCCAGAACATATTTGCGCATACGGCCATGCTCCGACCCGGCGCAGTCATCCATGCCGCAACAAGCCTCGAATACCCCCACGCAGGATAGTGCTCCTCGTCCTTCATCGTCTCAGATAGTATCTTGTGCCATTCCTTGAGCTCAATCAGGAGACGGTAATACAGCGTCTTCATGTCCTGTTCGTTTTCCTGAGCGTCAGGGTCATCGCTTGAGGCAATAATCTTCAGTGCCTCCTCACAGGCTGAAAGGGCATCGCTGAAATTTCCGTCCGAAAAATACGTGTAGGCCAGCCTCTCGTTCACCGTAAGGCGCAAAATCTCCCGGTCTTCGGGCTTGCAGTTCCCTTCAGCGTCAAGTGAGGCCATTGCGCGGGAAAGTATCCTTATGCGTTCCTCCGGGTCTTCCGTGTTGTCGGCAATGATGATCAATGCGTCAGTGTTTTCCGGCGAAAGTTCGAGCACCTGCCGGGCTATCGAGACTGAACGCGCGGGGCTGTTCGTGCTCCATGCCATGCTTAGGAGCTGGTCAATCCGTGAAGTCTTGTTGTCCCTGCCCATCAGTCCACGTCCCATTGTCCGCCGTTATTGTTGTTGTTCTGAGGTGTGGTGTTGCCGCCAGAGTTGCCGGAAGTGTCGCGCATTGAGGTTGTTGCGGTCTCATTGCCTCCGCCTGAGCCTGTCTCACTGTATGCCCTGAGACTGCCGATTACTACGCGGCCTCCCCAGATCATCCCCCACTGCCGGGACAAGTCAGCGACCTCTACGGGTTCACCGCCCATGTACCACGCGTTGTGCCTCCTGAGTTCCCCGGCAATCCACGGGGATAAACGCTTCAGCATCTGCCATGTGTATTCGCCTGGGTTGGGGGTGAGCTTCTTCCACCTGTCGCCGAGCCATATCCAGACATGCGGCTTGCTCGTGTTCCATGCAATTATTGTGTTTATGTAGCTGTCATTGAGCCAGCCCATTCGGTTGCACCTATATTCCCGGATCTTGAGGAACTCCGGGCTGTCGAGGTACTTTCCCCACGTCCAGACTGCCGCGATTCTTGCGAGCCCCGGAACATTCGAGGGGACTACCGACCCGACAAGTATATTCGTCGGCCTTATTGTCCCGTCAGTACCAAGCTGGCCGTATACCCACCTGTTCTCGGCTATCTGTGCTACAGGGAAACCGTCAAACGTCGCGTACCATCCTGCGGGCAGGTCCCTGGGCTTCCAGATCTCGAAGTTCATCGCATATGCCTTCTGGTATGCGGCCATGACCACGCCCGAATATGTCCGTGCATCGTAGAGCTCGACACCTCCGGGGACAACCGCAAGACGTTCAGCAGCCTGTGAATTTCCGGGAGGCATGAACATGATGAAAAGGGCTGTGATTATTGCTGATGGTTTTATTTTCATGGGGGACAAAATTTTTTCACCTCTTGAGTGTTTCGTTAGTGCGTCAGTTTTTCACATTATAGCTAACTCTTGATATTAGCGCAAAAAACAAAAAAGCCCCCCGTCAATGAGGGAGCAATGTCTATTTTCCGCTGACTTCCTTTGCCTTGTCCATGAGATGCTTAAGCCTCCTCGCAGTTGGCGGGTGTGAGTTGAATCCGTTAGGCTGTGTCTCGTAGTTGTTGTCCTTAAAGGCCTTCATTGCCCGGTAAAGTCCATAGGGGTCATAGCCTGCCTTCTTGAGGAGAACTGTTCCGTAGTCGTCAGCCTCGACCTCCTGCCCGCGCGAAAATCCACTCTCAGCCAAATTCATCCCTATGTTCCCTGCTGCCTGAGCCGCCGCGCCTGCAGTGCCGCCAATCCGTCCCAGCAATGTCCCGGCAATCGCCCAGCCGACAGCACGCCCTACTCCCTTCTTGTAGTGCCCAAGCCTCACATGGCCGATCTCGTGGCCAAGTACACCGGCTATCTCGTCCTCATTGTTCAGTATCCTCATGAGCCCGGTTGTAACGTGGACGCTGTAATTTTTCTCTGACTGGAATTTTACCCAAGCATTTGGAGCGTTGTCGTTCTCGAAATTTATCTTGACCACATTGAAACCATCAGCCTTAGCGATTCTTGCCCATGCCGCCTCGACTACCTCCTTGCTGATTTGGGCACTGGCACTTGCGCACGAGAGCATCACAAAAAACATAACCGCCATAAATTTACGCATGACTATTCACCTTCCTTAGTGTTGGGAAAAAAAATGCCGCCGCAATGAAACACGGCGACACTTGATTTACAGTGCAAACCCTACAGCGGGGTTACTCCGAGGACTATGCAGGCAACGATAGCGAGGATACTTACTCCCCAGATCCACGCAAGGGAGTACTTTATGTGTTCGCCCACGTCAATCTCAAGAAGTCCCAGGCCGAGATACATTGCCGGGCTCAACGGGGAAATCATTACGCCGACGTTCTCAGCCACAAGAAGAACGCACGCAACATCCATCGGGTTCACTCCGAACTGTGAGGCTATACCCACAACAACAGGAAGAAGTCCGAAGTAGAACGAGTCGGTGCCCAGGCACATGATGAGGGGAACAGCAAAGCACGCTACGATGAAGTGTGTATAGCGTCCGAGATCCGGCGGGATAATCGTAACCACTGCGCTGGCCATGGCGTTAAGCATTCCCGTACCACTGAGCACGCCCGTGAAGATGCCTGCCGCAAACAGCGTAACTACCATCGACATTGCCGCAACTCCGTAATTCTTGAGCCTTCCGTTTTGTTCCTTGAGGCTCTTGATGTTGAACGGGAGGGTGAGCGCGAGGGCAAGCATGAATGTGTATGCAGGGTTGAGCAGTCCCATCATAAGGACAACGATTACCGCAACGACAATCAAGAAGTTGTACCACTGGAGGGCTGTTGAGACCTTTGCGGCCTTCTCTGCTTCGGCTTTCTCTTCGGCGATTGTGTCGTCAGCAGTGAGGCCGAGCTTCTTGATGCGTCTCTTCTGGATGCCGCTCTGAAGTAATGCCACCGCAAACGTAATAACGAGCATTGCACCCTGAACCGGCAGTAACCTGTGCCAGAGAATGTTGGGGTCTGTCTCAAGGACTGTAGCCGCCCTGATTGTCGGGCCACCCCACGGGCAGACGTTCATGACACCGATAGCAACGCAGACAAGCATCATTAACGCCCTGTTGTCCATCTTGAGCTTCTTGAACAGCGGGAGCATTGCAGTGATGGTGATGATGAACGTTGTAGCTCCTGAGCCGTCAAGGTGTCCGATTACAGCAACCGCCGCCGTCGCAAGGAGAACAAGCGTTACGTTAGTTCCTGCCTTCTTGATGAGGAAGTTGACGATTGGGTCAAAGACTCCCTGATCGCTCATGAGTGAGAAGAATGAGATAGAGAACACGAAAAGCGACACAGTACTAACCATCTTGCTTATGCCAGAGGCCGCGAACTTGTTGACGACCAGAGGGTCAAACCCTGCAATGAGTGCCGCAATTGTCGGAAGGAGTATAAACGCAATCGGAGGGATGACGATTTTTTTGATGAGGCAGATGATGAGGACCAACACCATCACGAAACCGATTATTGCGAGCTTGGGCGAGGGAGCAGCTTTCGGGGCAGCCTTCTTGTCCTTAGCGGCAGGTGCGGGCTTCAGCATGTCGGTGAAGGATTTGTACTCATCACTAAGTGCCTTCTGGTATTCTTCGGCGGGAGCATAGCCGGGTCTCTCGTCATAGCCACCCTGCTGGAGAAAGTCATTCCACTCTGAGGTCTTGACACCTTCAGCGATTATTGCACCGAGTGCGTCAATTGCCTCTTGAGGAGTTCCCTTCTTGGCGAAAATTCCGCGTTCTGAGCCCAAGAATGCATTGATGCCGAGTTCCTTCGAGCACTCAACGCTGGGGTAACGGTTCATTCTCTTTTCGGCAAGTACTAGCATCGGGATGATTTCGCCCGCGCTAATCTGCTCCTCAATCTCCTGAGTGCCGGTAACCATGAGGTCAATCTGTCCGCGGAGCAATGCCTCAGTCATTCCGCCGCCTGTGGGGTAATCAACCTCAAGGATATTCAGGCCCTCAGTAGCCTGCTGGAACGACAGGCCGTCAACGCCTATCCTCGTGATCATTCCTACACTGACGCTGAAGGGGTGAGCCTTGATGTAGTCCCTGAGTTCGCTGAAGGTCTTGAAGCCGCGCTCCTCCATTGCCGCACGTGAGGTAGCGATAACGTCGATTGCATGGACGAGGCGCGCAACAGGTACGAACTCATCGAGGAACTTGAACTTCATCTCACCTACAATGTCCTGAATGAGGAGGCTCTGAGTCCCGAGCATGAAGGTATAGCCATCCGCGGGCTGTTCACGGGTGAATGACGCACCATTAACGCCGTTGCCTCCCGTAACGTTGACGACCTCGACCTTCTGGCCGGTTGCCTTCTCGATGACGGGGACTATTGCACGCAGGGTAGCATCAGCACCGCCGCCTTCACCCCAAGGGCATATGATCCTTATGGGACGGTCGAACTTCCAGCCTGACGGGGCAGGGGAAGGGTCAGCACCAACCGCAGGGGACTCATCCGCCGCGAATGATGCCGTACATAATGAGAGCGCAAGTAATACAGTGAATAATGAAAGTGATAACCTTTTCACCTTACAACTTACCTCCTGATAAAATTTTGGTTGGATTGAAATATTATAGCGGAATAAATAACTACTTGCCATTATGCATTTTGACGGGGTGATATACTATGCAGAAATTTTTGACAACTTAACAGGGAGTGAATACACCTTGCAGAAAAAGTTCAACGTCGGCGTTCTTGGTGCTACGGGAATGGTCGGTCAAAGGTTCATCCAGATACTTCACAATCATCCGTGGTTCAACGTAAAAGTTATAGCGGCTTCCCCCAACAGCAAGGGCAAAACCTACGCTGAGGCCATGAGTGGCAGATGGCTACTTGATGAGCCAATCCCCGAAAACGTAAAGGGCTTAGTCCTCCGTGATGTGAATGACGTTAATGGCGTTTCTGATGATGTGGATTTCGTGTTCAGTGCGGTCAACCTCACCAAGGACGAGATAAAGGCCATCGAGGAGGAATACGCGAAGACTGAGACCCCTGTAGTCTCGAACAACTCAGCCCATCGCTGGACTACCGACGTTCCCATGATTATCCCGGAAATCAACCCCGAACATGCAGAGATTATCCCCATACAACGAAAGAGGCTCGGAACTTCACGGGGCTTCATCGCCGTAAAGCCTAACTGCTCGATACAGTCATACGCTCCAGCTTTTGCGGCATGGCGTGAGTATGAACCCTATGAGGCAATCGTTACGACCTACCAGGCAATCTCAGGGGCGGGCAAAAACTTCTCTACATGGCCGGAAATGGTCGGCAATGTCATTCCCTACATTGGCGGCGAGGAAGAGAAGAGCGAGAAAGAACCCCTCCGAATTTTCGGACGAATTGAGGGAGGCCAGATAGTCCCGGCAAGTGAACCGTCAATCTCCGCCCAGTGCATCAGGATACCCGTGCTCTATGGACACACAGCGGCAACGTTCGTGAAGTTCAGGAAGCCAGCCCCAAGCAAGGAAGTCCTCATCGAGAAGCTGAACAGTTTTTCGGGAATCCCGCAGAGTGCAAAGCTCCCGACAGCCCCGGCTCAGTTCATCAGGTACATGGAGGAGGACAACAGGCCGCAGGTAGCTCTTGACGTGAACTATGAGGGAGGAATGGGCGTATCAATCGGGAGGCTCAGACCTGACACGGTATATGACTGGAAGTTTGTCGGGCTCTCACACAACACGTTGAGGGGTGCGGCAGGCGGTGCGGTTGAGTGCGCTGAACTCCTCGTTCACATGAAGTACATTGAGGCGAAATAACGGGGTGAAGAGATGATAAACATTGCCATATTGGGTTTCGGGAACATCGGCAGCGGAGTTGCTGAGGTAATCGGCGAGAACCAGAGCGAAATACAGAAGGTGCTCGGCGACAGCGTACACGTGAAATACATTCTCGACATACGCGACATTCCCGGCGTGGTCAACGACATCAATATGATCGTGAATGACCCTGACGTTAAGGTCATCTGCGAGACAATGGGCGGGAAAGAACCTGCCTACACCTACACCCACCAGGCACTTGAACACGGTATCTCAGTCTGCACGTCAAACAAGGAGCTTGTTGACGCTTACGGCGTGGAACTCAGCGCAATAGCACGCGAGCACAACTGCAGCTATCTCTTTGAGGCCAGCGTTGGAGGAGGCATCCCGTTACTGCGGACGATACGCGAGGCATTCGGCCATGAACGAGTCTCACGGATTGCCGGAATACTCAACGGAACCTGCAACTACATACTCACGAACATGAAGGCCGGTAAAGATTTTTCGGACGCTCTCAGGGAAGCACAGGAGAAGGGATTTGCCGAACGCAACCCTGCCGCTGACGTTGAGGGCCACGACACAGCAAGGAAGATAGCCATACTTGCATCGCTCGTGTCCGGGAAAAAATTCTCGTATGAGCAGGTCTCATGTGAGGGAATAACCGGCGTAACTCAGCAGGACATAGCAGACGCAGAAGCCCGCGGAATGTCCATCAAGCTCTTGGGAGTGTACGAGTCAGAAGGCTCAAGCATCGTTGTAGCTCCGTACCTTGTCCCGTCATCGAGCCCTCTCTATGGCGTTAATGATGTCTTCAACGGGATCATGATTACCGGCAACATGGTGGACAACGTCATGCTTTACGGCAGGGGGGCAGGGAAGCGTCCCACAGCAAGCGCAGTAGTCTCGGACGTTATCGAGTGCCTCAAGAACCAGGGCAGTAACGTTCACACGGGGTTTGCTGACCTTGAGCCCGTTATGTCAGCTAGCGCACCCTCAAAGCCTGAAGGGTCAAAATTCCGCGTTCTTGGTGCGTAAATGAAGAAGGTCGTAAAGTTCGGAGGAAGTTCCCTCGCAGATGCCGGGCAGTTCATGAAGGCCGGGGCAATCGTCCGAAGTGATGAGTCGCGCGTCTATGTCGTACCTTCAGCACCGGGAAAACGTAACTCATCGGACATTAAGATTACTGACCTCCTCTATGAGTGCTATGAACTCGCCGTGAAGGGTCAGAATTTCTATGAGCCATTCTTAGCCGTGAAGGACAGGTACAACGAGATCATTCAGGGATTGAGCCTCAACCTCTCACTGTCGGAGGCATTTGACGCAATCGAGGACAAGCTCCTTCATGACCCGGAGAAAGACTACACTGCCTCACGCGGCGAATACCTCAACGGCTTAATCATGGCCGAATATCTGGGCTGTGAGTTCATTGACGCGGCGGACGTGATATTCTTTGACGCTTCAGGGAGCTTTGACGCTGGGATGACATACCCGGTTCTTTCGGCGAGGCTTGAGGAGGCTGGGCGTGCGGTAGTTCCGGGGTTCTACGGTCTCGGCAAGGACGGGAAAATTCGGACATTCTCACGGGGCGGCTCGGACATTACCGGCTCAATCGTGGCCAGTGCCTGCAAGGCTGGTGTCTACGAGAACTGGACGGACGTTAGCGGTCTCCTTATGGCTGACCCCCACATTATCCCCGGCCCTGCGCTGATCTCCAGCATAACCTACAGGGAGTTACGGGAGCTTGCTTACATGGGCGCAAGTGTCATGCATGAGGACGCTATCTTCCCCGTCAAGAACGCCGGAATACCCATCAACATACGCAACACAAATTCCCCCCAAGACCCCGGAACATGGATTGTCGGGAACACTGCGAGACGCTCAAAGTACACGATTACGGGTATTGCCGGGCGGAAAGATTTCTGCTCAATCGTAATCGCCAAGGACCTGATGCATTCACAGCCTGACTTCTACAGGAAAGTTGCACAGTGCTTCGAGGAGAATAACATTCCCATTGAGCACCTGCCTTCAGGTATCGACACAATGACCGTAATAGTCCATGAGAGCAAATTCATCGAGCATGAACAGGAAGTATTGAGCCGTATTGCCGCGAGTGTTGAGCCTGAGTCCCTTGAGGTTGAGGCAGGTATAGCGTTGATCGCTGTTGTCGGAAGGAGCATGAAGTCCCAGACAGGTACAGCCGCAAAAATCTTCCAAGCGTTGGCTGACTCGAGGATTAACGTCCGCATGATTGACCAGGGAGCCAGCGAGCTCAATATCATAGTGGGTGTGCTGAACGAGGACTTTGACCGTGCAGTCAGGGCAATCTACAACAGCTTTGTGAACTAGAAAGGGAGTAAAATAATTCCCCCCTGCCTTTGAGTGAGACAAGGGGGATTTTTTGTGCCCGTTTACTTTTTCCTAGAGTGCCCAGCCATTCCCAGAAGGATTAACGCACATGCAAGCCCTGAGACCGAAGCACAGCCTCCTCCTCCTCCTCCTC
>JAFRAH010000034.1 GCA_017405525.1 Synergistaceae bacterium
GCAGAGCCTCATCACTGGAAACAGCCTCCAGAAATCTCTTCATGTTGTCCGTCATTTCTACATAACCTCCTGATTTGCTTAAAGGTTACGCCACAGAAGATTTCTCCTCCGGGCGCAACTTCAGTACTCACTGGCCTTATTCCGTCATACTGCAGCCCTTCACCGGATCACTGGCGAGACAGCCGCAAAACGGAGTCCCAGCAACCTAGTCGTTGTTCTGCCCGTAGCCGCCACCCGAGCAGGCGCAGAAGCCCTTGTGTCCAGCGTTGGATGAACCGCCGCCTACACCCCAGACGCATGCGCAGGTCAGATCGCCGCCCCCTCCACCGAATACGGGGCACACGCAGACGCTTCCACCAGCTACTGCCTTCATCTCTTCCTCGCTGAGCTGCTCAGCCTTTGCGTCCGCCGCGAAGTCCTCTGCCGTCAGCTTGTAGCCGTTTGCGTTCGCTACCTTCAGCATTGCCTCAACCTGTGCCGCCTTCATGGCCTCCTGGATCTTGCTGTCCTTTGATGCCTGAACGATGAAATTCCTACCGTTTTCTGTCATTGCTACATGACCTCCTGATTTATTCTAAAGTTACGCCACAGAGAATTTTCCAGTACAGGGGATTTTGCCTCCGGGCGTACCTTCAACACCGCTTCAACTATCTTGTCTGCCCATCCGCCGCGGAATAGCTCACACGTGGACGGGGACCTTCCCATAAAATCACCGTCGCCAGTACCCAGAGCATCAGCCCTGCAGCCGCCGTAACAGCACATTGAATACTTGCACGACTTGCATACCTCGTTCAGCGCAAAATACTCGCTAGCCCTCGTGTCTATCACCTTCATGTAGAACGAGTCAGTGATGCACTGGGCAAGACCCTTCTCCGTAATCAGCGGGAAATTCTCCTGAAAGTCCATCGCTGAGAGCGACATGCACGGAAGTACGCGGCCTTCAGGTGAAATGTACATGACCATTCTTGCATGACCGCATAAACATAACGTGTCAGGGTCGTGCTCAGTCTTGTATGATGGGATGCTGAAGTACTCAGGCTCACGGGGATTTGCGCAGAAGAACCCTCCGAGCATTATGGACAAGGGCATACCGTCTTCGTAGTACTGGGGGATATAGTCCAGGTAGAGCTGGAAGAGTTCCTTAAGTTCGATGGCCTTACCGTAGCCATGCTTGCGCCATTCCCCGATGTCGTCAACTGGTACGGTCTTCAGTGAGCGGACTCCGAGACTGCCCAAGTGTCTGATGCTCTCCCTCAACGTGTGCTTGTTGTGCTGGTGAATGCACATCTCCGAGCCCGTCGGGAAGCCCCTATCACGGCAAAGGGCAAAAGCGCGGTTCACGATGTCCTCAGCACCCTTCACGCCCCTGAGCCAGTCATGCCAGCCTACACCGTCAAAGCTCATGTTGAACTCCGGGTGAATGTTCCGTGCCTCAAGCTCCCGCAATAATGCCTCGTTCACCAGTGCACCGTTCGAGTAGATCGTCCTGATTCGTATGTTGCGTTCAAGGAGTGCGTCAACAATCTCCATGAAGTCGGGGCGGATCAGGGGCTCTCCTCCAGTGAGTGAGACGTTCATCACGCCGCAGTCCCCAAGTTGCTGGACTATGTTCATGATTGTGTCGTGGGGAAATTCTCCGAGCTTCGCATCAGGTGCGGACAAGAAACAGTGCTTGCACCTGTAGTTGCATTTCCCGGTGATTGACCAGTGAGCCTGGCGGATATAGCGTGCGGGGTATTTCCTGTATTTCTGGTTGTCGGTGAGGCCGTGGCCTGGTTCGCAGGGTTCGATGATGCCGTTCTTCACGCCGTCTGACACTATGGCGCGGACTTTGTCAGGGACTAAGGGGAGGGACAGGTCGCAGTTCCCGTTGCAGAGTTCTACAGCTCCCATAGTCTCGGCATTGAGGAATAGTGCTTCGCCCGTCTTGGTGTCTATTATGGCATATGGCAGCTTCTCATAGCCGCGCAGTACAAAGTTATCCTTAAGTCTGTAGAACAATCAAAAGCACCTCTTGCTTTGAGGCCTTCTGTTTTGAGGCCTTCTGTTTTGATGTCGTAATTATATTGTGAGTGTACTATTTTTGCAAGGGGTAAGTGAAGAAAAAAAATTGCCGGGCTGATATAACCTCAAACCCGGCGTTGGTATTGCCTGTTGTCCTTATGCCTGCTCCAAGTCGTCAGCAAGCACCTTCGTCAGCGCGGGGTCAAACGACAGGGAAACCTTCTCGCCTTCATCCCAGATCTTCTTCACGTCAGGGTTGTCGATCTGTACGAGGACATTACCCAGATCGGTCTTCACCCACGTCTCCACGCTGTTGCCGAGATAGATATTCGCCGTAACTATGCCGTCCTCAACACCTGCCCCCGGCTCACCCACTGCAAGGGACTCAGGACGTGCCATCACTAGGGCTTTGTCCCCGGCCTTGAGGGTCTTTGCCCATCTTGGGGCGGTGAACTTCTGGCCCTTCACCTCAACATGGCAGGCATCATCAATCCCCTTCACCTCGCACGGGAAAAACGCTACCTTCCCCACGAAACCAGCAACAAACGTATTCACAGGGTCGCGGTAAATGTCGCTGGGAGTCCCTATCTGGATTATGTGGCCGAGCTTCATCACTATTATGCGGTCGGACAAGCTCATTGCTTCAACGCGGTCATGTGTTACGTACATTGCAGTGATACCGAGCGACTTCTGGAGGCGGCGTATCTCTACCCTCATCTGTTCGCGCAGTAATGCGTCAAGGTTGCTCAGCGGCTCATCAAGCAGCAACACCGACGGCTCAACGATGAGACTGCGTGCTAGTGCAACCCTCTGCTGCTGTCCTCCTGAGAGTCTCGACGGAGGACGCTTCCCCATCTGCCCAAGCCCTACCATCTCTAGGAACTTCTGCACCTTCACGTCAATATCCTTCTGCGGGACTTTGCGCAGTCTCAGGCCGTAGCCTACATTGTCCGCAACGTTCATGTGCGGGAACAAGCCGTAGCTCTGGAAGACCATTGCAGTATCGCGCTTGTTCGGAGGAGTGTTCGTTACGTCGTTGTCGCCTATCATGATTTTCCCGGAGGTGGGCTGCTCAAATCCCGAAAGCATACGCAGGATGGTTGACTTCCCACAGCCTGAAGGCCCAAGCAACGTTACGAGTTCGCCGGGCTCAAGTCGGAATGACACTCCCGCAACTGCCGCAACGTCCTGACCTGATTGTGGGTCGCGGAATATCTTCTTTATGTCCTCAAAGGTTACTGATTTGCTGTTAGTATTTGCCACTTCTGATTGTCCCCTTTCTCATCATGTTACGTTCTTCATCAGGTTGGTATTCTCACGGACTAAGAGCCTCATTATCCCGAATGCCCCGAATACGATTACGATTAGCACGGTTGACAGCACACTAGCAAGGCCAAATCTCAGGTTCTCCGAGAAGTTGTAGATTAAGACCGTGATGTGATACCACTTCGCCGAAATCAGGAAGATAACCGCACTAACTGCCGTCATTGACCGCACGAACGTATAGGACAGGCTCGACAGGAACGCAGGCCGCACCAATGGCAGCACTATAGTCCTGAACACCGTAGCCTGGTCTGCCCCCAAGTCAGTGGCTGCCTCCTCGATTGACGGGTCTATCTGACGCAATGACGCTATTCCCCCCTCAATGCCTACAGGGAGCTCACGTATCACGTAGTTGATGATGATGATTGCCGCAGTACCTACGAGGATTATGGGCGCGTGGTTGAAGGCTAGTATGTAGCTTATGCCGAGCAACGTTCCGGGCAATGCGAACGGTGTCATCAGGAGCATTTCCAGTAACTTTTTGCCGTGAAACTTCCGCCGGACTATGAGCAGTGCCGCAATCATGGCTATAATTCCCGCAATCGGTGTAGCTATTGCCGCGAGGGTTACGGTGTCGAACAACGCATCCTTTGAGCGCGTTATTGCCTCCGTGATGTTCTCAAGGCTGAACGTGTAATCAATGCCCCAGTTCTTCACGAAGCACCCGGCGAATATCGTACCGTAGAGCATAATCAGGAAGAAGATTATCACGAAGATTATTCCCGTGAGAATGCGGCGGACTCCCGGAGTCGTCAGCTCTGTGATTCGTCCTGAAGGCTTGCCAGTTACTGTAACGTATGAGCGTTTGGCAACCCAGAAACGCTGAGCAAGGAACGCCGTCAATGTCGGAAGTAGCAGCAGTATCGAGAGTGCCGCACCATGTCCGAGCCTGTTCATGCCAGTAACCTCTATGTAGCTCTCCAGTGATAGCACCTTGAGGTCGCCCGCAAGAAGCAACGGGTTCGCGAAATCAGCTAGTGATGTCGTGAACACCAGGAGCCACGCACTGAGAAGTCCCGGAACTGCAAGCGGCAGGGTTATCTTGCTGAACGTCTGGAATCTCCCGGCTGAAAGGTTGAGTGATGCCTCCTCAAATGTCGAGTCTATGGCCTGCAACACACCGCCCAATGTGAGGAACGCTATCGGGAACATTCCCATTGTCTGGACGAGAACGAGGCCGGGCAGTCCGTAAATCGAGAAGTCGAGACCCACAACACGAAGCCAGCGGGTAATCAGTCCGTTGTTGCCGAAAAGAAGGATTATCGACAGTGTCAGCGAGAACGGAGGGGAGATTACCGGGAGGACTCCCATTGTTGAGATGAGCTTCTTGCAGGGTGCGTTAGTCCTTGAGACCACGAACGCAAAGAGAAATCCCACGATTGTCGAGAATGTAGCAGTCCAGCAACCGAGCTTAAGGCTGCCCCATAGTGCCGAAAGATAGCCTTCTGAGTTGAGGATAGTCTTCCAGATTGAGAGTGAGAATTTGCCGTTCTCGAGGAATGACAGCCTCAGTGCCTCAAACAATGGATAGGCCACGAAGATTAGCGTCATCAGGAAGAGACCAGCGAGCGCAAAGCCAACGATAGGATCACGGCTCATCATGAGCTGCCACACTACGACGGCAAAAAGGACGAACGCACAGAAAAACAGGGTGTTCATCATCCTCATGAATCCCTGTTCACCGTCAGTGCTGAACGAGAACACTAACGCCCCCTCGACTTCATGGGTCTTCATGTCGATTGCCGGGGCAAAGAACAATGCCTGCTCCTCCTTAGTGCCTACCGTCCAGTTATGGGAGCTCCTGTAGACTTCCTCATAGGCGGCGTTGTCGAATCCCTTCGCGAACTCAGGGTCAAGCGTATTCTCTTCAGTGAGCCGTGAAAGTTCAGGGTCTCCTGCTGGTGATGATGTGAGCTTCTCGCCCGGCATTGGGATTTCCCGGACAAGTGCAACGCGGTAATTCGCCGATTCCTCCGCAAGACGCTTCAGCCATTCAGCGACCTCGTCATCACCTGAAGGGTAGCCTGCCGCAACTGTCTCGACTGTCCTGCGCTGTGATGCCCTGGTCTGGCTCAGGAACTCATCACGGACGCTTGAGTATATCCACCAGCCTACGAGGGCTACAAAAAGCATAGTCAGCAGGAAGTTTATTGCTTTCTTGTTCAAGTTCATACCTCCTTTGCACATAAACAAGCCTCCCATGAAGTCATCACAGGAGGCTGAAGACTGCAATACTATTTTTCGGGAGCGGTTGAGATTTCCCTGTTCCAGCGTTCAAGCAGGCGTTCCTTGTTGGCAGCGTCCCACTGGTCGTCCTGGTTTACGAGGTTCATAGTGTCGAGTGAAAATCCCGTGTTCGTCGGAGTTGCCTTGTCTGACAGCGGGATAACGTACCAGCTCGCTATGATGTCCATTGCCTTCTGACCTAGTACCCAGTCATAGAGTTTCTTGGCGTTGAGGGGATCAGGGCCTCCCTTGAGGATCGACATTGAGGCTGTCTCGAAGCCTGTTCCGTCTGACGGTATGACTATCTGGAGCTTTGCGCCTTCCTTCTGCAATTTTATCTGGTCGTGAAGGTAGCCTATAGCTATGGGTATCTCGCCAAGAGCGCAGGATTTTCCTGGAGCTGAGCCCGAACGCGTGAACTGCTCCACTGCTTTGGCCATGTCCTTGAAGTACGCAAATGCCTTGTCCTCATCGCCGCCGTTGATGCGTATAACGGTCGTTATCATGTTGTAGGCAGTCCCTGAAGTGCTGGGGTGGGCAACACGTACCTTCTTTGCGTATTCAGGCTTGAGGAGGTCAGCCCAGCTTGTCGGCATCTCAAGGCCCAGCTCCTTGGCGCGCTCCGTGTTCATGCAGAACGCTATCGGCCCGACGTATAACCCCGTCCAGTAGTTCTCCGGGTCCCTGTAACGTGCAGGAATGCTCCCGGCCATGCGTGAACGGTAGGGTGTCGAGAGCCCGCGAAGTTTTGCCTCAATGTGCTGAGTTCCCACACCACCGACCCAGATGCTCGCCTGTGGGTTGGCCTTCTCTGCCTCAAGACGTGCGATTGCCTCACCACCTGAGAGCCTGACCCACTCGACTTTGATTCCCGTGTCTGCCTCGAAAGCGTCAAATAATGCTTTGGCGAGGGGTTCTTCCATTGTCGTATAAGCCTTCACGACTTCGGAAGCTGAGGCCATGACGGAAAACATCATGACAAGGACAAGAGCGAACGCAAATTTTTTCATTATGCAAATCCTCCTGAACATAATAAATTTTTTGGAACGTTTGGTTTGAATTGATGGCTGATATTTTAGTGCCATTGAGTGAATTTCTACAGAGTATTTCTATCGTTGCTATAATAAGCCAGCTCATTAAGAAAGCTGTGATTTATTTTGACACCTGATGAGGCTTGCCTGTACTTGGGAATTTCCCCGGATGATGAAGACTTGGACATTGACCAGATAGAGAGGAACTACAAGACTAAAATATCAATCTATGACCCGCAGAGATTTATTGACGACACTCCCGAATACAGGGAAGCCCAAAGGATGCGTGCCAACATTGAGCAAGCATATGAATACCTCACTGAAGCCTACAGGGACTTATACGGTGTTGAAGAGCCCCCCGAAACTCCCAAGCCCAAGCCTCAACGCAATAACATCATTCTGAAACTTGCTCTCGTAATGACCACGATAACCACAATATGCCTCGGAGTGTTCCTGTATTTCGTCCACACCTCAAGGAATGCAGAAGCCCCCGCCCAAAACTCAGGGGACTACGCACGGGTTCTTCAGGAGCTCGAACAGTTGCGCGCAAGAACTGAGCTACCCGCCTCACAGAACAGCACTGCTCCCGATTATGCCGACCTCGTTGAACGTGTCATGCCCTCAATCGTCCTCATCAGGACCGACACGGGAACAGGCAGCGGATTTTTCGTGAGCTCAACGGGGGACATCCTCACGAACTGGCACGTAGTACGTGATGCCGGGTTCATCACAGTAACCCCCCAGAACGGGCAAAGCCTCAACGCGAGCTTGAAGGACTACGACGCGAGGAGGGACATGGCACTACTGACGGTGAACGCTCCTTACCCGGTGAAGTTCCTGACGATAAGCCGGACTCTACCAAGACAGGGCGAGGCAGTGATAGCGATCGGGAATCCCAAAGGTCTAAGTGGCACTGTTTCGAACGGTATCGTGTCGGCCTTCCGGGAAAATAACACGTGGGTGCAGTTCACCGCTCCCATTTCGCCGGGGTCAAGTGGTGGAGCACTCATCAACCTTAAGGGTGAAGTTGTAGGGATGCCGACGAAATTACGGACTGACGGGCAGAATCTGAACTTTGCGATTGCTCCGGGGATATTGTCGTCGTTCTTCAGTTCAGCGAGGGACAAGAAGCCCCGGATACTTCCGAGAGCCTCACACGAGAACGTAAGACGTGATAACCCGGACGGAATGATATTCGTTCGGAAGGATGAGAGCTACGAGATGTATATTGCCGCTGATTATGTCGAGTATGACCGTGCGACATCACAGGCGGCGTTTGTGTCGGTCTGGTTTCCGACGGAGAAGACGAACCGGCAGATGAAGAGGGACCCGAACTTCAAGGCACGTCAGGGAAAAGACTTCGGGCCGTGTATCCTGCTCTATGCTGTGGACTTTGAGGATGGGACATATCTTCACCTTCGGACGGTGAACCTGTACACTGACGGGACGATTGCGCGGGACTACGTGAGGCCACAGAGCGGCTATAAGTGGGAGAGGCCTTCAGGGAACAGCAGGATTAACGACCTCATGAATGCATTGAAGAATTATCTTGACAGGGGGATATGAGGATGACGGCTGAAGAAGCATGTGAATATCTGGGAATATCGCTCGATGATGATAAACTTGACATCAGCAAGATAGAGGAGAATTACACGGCCAGGCTCTCAGAATGTGGAGATGACCCGGAAAAGACAGCAAAACTTGAGGAAGCCTGCAATGTATTGATTGAGGTCTACGATGAGCTTTACGGAGGGACTAAGGGCAGTAAGGAGGAGAAGCCTCATGACAGCCTTGTGATAAAGCTGGTGTTGGTCATGGCCGGGGTATTTCTTCTGTCGTTCGCGGGGGGAATGTATTTTCTGTACAAGGTTCACACGGAGAGTAAACCTTCTGTGAGTGAAGTTGTATCGTCTGCGGAGTATGAGAGGCTGAGGCGAGAGCTTGAGGTAATTCGGCAAAAGCAGGAAGAAACGCCACCCCCTCAGGTAGTAGTGAGTACTCCTCCAGCGGATTATACTGCGCTTGTTGAGCGGGTGATGCCGTCAATGGTATTCATTCAGACGGATGCAGGACGCTTTGGGAGCGGTTTCTTTGTGAGTTCCAACGGGGATATTCTCACCAACTATCATGTTATAGACGGGGCAGGATACATCGGCGTAACGACTAGGGACGGGCAAAGTGTCAGCGCACTGGTGAAGGACTATGACGCGCAAAGAGATATGGCACTCCTGAAGGTGAACACGTCTTATGCTGTACCGTTCCTGACGATAAGCGACGCACTCCCTAAACAGGGCGAGGCTGTAATCGCGATAGGAAACCCTAAAGGATTAAGCGGGAGTGTATCCAGCGGCATAGTGGCGGCCATCAGAGAAATGGACAATAATTTGTGGGTGCAGTTCACAGCTCCTATTTCACCCGGCTCAAGCGGAGGTGCGTTGCTCAATCTCAAGGGTGAAGTTGTAGGAATGCCAACTCTGCAATATAGGGAGGGGCAGAATCTGAATTTCGGTGTACCTTCTACGGTATTGGCGCAATTCCTGCGTTATGCCGTCAACAAGCCTGCAAGAGCATTGCCACAGCCACAGAAGCCTAGTGTAGCCTCACGCCCCCAGCCTAAGCCAGCCCCTAGTATTGCAGACATTCCCGGAGTCAAATTTGTGCGCAGGGATGACAGATACGATATGTACCTTCTTACACAGAGCATAGAGTATGACAGAGCGACTCAGTCAGCATTATTCATAACATTATGGATTCCTACAGAGAAGTCAAAGAGGGAAATGCGCAAGGATCCTCATTTCAGGCCTGCCCCTGCCGGAGAAGATTTAGGGAACTGCCTTCTTGTCTACAATGTCAACTTTCAGTACAACACCTACCTACACTTAAGGACGGTAAATTTCTTCACGGATGGATCTGTTGCACGGGATTACATCAAGCCATCTGACGAAATCAAATGGAGGAAAGCCCCGAAAGGCAGCCGCATTGAGAGCCTCATGAAAGAAGTAAAGAAGCAGCTACGAATCAGGTAAGCACAAAATATCCCCCAGCCCTGAAAGCCGGGGGGTAAACTTTCTCCGTCCTATGCTCCGAGGTTTATCGTCAGCCCGTAAACCCCGGCATACCCCATCACTCCCAAGACCGCCAGCCCAATGAACGACACCGCAAAGAGCTCAATGAACAGCCTGTTCTGCGGGAAGCGAGTCTCCGCATTCTCCTGCTGAGCTGCACCGGCCATGATTAACGCCCCCGTAACTGACATCGGCGTAAACCCCGCAATAGTCCCGCCGATTACGATTGCCGCACATAACTCGACAGCATTAGCTCCCATGCTCGTGGCGAGTCCTCCGGCAGTAGGTATCAGCGTCGGGAACACTACACCAAGCCCCGAACTGAAGAGGCTCATTATTCCCGCAAGCGCGCCCGTGATTGTCGCCGCCGTCCGGGGCGTCATGATGCCCTTCATGGCCTCGATGAGCATATCTATTCCGCCCGAAATCGTTACTATGTGCATCAGGACACCAACGCCAATAATCATGAAGATTACTCCCCAAGGTATTGACCTTATGGCCGCCTTCTCATCTCCACAGCCCAAGCATATCAGCACCGTCCCGCAGGTGAAGCCCGTAAACCCTGCGTTCCACTTCAGGAAGAGCACTCCTACCGCCAAGATACCAAGTGCAAGGACACTCAGGACGTTGGTCATTGTCATTCTTGGGACTTCCGCGCCCTCGTCTACTTCCTTTGCCCCGGCCTCAACCTCCCAGCCGTGATAGTACACGAACACAAGCAATGCCATCACAACGCACGTAATCATCAGCGAGAACATCAGGGGCAGTGTATTTCCCGGCAGTCCCTGCTTCACCATAAGCTCACTCACCACTGCGGCTTCAGGAGTCAGGGGGCTCATTCGTGCGCTCATCACTCCGAAGTCGCCGATTATTGCGACCATTATGGGGTTAAGACCGGCTGAGACCGCAACAGGAATCGCAATCACCGGGATAATCGCAAGGCAGGGAATCGATCCGGGGCCTATTCCGCTGAGTATTGCACCTATCACGAAGAACACTATGGGGATTAGGTGAACGCGTTTTCCCACAAGACCCAGTAACTTTTTGGCGAGAAGCTCAAGTGTTCCGTTGACCTTGACGATGCCGAACAGGTAAGTGATGCCCACCATCTGCATGAAGATTGACGAGCTGAACCCCGCAAGCAACTTCCCGTTGGGTATTCCGAACCACAAGCCCAAGACCATAGCGAAGCCCAAGCACAGAACCCCGACGTTCGCATTTCTGAAGAAGCCGAGAATTATCGCAAGCAATAACGCAATCAGTGAGAGTATTCCGAGATTCATGATGCCTAGTCCTCCTTCAGGAACGTAATGCAGACGGGGCTTTCAGTGTGGATAATCCTGCCGGTGTAGTCAAGCCTCCCGGTGTCCTCGTCAAGTTTCAGCTCTATGATGGTATCGCTGTCCTCATTGGCCACGTAGAAGCGCGAATAGTCCGGGTTGAACGTCATGAACCGCGGGGTCAAGCCAAGAGTTGGGTAGAAGTCGAGAAGTCTCATGTAGCCGTTGTTCGGGTTTATCCTGTAGGTTACGATTGACTCGTGAATCCTGTTTGAGCCTATGAGGATTGCGCCGTTCTTGCTCACAACTGACGCGCTGGCCTGTCCTTCACCCGTGTATGTCTCAGGAAGTGAGGGCAGTATCTGCCGGGGGTATAACTTTCCTTCCTTGTCGTCGAACTCGAAGAACGTCATGCAGTTACCCTTCTCGTTGATGAGATACACATACTTGTTGCTTGGGTGTACTGAGACGTGCCGGGGCTCTGAATATTGCCGCGCCTTGTAGGTGTCTGTCTCGCTCAATGTCCCGTCGTCAGGGTTGAACCTGTAGACATTCACCCACTCATAGCCCTTGTTCCTGCCCTGAGTTACCACGAACAAGAACGTCTGCGTAATGTCCCAGATGCACTGGTGAGCGTAAGACACTGTGCCCTCAGTTTTCCCCGGAAGGTGTGTAGTGTGGACTTCATCGCCGAGTGTGCCGTCAGGGTTGCGGCGTATTACGTGGACTGCCCCGCCCTGAAGTGAGGCAATGATCATGTACCTGTTCGACTTGTCCGGGACAATGAAGACGGGGTTCTGCCCTGATGCCCCAAGCTCAATAACGTTCATGAGCTCAAGGGTATAGTCATCCCTGACACGGTAGCTTGATGCCTTCGTGAAGTCCCCGTGAACTGAGTAGAGGAATTTCCCCGTGTGGTCGAGTGCCTGATATGATGGGTTCTCCTCCGGGGTCTTGAGGGTCTGGAACTCGTGCCATTCCCCCGCGCCGTCAATCCTGAATGCACGTATTCCCTTGCCTCGTGCGTTACGGTGTTCGGTCGTCCTGCAGCCAACGTATGCTATCATGATGGTTACTCTCCTTTCGTCTTTATGCCCATTTCTTCGAGCTGTCTTCTGAGGTGCCTTAGCTGCCCGCCGTCTAGTGATACCTCAACTTCTGAGGCTGACATGTCGGGTTTCACGGTGAACTCTGAGCCCTTAGTGATGTTCCTTACCTTTACGCTGCCGGATTTGACCTGTTCCGGGAAGTTCACGATTTCGAGGGTATCGCCCTGATCTATGCTGTCGTAATCCGCGGGGTTGGTGAAAAGCATCGGCACTATTCCGTGATTGACGAGATTGCCCTTGTGTATTCTGGCTATGCTCTTGGCTATCACGCACTTAACGCCCAAGAACATTGGGTTGATTGCCGCGTGTTCACGTGATGAGCCCTGCCCGTAGTTCTCGCCCCCGACAATGATGCTCCTGCCCAAGCTCCTGGCACGTTCGGCAAATTCAGGATCGTAACGGTGGAAGCAGTATTTGCTCATGAGGGGGATATTTGAGCGCATTGAACTGAACTCCGCGCTTGCAGGGGTAATGTCGTCAGTCGATACGTTATCCCCTGTCTTGAGGCTGACCTGTGCCTTTAGGTTCTCTTCAGGGGCATCAGGAACAGGAAGGTAGGCGATGTTCGGGCCTTTGACGACCTCAACATTTGCGGCATCTTCGGGGCTCAACGGCGGGATAATCAGGCTGTCATTCACGGGGTAATCTTCGGGCTCATGGATGGCATCAAGAATCTTCACGTCATCACCGAGAATGTCCCTTGCGCTGGCGAATGTCCCGGTTATGGCGGTTGCGGCGGCACTCTCAGGACTCACCAGGTACACTTCAGCGTTGGGGTTGCCGCTCCGTCCCTTGAAGTTTCGGTTTGTGGTACGGACTGCCACGCCATTAGTGGGGGGTGTCTGGCCAATCGCACAGCATGGCCCGCAGGCAAGCTCCAGGAATCTCACTCCAGCGTCTAGCATCATCTCAATGTAGCCATCACGCAACAACTGTGTGTATATAGACTTCGTACTGACGGCACAAGTACAGCTCACGTTCTCGGCAACCTTTCGACCCTTCATGACTAGTGCGGCTTTGGCGATGTCGGAGTAGCTTGCGTTCGTACAGCTCCCGATGAAGACCTGTTGAACCGGCTTGCGCTCAACGTCCTTGAGGGGTTTTACGTTGTCGGGCTGATGAGGACATGCACAGAGGGGCTCAAGACTCGACAGGTCAATGTCTATCACCGCGTCATACTCTGAGCCTTCATCAGGTGAGAGGGGTATATAGTCGTTCTCCCTTCCCTGAGCCTTGAGGAATCTCCTCACGTTCTCATCACTGGGGAAAATTGATGTTGTTGCGCCCATTTCCGCGCCCATGTTCGTTATTGTTGCGCGTTCGGGGACTTCAAGAGCCGCCGCACCTTCCCCGGTGTACTCGTAGACTTTCCCCAAGCCTCCCTTGTTCGTTACCCGCCTGAGCATCTCAAGGATTACGTCCTTAGCGTTGCAGCCCGGATTGAGCCTGCCTGTGAGCCTCACGTTCACGACTTCGGGCATCTTCAGGCGCATGGGTACTCCAGTCATGGCCGTAGCGATGTCCATTCCGCCAACACCAATGCAGAGCATCCCTATAGCTCCGCCGTGTGGTGTATGGCTGTCTCCTCCCATGCTGAGCTTTCCGGGCTTCCCGAAACGCGCAACGTGTACGGCATGGCATATCCCGTTACCCGGACGCGAGACATAGACACCGTATTTCTTTGCGGCCGACTGAAGGTAGATGTGATCGTCGGGGGTCTTGAAGTCGAGGTATAGCAGGTTGTGATCCAGGTAGCTCACGCTGAGCTCTACCTGTGTGCGTTCAAGTCCAACGGCCTCAAAGGCTAAATACGTCATTACGGCGTTGATGTCGTGGGTTAATGTGTGGTCAACCTTCACGAAAATTTCACTGCCGGGCTTCATGTCCGACGGCTTGGCGAGATGAGACGACAAAATTTTTCTCGTTAAGTTCATGCGCTAATCCCCCTGCAATTTTTGGTTATCTCATGGAATGGTTGTATTTTACGGAACGCCCCGCCCAATGTAAAATATTATTATCCTCATGAAAGGCATATTGTTATTGTTATGATGAACCTGCGGGAGCTACAGTACATGCTGAAGGTTGCTGAGTTACGGAGCATTACGGGGGCGGCAAATGAGCTCCACATCTCACAGCCAGCATTGAGCCGCTACATTCACGACGTAGAGGCCGAACTGGGCGTGAAGATCTTTGACCGTTCAACGACACCGATAAGCCTCACATACGCCGGGGAATGCTACACCGAGACAGCCCGCAAAATCCTCCTCGAACACGACAGCCTCAAGCGCGAAATCCGGGACATAACCCATCACATGGCCGGAAGACTCAGAATAGGGACATCAAGAGACCGTGCCTCGTTCATGATGCCGAAGCTCCTTCCTGAGTTCGTGGCGAGGTATCCGGGAATAGACACAGAGATATTCACCGAGAGCGGCCAGAAATTGCGTGAAGCCCTGAAGTCCGGGAGGATTGACATTCTGATACTGCCTGAGACATTGCCGGAAGATGCCTCAACATTCGAGAGCCGCCTAATCTGCACTGAAGAGCTAGTTCTAGCAGCAAAGCCCGGAACTGTCCCGACTGATTCTAGGATTTCCGGGAGGAACGCCGTAAAGCCCGAAGCACTGGGACGCATGAAGTTCTTTCTGTTGTTCCGTGAACACGCAATCAGAGCCTTCTGTGATAAGTTCTTCCGTCTGCACAGCATCAAGCCCGATATAGTCATGGAATTTTCGAGCAACATAACCTGTTACCGAATGGCCGCCGCAGGAATGGGTGTTGCAATAATCCCGGAGCTCACGGCAGAAATGGCAGGGGCAGGCTGTGAGGCTGAGACATTCTCGCTGGGAGATGAGCCGGTTACGTGGGAGGTGAGGGCGTTCTTCAGGAAGGGGGCATATCTTGGAGAACCTGAGAATGAGCTAATCCGAATGGCTAGGGAGATATTCAGACGTGAGAGCTAGAGGCACAAAAAAAAGCAGAGCCCCCCTAGTGAGGAACCCTGCCGTAAATTTCCGGGACTAGACCGAATACCCGAAGAGTACAGGAAGCCACAAGCTGATTGACGGAATGAACGTAATCAGAAGCAGCGTGATCAACATGCACAGGTAGAACGGCAACGTAGCCTTTACGACCTTCTCCATTGGGAGCTTAGCCACAGCCGAACCGATAAAGAGCACTGAGCCGACGGGAGGGGTAAGCAGTCCTATTCCGCAGTTGAGGATTACCATGATTCCGAACTGTATCGGGCTGATTCCTATAGACTGTGCAACGGGCAACAATATCGGTGTGGCAATGAGGATTATCGGTGCCATGTCCATAATGCAGCCAAGTACCAGCAATATAGCGTTGAGCATCAGGGCAATAGCTATCGGGTTGTCAGATACTGACTTGATGAGGTTAGCGGCCTTTGCCGGGACGTGAAGGGTAGTGAGGCAGTAACCGAATGCCGCAGACGTTGCTATCAGTATGAGGACGATGGCGAGGGTCTCAACGCACGAATCGAGAGCCTTCCAGACACCCTTCCAGGTCAGCCCCTTGTAGATGAAGACCGACACGAGGAGTGAATAGACTACAGCGATTGCCGCAGACTCTGTGGCAGTGAAGACACCTCCGACAACTCCCACAACGACAATCAGGACCGCCGCAAGTGCCCAGAACGAGCGCATTAACTCCTTCAGGAAGAACGGAAGGCTGAAGGGTTTACCGCGGGGGTAATTGCGTTTCACTGAGATGATGTATGACCCAACCATGAGTGAGATCGCCAGCAGTGCACCGGGGATGTATCCGGCCATGAAGAGCGCACCTACTGAGATACCGCTTGCAGTGGTGGCGTAAATCACCATGTTGTGGCTTGGGGGGACAAGAAGACCCTCACATGATGATGTTATCGTTACGGCGGTCGAGAAGTCAGCGTCATATCCCTGGTCGACCATCATGGGAATGAGTATCGAGCCCAGCGAGGCAGTATCAGCGGACGCAGAGCCAGAGATTCCGCCGAAGAAGTACGACGCTACTATGTTGACCATTGCGAGCCCTCCCCTCATCCATCCGACGAGGGAGTTAGCCAGCGCAATCAACTTGTCCGAGATACCTCCTGAACCCATGAGAACGCCCATAGTGATGAAGAACGGTACGGCCATGAGTGAGAACGACCAGATGCCTTTGACCATCTGCTGAGGGAGTGTAACGAGTGCCTGACCCTGCGAGATGAGGCAGAAGACGGTTGAGAGTCCCACCGCGTAGGCAATGGGGAAACGAAGGAGTATCATTGCGAAGAATGTTCCGAGAAGTACCAGTGTCGAAATATCTTCAGGACTCATAATAATATTTTCACCCTTTCTTTAGCTTGAGGCTAAGAGTTTTTTCACGCTTTCATTGTGCGCGTAGTCTAGTGCTGTTTTTCCGTCAATGTTCTTCAGGCTTGTATCTGCCCCGTAGCTGAGGAGTATGTTCACGTTCTCCTGAAGTGATTTCTCTGCGGCATACATGAGGGCAGTTCTCTTCTCCCTGTCCTGAGCGTTCACGTCAGCCCCAGAGTTCAGAATTGCCCTGAGAACGTCCGGGTTGTCGTCAAACGCTGAGGCCATGAGCGGGGTATGTCCTAATGCGTCGGCGGCGTTCACGTCTGCCCCTGACGAGATGAGTATGCTGACATGTTCCGGCCTTAATGCCCTGTGAAGTGCTGTGATGCCGTATGAGTTCTTGCCTCTGACATCAGCCCCGGCATCAATGAGAAGTCTCAATACCTCGGCGTTCGTGTTGAACATGGCCGCCATCATGAGGGCAGTATTTCCGTCGTCATTCTTGGCGTTCACATTTGAGCCTGACTTTATGAGGGCGTTTATGATTGACGCTTCAGGGTTGAGCATTGCCGCAGTGATGAGCGGGGTATTTCCGTCATTGTCGCGTGCCTCAAGGTCTGAGCCGGAGTCAATGAGGAGACTCAGTGCCTCTACCGATGAGCTGCGGGAGGCCGCAAGGATCAGGGGGGTACGTCCGTCATTGTCGCGGGCCTTGAGGTTTCCCCCAGCCTTGAGGATTTCCTGAATCTCCTCGAACGTAGCATCACGTTTCTTTGCGGCCTTGATGAGGTCGGTATCTGGTGCCTTGTAGAGCATTGCAGCAGCCGAGACAGCTATAAGCACTGCTATAGTGATGGATATTGCTGTTCTTGGTGCCCCATGCCAGACCAGAAGGGCAAGGATTACGACCAGAAGAATGATGAGCCGCCTGCATAAGTTTCGCATTATGTTTGTTGCATTTCCTTTCTTGTGTTACTTCATTGCTTCAAGTAAAACCTTTTTCACTTCATCTGATGCTGACAACCCTTCTGCCAATTCAAGCGCGTTAGTGCCATTAACATTTTTTGCGTTCACATCTGCACCTGCTTCGAGCAAAATTCTGATGCATTCGAGATTGTTCGCAGAGACAGAATACATCAGGGCATTCAAGCCAGCCATCTTGTCCTTTGCGTTTACGTCAGCCCCGGAATCTATGAGGAGTCTTGCCACGTCATTATTAGCGACCATTGCGGCATACATCAGGGCGGTCATGCCGTTATCAGCCTCAGCATTGACATCATAGCCGTACTCTATGGCCTTCTTAGTCATTCCGGGCTCAAGGTAGGGATTCATTGCTAGGATCATCAGACCTGTAAGCTGACCTTCATATCTCTTTGATGCGTTCTGAGGACTTATGACAAGCTCATCCATCATTTGCGTTTCATACCTGACTTTACCTTGAGGTTTCAGTTTCCCGGCTTCCCTCATGAGCTCATCAACAGCACTCCCGAAAGAAGGGGATGCTAAAGCCAGAACAGCCGCAAGGATAATATACGGTTTTCCTTTTCTCATGCATTCCCTCTACTGTCAGGTAAAAATATTTCCTCAAGCCTCTGGAATATCTGTTCAAGCTCGAAAATTGCCATGCTCCCCCCTGCAACAGGGATAGGCAGGTACATCCAGAACCTGCTTAGTGTCGGAATGCTCTCGTATCTCCCGAAGCGTGCAAGCGGCGACTGACATACCTTGATCCCATAGACCAGCATCACGATGCCCAAGGCGAACACTGCCACATCAGCGATGAGGTCAAGGAACTTCACGAGACCGTCAGGAAGGTACTTGTCGAACGCCGTCATCCTGATATGTGCCCGCCTGCGTATCGCCAAAGTAGCCGACAGAACGGCCATGTACACCATGAAGGTCAGAACCATCTGCTCACTCCATGCAGGGTCAGGAATCCACTCGATATAGCGTCCAGCAACTGCCATTGACGTTATGCCTATGTCCGCGATGAGTAACAGCTTGCAGATGAGCATCACTAACTTATCTGTCAGGTCATAGAGCGGCTTAATCTTTGACACTGCCCTGAAAAATCCGCGCATAAATATCATCTCCCTGTTAAACGTTAAAATAAAAGCGGGAGAATTTTTTTCTCATCCCCCGCCTTGTTACTGCACTGTGAAATTTTTACTGAAGGTCTACGATTTTCTTGTAGAGTTCGGCCTGTGAGCTTGTGTTTGCCTGTATTGTGGGCTGGCAGGCTTTTACCCATTCGGATTTGTCGGGAACTTCAACGATAGTAACGCCGTCTTTCCTGAGAAGTTCAAGGACTTTCTCCTCTTCCCTCGCCGAAAGCTGAGCGTTGAACTCCTGGACGTACTTCCCTGCCTCCATGATCCAGGCTCTCTGCTGGTCATTGAGCTTTGCCCATCCTGTATCGGCTATGATGATCTGGATTGCTCCGAGTGTGTGGCCGTCAAGAAGAAGGTAAGGGGCAACTTCGGAGAATGCGTTTGACCTGTAGTTTGCGATTGGCTGTTCTGCCCCGTCAGTTACGCCGGTCTGAAGTGCGCTGTAGAGCTCCGTATACGTTACGACTGTGGGATTTGCGCCGAGGTTGTTCACCATGCCGGTCATTACGGGGTCATCAGAGACGCGGATCTTCTTGCCCTTGAGGTCGCTCAAGCCTGAAACTTTCTCCTTGAAGAAGAAGTGCCTGAATCCCTCTTCACCGTAGCATATTCCCCTCAACGGAAGCCCTATAGTCTGCGGCTCAGCAAGAAACTCCGCGGCAAGCTCACTATTGGCGAACTTCCAGAAGTGCTCGCGGCTAACGAACGTGTAGGGTATCGACAGGAGCATAGCTTTCTGGCATCCGTAGCTGGTGAGTGCAAACGCTGAGATTCTGGAGATGTCCACAGTGTCGCCCCCGCTGAGTATCCCGTCGAGAATCTGAGCCTCAGAGCCGAGAACTCCGCCCGCCTGAATGTCGATGATGATTTCGCCGCCTGAGAGCTCCTCAACCTTTGCCTTGAAGGCCGCCGCTGTCTGGCCAACGATTGAGTCCATAGGGTTGACTTCGGCATAAGTGAGGGTTACTGCCGCTGATGCTGAACCCGCAAGGGCCAACACAAGAACGAGTGCTAATACTTTCTTCATGTACCTGACTCCTTCCACTATAACGGATATTTCGGCAATTATAGCTTATCCCTGATGATGTGCAAGCATTACGGCACCGGCGATTGAGAGGAGTTTTGCCCTCGGTGAGTCTGCGCGGCTGGTCAGAACTACGGGTGCTGCTGCTCCGATGATGAGGCCGGCTGTCTCACTGCCCTTAGCGAAGAAACTGATTGACTTTGCGAGTGCATTGCCGACCTCGATCTGCGGCACAAAGAGGATGTCTGCATGTCCTGCAACGGGTGATTTGATGTGCTTGATGCGTGCGGCTTCCTCGTCAATTGCGTTGTCCAGTGCAAGAGGGCCGTCTACTATGCAGTTCTTGATCTGTCCGCGTGCGTTCATCTGGACGAGTGCTGTTGCGTCAAGCGTGCAGGGCATGTCGGGGTTGACCATCTCAACGGCGGCGAGGCAGGCAACTTTCGGGAGCTCAACACCGAGTGAACGGGCGAAATTGACGGTGTTCTGCACGATGTCAGCCTTCATCTTAAGGTCAGGGTACATGTTGAACGCGCCGTCAGCAATGAAGATTACGCGGTCATATCCGGGGATTGAGTGGAAGTAGCAGTGAGAGATTGCCTTTTTGCCGACCCTGAGACCGACTTCCTTGTTGAGCATTCCGCGAAGGAAATTATCCGTGTGGAGCTGGCCCTTCATGTAGATGTCAGCGCGCTTTGACGATACTTCAGTTACTGCGACGATTCCGCAGGCTGCCTCGTTGTTCTCCGGGATGATGTGGTAGCTCGACTCACTTGCTCCGGCTTCAGCGATGCAGGCTTTGACCTTGTCGGGGTTGCCCACGAGCGTGGCCTCGACCAGTCCGAGCTTACGGGCTTCCTCGATTGCTGAGATGAGCCCGGCATCTTCTGCCATTGCTACGGATATGCGCTTGCGTCCCTTTTCGGCGCACAGCTTGGCGGCATCCTCGATTAACTGCGACAATGAACGAATCTGTTCCATGAGAAAAATAACCTCCTGAATGTATTTTTGCTTTTACCCCGTGGGGAATGTACGGGGATAATGCACTTACTCAAGCCAACGCTTCATGTATTCCTTGAAGAGCTCAATAAGCCGGCGTGTGATGCTTCCCATTTTCCCGTCAGCTATGGTTATCCCTCCGATTTTGACGGCAGGAACAATCATCTTCATGCTCCCGGTGATGAATGCCTCTGATGCTCCCGTAAGCTCAGACCACAGCGGGCATCTTTCCTCGACTGTGTAGCCTTCCTGCTTGGCGAGCTCAATGGCGGCGGCTCTTGTTGTGCCCTTGAGGACGCGGCTCAACGGTGCAGTGATGATTTTTCCGTCAACAACAAGGAAGAAGTTACTGTGTCCGCATTCCGTGATTTCTCCGCCAGGGCAGTAGAGTATATCGTAGGCATCCTTTGTGAGGGTGAATGTCGCGCGGTAATCTACGCTCTTCACTTCGGGGTTGTCGCGGCCAAATGATACAGGCTCAAGGATTACGCCCTTTTCCCGTGCCTCCTCTGAGATCAGCCCTGCGTCGTCGAATATCACGAAAAATCTCGGCTCAGGGAAACAGCCCTTCTCCTCGTCAAAATAGTCGCCACCAGTCAGGAATGTCCTGACTCTCACGTCATGGCCGACCTTGGCGATACCTTCACGAACAACGCCCTTCATGTATTCGATGTCCGGGATATTGGCGATGCCTGAACTCTCAGCACTCGCAATGAATCTCGTCATGTGTGGTGTCAGCATCAGGGGCTTCAGTCCGAATGACGCAAACGCCTCGAACACTCCTACACCGCGCTGAATGATTAAATCCGAAATGGGTAAAGTAGCTTTTTCTGGTTCAACAAATTTTCCATCAATAAAGCACAAGTGAATCATCTTGCGTAATACCTGCTTTCCTGTTTGATGTCATTCTCTGGGAACTTCACGGGGTCTGACGAACGGGTCAACGTCCAGTTTCTGCCCGAATGATGCCGGCCTGTCAGGGAACGCCCGTATCGCTATGGACAGTCCTATCTCGTCATCACCGCCTGAAGTCCTGTCGTTCTTGTAGTGCAAGTCCCAGATCATGCAGTCAGTTACCCACTGGAGGCTGTAATGCATCTCGTCAATCATGGACTCTTTCAGGTCATAGCTTCCGCGTAAGGCTGTATATATCTCGCGACCCAATGGAAAACGTAACTTCTGGTGAATCCTTTCCCTGTCCTTGTACTGGTCCCAGTGCATCGGGCTTTCTCCCCAAGTGTATTGTTTCTCGTAGCCTGTTCCCAATTCAAACGCCCCTATTTTATACCGTAATCCCGTAAAACTCCTCAGCATTTCATGGTCAGCATCTTCACGGTCATAGAACCACAAAACTCCTTCGCTGTCGGTGAAGAACTCTATAGTGCCTGTGTCGTTAAGCGTCCTCTCGAAATAGTGCCTGAAACCCATTCCGTAACGTGATGTAGAGTCTCCTTCAGGTTGCCCGCGTACTGTCTCCCTGTAGCTCCCGTAAGACGCGTAGAGCCTGTTCCATGAGCTGAGCTGCCTGAACCATGGACTCCAGACGGTGAACTCAGGCCGACGTTCAAGCCTTCCCTTGAAGTCTTCGAGGCTGTCTTTCTGGTCGGAAATGTATTCGTTCCTTGACCACCTGAGCATTGTCTCCCATCCGTTATGTGAGTAGCTCAATGCGGCATAAGGTCTCCAGACGCGTTCATCCCATTCGTCATCCCAAGAGTGTTCAATTCCGGCCATGATGGAGAAGTCGCGGTTGATCTCCTGCTCAATCTCGAACATGTATTCAAAGCCTGCCTTGTCCGCATAAGACAGGCCCAATGATGCCGAGCCTGTATCCCATCCTATAGTGCCGGTTATTCCGCCGCCTGTTCCTTTTGTGTCGCTCCTCTGGAAGTAGGGTAGGAATGAATACGTTACTGCCTTCCTCTTGAGCTGGACGACATAATCAAGCGGTGAAGTGAACAGGTAGGTGTTGCCGAGATATACACGGGGTTTTTTGGCGGTTACCTTCCTGTTCGGGATGAAGGTTATTGTTTTGGACTCAAGCCTGTAGTGCGGGTGTTCAAGCGCGCATGTGGTAAGTATAACGTTTCGCCACTGTATCATGTATTCTTCAGGGCTTCCCCTGACGAGGCCGCGTTCCTGCGCAAGCTCCCAAGGCATGTAGTCAATCTCGCTGCCGTAAACGTAGAGTATCCCCCCGTCCTCACCGACTGCAAGCCGTGTAACTGCCCCCGTCAATATTCCTTCCCTGCTGTTGAGGTCATAATCTATCTGGTCGCCCCTTAAGGTTCTTTGTCCGTTGGTCAATAATATCTTCTGGCCGGGAAGTGGAAGTGCTTTGACCTTCTGGGTGTCAGCGTCATACTCTATGCGTTCGGCAAGTATGGTCGTGTCGTTGTAGGAGAGTACTGCGTTTCCTTCGGCGACTGCATGGCCGGTCTCATCGTTGAATGAAACACGGTCGGCATTCAGCGTAACCTGCTGGGGGAGTTCTTCGGGTTCTTCCTGTACCTCTGATATGTAGTCTCCAAGTTCAGCGGCATGAATAATATTCGTGAGTGAAAGTAAAAGTGCTAGGGAAAATGTTAATGCTTTAAGGGTCTTAGCCATTCGATTACGCCTCCATGCTCTAATAATATCACGCCAGAGTTATCCATGCTTGCAAGTGGAGAGCGTAATAGAAATTCGCCGTCATAAATCAGGAGCCCTTCAGGGAAAGTGAAGGTGTTGCGTTCTTCCGTCCATGTCAATTTTGGGCTTTCGAGCTTCCAGCTTCGTCTTGTGTCGTTAAGGGTGCCCTGAAGTCCTGAGATGCTTGCGGCCTTTATGTCGTGGGAGTATATTCCTGACTTCCCGAAAAATGTCCATTCCCCCCTATCGCCGGAAATCTCGCGCCGTATGTCGAGGGACTTCATGTTGATGGTGTCGCCGTCGCGGTCAAGGTAGGGTATTCGGACGCGCCACATGTCGCCGGAGACCTCACGGGACAAGCGTATATTCTCCATGACCATGCCGGGCATATTCATGAGGCTCTCACGCAATAAATCAACGTCCAGATGCATATCATGGAAGGCATAACGGACGAGGGTAATTATTCCTATAGCTATTAGTATCAATGCTAACTTCTTGAGAGTAAATATATTCTTCATGTCTGTGTTTCAGTAAAGGGATATGAGTTTCTTGAATGCCTCGGAAAGTTCTTCATTGCCCGGCGGAATTTCTGCACCGTAACTCACAAGGAGCTTCGCCGCCTCACAGGTATTCAGGTCTGTCATGAACATATACACTGCCATCATCAGGGCGTTCCTTCCCTCGTTGTCCGTAATACTGACATCTGCCCCTGCCTCAAGTAGGAGCTTGAGTGTCTCAAGATGACCGTAAACCGAGAGAATTAGTGCTGTCTTCCCGTTATTGTTTCTTGCGTCAATATCTGCTCCTGCGTCAACAAGTATTCTTGTCGTCCCGGAATGTCCGAGCATTGCGGCAAACATCAGCGGGGTCATTCCGTCATTGTTTCTGCCGTCAACGTCTGCCCCTGCGTCAATGAGGAGCTTTGCCGTTCTGGCTCTTCCTCTTTTTGCGGCCATGATAAGGGGGGTAGTTCCGTCCTGCATTCTGGCGTTGGTGTCAGCCCCGGCACGAATGAGCCTTGAAGCTATGCGTGTGTTCCCGTGTGATGATGCGGCCATGAGTGGAGTCCATCCTTCGGGGGGGCAAAGGTTGGGGTCAGCCCCGGCATTGAGAAGGGCAATCACTAGGCGTTCGAGGTTTCTTCCCACAGCGAGACTCAGGGCACTAAGTCCTTTGTCGCCTCCAAGATTGACATCTGCTCCCGAACGTATGAGGAAGTGCGCGGTTTTTGTGTGTCGTTCGAGAATTGCCATAGTGAGGGCAGTATCACCGATATTGTCCTGAGTGTTTATGTCTGTCCCGGCCTCAATGAGTGAAGCTACCTTTTTCCTCTGGCCGTCGCGTGAAAAGTCAAGAATATTTTTCCTGTACATTGCCTCACCACACTATGCGCCATGCAGAGCCTTCACGTGTAACTCCTAGCGTTCTTGTCGAAACTGACCGGAAGACCAGTGTCTTATGCGTAACTATGACCTTTGCGCGTTCCTCACCGATCCAGTCAATGCGGTAATCACCTTTGAGACCTGCCCGCATGTCATTAGCCTTCATGACTTCCTTTGTGAAATTTTCGCGTGAAATCATTTTCTTGGAGTTCTCTGAAAGCATATCATACATTTCGCCGGGGGCATTATTCGCCCAGAAGTTCAGGAAACGGCGAAGGACACTCTCACGGCTTGCATAGGCATTCCCGGTATTGGCTTGTCTTGGGGGCTGTGAGGCTGGCGGGGCTGTTCTTGGTGCTGTGTCCCTTGAGGTATTCCCTCCGCGTTCCCTCACTGAACGGACGAACCCGGCCATGTCGCTGGACTCTTCACGGAATATCGGCGTTATCGGCCTTGGAGGTATTGCTGGCGGTGGCGGTGGTACGTATTCCTGAACGGGCTCAGGCTTTTTCCGTGGCTTACGTTTCGGGAGGTTGACCACGACAACTTCAGGTTTCTTTGCTGGAACTGGAGGTGCTTCCGGCGGGGCAAATGAGAATATCCGCTCAGTCCGTCCCATTCCCTTGATGGCAATAACGTAGTCCTTGTTCGTCTGTTTGGGGAAGAACACGAGGCCCTGAACTACTCCTGCCTGCGGGCTGTCGAGTGATGAGTCATAACGTACCGGCTTTATGCGCTCACCTGACGATGCAAGGAGTGAGACATTATCCCGGACAGGCGACAAGTTTACCGGCCTTGCCCCGAAAGAATAGACACTGACGAGGAAGGTCTCTGATGTGTCGAGTTTCAGTTCAGAGACGAAACTAGCCCTGAACCGTTCCTGTTCTGCCTCACTCATTCCTGACCTCAATGCCTCAGACTCAGCCCATGGCCCGGCAAGTTCCTCCGGATATCTCACTACCCACACGAAACAATCCTGCCCCCAGTGTGAGGCTGTCCAGCGTTCGAGTATTCGCACTGTCTCATCGTAGGGGTTGAGTTCCGCGCCGTAGGAAGGCATAAAAAAAATACCCGCCGCTAAAATCATGGCGAGTAGTGATATTGCGATATTACTGTACCTGCTGTTCTGGCGGAAGCTCAAAGTCTCCTCCTGTTGTTGACGGTGCTCCATAGTCGTTGCGGTTGAAGACATCCCTCTTGATGATCGTATCACGGTCAGGGTTGTAGCTTGATGACGTGTCTGCTCTCCCTGAAGCTGCCTGCGTTGAGCCGGTTATGCTGTTGCTGGTCTGGAGGCTTAACGGTATCGGGTAACCTGAGACGGTAACATCACCTGAAGTCTGGACGAAAGTAACTGACCCTGCGGCGATCTTTATGGAGTTCCCGCGAATGAATACCCCGCTGACGAGCCCGACAGGTCCAAGAAGTGCTGCCCCTGCTATGCTCACTGCCCCTGCGCCGATTACTGCACCTTCACCCCTGCCGCCGGTCTTGCGTGCGTCCTTGATGGCGTTCTGCGCGGCTGTACCGACATGGACTGGGGGCCTCTGCGGACCAAGTGGCTTGAGCTCGTTGAACGACAACCTGACTTCACCGGGTATCCCGAACATTCTGGGACGCTTGACTTCCCGGACCTCAGTGATGAGCAATGAGCCTGCCGGAGCTACCAGGCACTGGTTCACGATGAGGTCATTCGTCAGTTCAAGCCTCACGAAATCACCGGCCTTTGACGTTGCGGGACTGAGCTCATCCATGAAACGGAACTTCATCACCGTATCACGTGGTATTGTTACCTGCTGTGCTGTTACCGGGTCCATAATCAGCGTGGCAAGGAGGCTCTCTACCCTCATCACTATTGGGTTGCCTGAACGTGAGGTGCCCGTAAGGTTGGACTCCAAGTCATCAAGACGCTTCACGGCAGGTTCTGAGGCACGTATCTTTTTGTCGACTACCCATTCAGCAACGCCCAACTTGAACATCATTGAAGGCTGCTCGTCCGTCCCGGTGTCAACGAAATTCAGGATTGCCGCGTGCCTTTCTGCGATTGTTCCGGGAAGACTCCGGCCGAAAAGGTCTTCTTCTACCTTGTTGAGCCTCTCGATTAGTCCTCCCTGTGAGACGTAGCCGTATATTATTTTTTCTATCTGCTCCATCATCTGGTTAGATGAGCCGCCGTTCAAATCCGGGTCAGGGACTGCCTCAGATGCCATACATACGGACGCGGCTAACACGAACGACAGCATCAGCAAGAATTTTACAGCCTTCATATGTGCTTTAAGCCTCCTTTGCTTTCTCTCTCATGTAGTGTGATGATGCCTTAATGAATCCGTCAAACAATGGGTGCGGCCTGATTGGTCTTGATTTCAGCTCGCCATGGAACTGGCCGCCAACGTACCAAGTATGCCCCGGAAGTTCCACAATCTCGACGAGGTTGCGTTCCGTGCATACCCCGGCAACCTTGAGCCCGGCATTCTCCAGTCTCTCACGATAGGCATTGTTGAACTCATAGCGGTGTCTGTGTCTCTCTGTAATGTGAAGTGTTCCGTATGCCTCTGCTGACTTCGTGCCCTCCACCAAATCACAGGGATAAGCTCCCAGCCTCATAGTTCCGCCGAGATCCTTCAAGTTCTCCTGTTCCTCCATGAGGTGAATCACCGGGTGAATAGTTGCGGGGTTCATCTCCTTGCTGTGAGCCTCATGAAGACGGCAGACATTCCGTGCAAATTCGACGACCATCATCTGCATACCGAGGCATATTCCCAGCAAAGGCACGTTATTTTCGCGGGCATATTTCGCGGCGGCAATCATACCCTCAACACCGCGCTCGCCAAATCCTCCGGGGATAAGTATACCGTCAGCGAACTTCAGGACTTCCGCAGGGTCTGAGTGTTCCAAATCTTCAGCCTCAACGGAAACTATATTCACCCTCACGTTGTGTGCAATGCCTCCGTGATGGAGTGCCTCTACAACACTCAAATATGCGTCCTTGTGCTGAACGTATTTTCCCACGAGGGCAATGCTGACTTCTTCCGGCGGGTTCATGTACCTGTCCACAACCCTAACCCAGTCGCTCAAATCCGGCTCCTCCTCATACGGCAGACCCAAGTACTTCAGTATGAGGCCGTCAAGTCCTTCACGGTGAAGGCTTATCGGGACGTTGTAGATAGTGGGCTCATCCCTGACCTCGATTACTGCCTCCGGGGGAACATCGCAGAAAAGAGCTATCTTGTTCTTCATGCCCTGATCCATGGGGTGGCTTGTCCTGCATACAAGCATATTCGGGAGAATGCCTATCCTCCTGAGTTCCTGGACGCTGTGCTGTGTGGGTTTGGTCTTGAGTTCTTTTGCGGCCTCAAGGTACGGGATAAGCGTAACGTGGCAGTAAACGACATTCTCACGCCCGGCCCTGACTGCCATCTGACGGATTGCCTCAAGGAACGGCTGGCCCTCAATGTCCCCGACTGTCCCGCCAATCTCGACTATGAGGACATCAAGACCACTGCCTGCCCTGATGATGCGTTCCTGGATGTCGTTCGTAATATGAGGGATTACCTGAACTGTTCCGCCCAGATAATCCCCCCTGCGTTCCTTCCTGATTACGCTTGAATATATCTTGCCTGTGGTGATTGAGTTCTTTTCGCCGAGTGTCTCGTCAATAAACCGTTCGTAATGGCCTAAGTCTAGATCCGTCTCTGCTCCGTCGTCAGTTACGAAAACCTCGCCGTGCTGAAACGGGTTCATCGTCCCTGCGTCTACGTTGAGATACGGGTCTATCTTCAGTATTGAGACCTTAAGGCCGCGCTTCTTCAGCAATGTGCCTATAGATCCTGCCGTTATTCCCTTGCCTAATGACGAGACTACTCCGCCTGTGATGAATACGTATTTCGACATTTTACCTGCTCAGGTACTTAATCGGGTTCACGGGGCTGTTTCCGTTCCTGACCTCAAAGTGCAAATGCGGGCCGGTTGAACGTCCTGTAGTCCCTATCTTTGCGATTAGCTGACCTGATGATACGCTTGCTCCCTTTCCTGCTAGTAGTGTGCTGCAATGTGCGTAAAGCGTTGACTGACCGTTTGCGTGCTCGATGACTATAACCTTGCCGTAGCCTCCCATCCAGCCGGAATATGCCACTCTTCCGCCGCCAGCTGCCTTTATCGGGTCGTTCCTGTTGGCCTTGATGTCTATTCCAGTATGGAAGTCCCTGCGTCTGGTTACCGGGTGAGTTCTCCAGCCGAACGGGCTGTTTATGCGTCCCATTATAGGCCACCTGAATCCTGATGCTCTGACGGCAATTTCACCGCGCGGGCGTTTTTCGGGCTTTTCAGGCTTCTCAGGCTTTGAGGCTGTCCTAGGGGCGGGCTTCTTTGCGGGTTCGGGCTTCTTCTCGGCAAGTTTCACGGCGGGCTTAGGGTCTCTGACTGCTTCGGGCTTTGCTCCCGGAAGAAATACCTCATCACCCTTCTTCAGTGATGCCAAGTTAACCCCTTCATTTACGAGCCTAACCTTCGACATGCTGACGCGGTAACGTTTTGCGATGTCCTCGACCTTTTCGCCGTCCTTGAGGGCATAGAATATTCCTTCCTGATTGGGTATTCTGAGCTTGAGGCCGGGCCTTAATGCCGCCGAGCTCTTGAAGTTGTTGCTGCCAATGATGGAGTCAATCTCGATTTTCTGGGACTGTGCTATTGACCAGAGTGAATCACCCTGAAGAACTGTGTAGTACCTCACTCTTACGGGTTCAGTCCTCTCATTGTTGGCCGCTACTACCATTTGCCTCTTCTTGACTTCCGTAAGTGTATCTTCCACCTTGCTGGGGTCGTCAGGTATGAGCAAAATCTGGTTCTCAGATAGCCTGTTAGCGTCCCTGAGCCCGTTAGCCCTGAGTATGTCCTGAGCCGTGATGCCACCGTGTGCGTGGGCTATGTCTGAGAGTGTCTCGCCGCTCTTCACGGCATATTTCTTCCAGCCCGGTCCGCTCTCCGTGAGAAGGGGCGGTTCTGTCTCTGCCCTCATGGCCGGGGCGGTGCTCTCCTCAGTGTCGTCGTCCTCATCCTCGTCATCATCGGCAACGTTGAGCGTTGTTCCGTCATCGAGGGTGCTTAATGTTATGCTCTCATAGTCCGACAAATACGAAGGGAACGGGCCGAACTCAGCCATCGTGCTGCTATCGTAGACCTGCGCATAAAGTTCCTCACTATCGAGGGGGTTCCGTGCAGACTCAATGTCCGTAACCTCAACGTCAAGAAGACTCCGCGAGGAAGCATAATTGTCATCAATGCCCCCGTGAGCAGGTTCAACGCCAAGACCGGGTGAAAAGCTGCTGAAATGCCCTGCTGAAAACATAAGGAACGACGCAAGCCCAAACGTCAGGCAGACAATCGCACCAAATCCCCAGCAGAAGCCTAGTGAAACTCCTGCGTGCTTTTTCCCGCGTGGTTTAGCTCTTCCCCGCTTGTACGGGTAAGAGTCCCGCAGTCTCTCATTATCCGATCTCAAAAACGATTCCTCCCGACCTGCCGCGCAATTACGTAACATTACGACATGAAATTTTTGATACCTCTAAATTTTTAATCAAGTTTGGCCGCTAAGTATTATAGCATAAAGCATTGTAGTAAAAAATACTTACCAAAGGCGGCTGCTTCACCCTTCCTTGATTGCGGCTATTATAACACAGCATAAAATCAGGCGTTCAGTGTATTTTCTCATTCTTGGGGCGTAAATATCCTCCCTCTTCTTCAACCCATGAAGGCCATACCTCGCGGAGATGGTCGGACAATCGGCGCGTGAGTTCCGGGGAAGTTCCAGCACTGCACACCGAAACAGCAACACTCCCGGAAATTATGAGGGACGGGAAAAAGAAATCACATTCATCCTGACAGTCCGAGACATTCACAGGGATTCCCATAGAGTTGGCTGTGTCATGAATGAGCTTGTTGGTCTCGCGGTCATCCGTTGCCGCAACAACCAGTGCAAGGTTTCCAGTGATGTCCCCGGCCTGGAACTGCCGGGTAATCCTCTCAGCTCCTCCGGGAAAATCCGGGACGAACTCAGGACTTACCGCCACAACCTCAGCACCGCATAGCAGCAATTTTCCCGCACGCCTTGACGCTACATTGCCACCCCCAACAACGAGAACCTTCCGGCCCTTGAGGTCGATCATCATCGGGAAATACGGGGGACGCTCCGAGCCTGACATAATAACCTGCCTCCTTGCGCTATAATTCATGGCATATATTTTCACAGGGAGTGCATGAAAATTGAAGAGGGGACTAAAATTTGCGGCTCTGCTTCTGGCTCTGTTCATGCTGCCGGGAATTTCTGAGGCCGTGATTAGGGACGGGGCAATTCGCGGGAAGTCAGGGCTGTCTTTCGGGAGCATATCCTACAACTTCAACAGCCTCAGCGTTACCATAAGGAACAGCACAAAGTACAACCAGAATTTCGGGGGCTCTATGATTTTCCTCGACAAGAACTACAAGGTCATAGCTAGGGCTGAGATACTCACGGCAAAAATAAAGCGTCATTCATCCCGGAAGTTCAAGGCATTCTTCAGCGAGGGCAGTGGTAACGAGGCAAAGAATGCACGCTATCTCGAGTGGGAGTTTTAGGGAATGAAGAAAATCCTGTGTGCATTGACATTCTGCCTCATTCTCTCAGGTGAAGCCTTCCCTGCATCGAACAGCTCAGAAGCCTTCATGTCCCTGCCGTTCGGGCACAGCTACGCAAGGACGCAGAAACGAATGGAGAACAGCGGCGCAAAAGTCTTAACCCCCCGTAAAGATACCCTGACTATGGAGGGAATGTTTGAGGGCTATCCTGCAACGTTCATCTTTGGGTTCTACAAGAAAAAGCTGCTGAATCATAAGGCCGTCTATCTTCAGAGCATGGGAGACGCTGAGTTTGACCGGAAGTTCTACGAGGCAGTGCAGAAAGGGCTCAATGCTGCCTACGGTTCAGGCCATGAGACACCGACAGCAAACACCAGAGCCGCCGGGAAAATCATGCTCAAGAACGTATGGACACCCGACAGGTACACGACAATAACGCTGACGTACAACCCTGAGATGTCGAAGAGATTTCCTGGAAGCTCACTCTCAGGAAAATTCATTCAGCTCATCTACAAATACGAAAAGTGGGATTAGGTTATATTGCCCCCGGTTGAAGAAGTGCCGGGGGTTTTTTGTGGGAGTTATTCCGCAACAGTGCCGGAAGACGCACAGTTCAGCACAAAGAAGTGTGAGGCCGCCCCTCCCTCAGTGAATATCCTGCACATAGCCTCCGAGAGTTTGCCCGCTTTCCCGTGAACTATCGCTATCATCGTTGGCCCTGAACCAGATATAGCCGTCGCCACGCAGTCAGGGTGTTCGGCAATCTCACTCAGGAATTTTGCGCCGGTACTTCCGGGGAAGAGCTTTGCCCTGTGAGGCTGATGTAGCCTGTCCTCCATTCCCACACGGAGAAGGTCCCAGCGTCCCATAGCCCACGCCGCGCAAAGTATGCTCGCATGGCTGACGTTGAACACAGCATCACGGAATGGCACACTCTCAGGCAGTATCTTTCTCGCGTCCTCAGTGTGGACCTCGAAATCAGGAACAGCAGCTATAACGTTCAGATCTTCAGGCAATGCAGGAAGACGGACATAACGCAGTGATTCGCCGTCCCAGCATGAGACAGTCATACCGCCGATACAGCAGGGCACTACATTATCCGGGTGTCCCTCGATTTTCGTCATTACGCGCAAGAGTTCAGCCTCCGGGAATTTCGACCCGGCAAGTATATTCGCTATCATTACCCCCGCAACTACGGCAGTAGATGAGCTCCCAAGTCCGCGATTGAGTGGCACGGCGTTACAGCTCTCAAAGGCAAACCCCTTCGGTTCAACACTCCAAATCTCGCAAGCCCTCAAGTAGCTGGTTACGAGCATGTTCTTGTGGGCATCCTTCAGGAGGTCTACACCTTCGCCCCATATCTCGCAGGTGTACTCGCCCTTCGGGAGTATCTCCTTCACCGTGAACATGTTGTAGAGGCTCAAGGCCATTCCGAGAGTGTCGAAACCTGAGCCTAAGTTAGCGGTTGTTGCAGGGACTTTCAGGCGTATCGGGAAGTTCATCCTTCAAGCACCCGCATCAAGTCATCCAGTGTGTCGTTAATCTCGATTGGCCTTCCCACCTGGCTCATGGCAGTATCAGGGTCTTTCAGGCCGTTGCCTGTGAGGATCATAGTTACTGTGATTCCTTCGGGGAGCCTTCCTTCACGTTTGAGCTTGAGTAGTCCGGCAAGCGGTGCACATGATGCAGGCTCGGCGAAAACTCCTCCTTCTGCCGCCAAAATTCTCTGAGCTTCGAGTATCTGCTCGTCAGTTACGGCGTTGAACTCCCCTCCCGACTCACTCACTGCCGCACGCGCTAGGTGTGCACTTACGGGGTTGCCGATACGTATTGCCGTCGCGACTGTCTCAGGGTTGGGACATGGCCGGTTGTACACTAGGGGTGCTGCTCCTTCGGCCTGAAAGCCCATCATCTTCGGGAGTGCTGAGATTTTGCCGAGCTTGTGGTACTCGTTGTAGCCTGCCCAGTAGGCCGAGATGTTGCCGGCATTTCCGACGGGTATCGCGTGCCAGTCGGGAGCATGGCCGAGAACGTCGCATATCTCCCACGCCCCGGATCTCTGTCCTATGAGCCTGTAGGGGTTGACTGAGTTGACCATTGCGCACCCGGTTTTCTCTGCACCTTCACGCGCAAGTTCAAGTGCACGGTCAAAGTTCCCCTTCACCGCGATAACCTTAGCACCGTACATGAGAGCCTGAGCAAGTTTCCCTAATGCCACCTTCCCAGCCGGAAGAAGGACAAAGCACGGAATGCCCTGACTTGCCGCATATGCCGCCGCTGATGCTGAGGTGTTGCCGGTTGATGCACAGATTACCGCACGCTTGCCGTCTTCGAGTGCCTTGGCCACAGCAAGGAACATTCCCCTGTCCTTGAACGAGCCGGAAGGGTTGCAGCCCTCGAACTTGCCATAGAGCTTTATTCCGAGCCTTGAGCTCACTCGTGGAAGATAGATTAACGGGGTATTTCCCTCCTCAAGGTTGACCTCCGGGGTCTTGTCGGTTACGGGCAATAAATCCCTGTAGTGTTTCATTACTCCCATTGTGGTTATTCCTCCTGTTGTGATTTTACGGATGACATTATAGCCGCTATTCGGTGAACTCGTTGCGGAATGCCCGGAGGTTTCTCTTTCCTTCCTCATGTTTCCCCGGAAAATCGCTGACGTATATGGCAAATACTACAAGGCTGAATTTTTCCCGGTAATCCTTGAGTGCCTCGCCCCATGCCCGCGAAACTATCAATGGGTCATTGTGGAAAGCCCCGCACCCGAAAGCTCCACCCACGAAAATATCAGCACCGTTGAAGGCACATACACGAAGGATATTCCTTGCCCTCCTCACGTGAATGCTGAAGAGCTCCTCAGAAGTTACAGCCTCGCCCCTGAGATGAGGAGCCGCGCAGGTAACAACGTCAACCTTCACGAACTCATCAGGTCTCAGCCTTGCGGGTATTCCGTCCGAATCGTCCTTGCAGATTACCACGTCGGGCGAATATATGCAGTCATCCCAGCCCCTGAAGTCATAGTGCTCTTTGTGCGGAATGTAGTAGGTCTCCATCATGGCCGGGTTGTCTAGCGTCGGGTAAAGCGTTGAGCTCCTGCACAGGCTCTCTTCCTGCGCGAATGCCCCGCCCCACACTCCTCCGCCGGGTCTGGTTGATGCCGCAAAGTTGAGGACAGCTATCTTTTGTCCGGGGAACTCCCGCGAAAGCCTCAATGCCTCCTGAAACGTCCTGCCCTCAACGACACGAATATCTCCCTCCTTCACTGTCTCCACTTCCTCGCTGAAATCTGAAGGGTAGAATTTCGTCCTTTCCCTGCTCGATAATGCGGCCTCCCTGAGAACGGGGTCTCCCTCAATGAATTTCACCGTGTCCCTGAAGGCTTCAGAAAGCTCACCCTTTGTCAGAATTGCCATATCTCTTTTCCCTCCGTTTGTGTAGTCATTCGTCATAGCCTGAACGTGTCAGCCTCATACTCCCAAGCTCACGGACAAACAAAGCACAGGACATCACCACACTGCTTCCCGTCGGTGATGCCCCCCTTGAACGCAAATTCTTGTCCATCGCGAAAACAGCATCAAGCCCCTCAGTTGTGAGCATCCCCCCGGCACTTACTGCCTCCCTAGCTTCTTCCTGTACCCTCATGAGCTCGCTTATTCCCCCGTGTGCGGCAAGGCTCGTGTCCTGGTTCTCACTCATTACCTCAAGGAGTGCGTGCGTAACTCTCTCCCGGAAATTCAGCTGCCCCTGAGTTGCCTCAAGCCGTCTCAGTGCCTCTGCTGCCTTCATCGTCCGGGCGTATCCATGTTCAGCCTCACCCCTGCAACCTTCAAGCCCGTAGGTAATGTAAGCTCTCTCTCCCGGTGAAAGGACTTTACCCCCTGTGTTGTCGGTCAATGGCCAGAGTTCCCGGGCAGTAAGTCCCTCAGCGAATGACGAGGCAGTTAGCATGAGAGCTCCGGGAGTGAGTATACGTTTCTGCGCGAGAAGTCTTCCTGCGGCGGCACAAAGCAACCCCATGCAGAGAACATGACCCTTCATTGCGAGCCTGCCCCTTGTTGCGCACAAGGCATCATTGCTCCCGATACGGCCGGGAGATCTCAGGATGCTGAAAACGTCAACAGGCTTCATGCTCTCGGTGTCTGCACCGGCTGATGCACAGTTCACGAAACACTGGAGAAGGGACATCGCTCCGTCAAGAAGGCAAGGAAAATCCGTACCGTCAAGCGGGCTTTCGTCAATAGGGGTAACAAGCCCGGGCTTGGGGTAAACTGAGGCGGTGCTGATGATTGACTTCACGGCTAATTTCGCGGTGTTGAATACGTATATCTCGTTCAAGGTGTTTATTGCCCTCTCATTGTTTGCTGATAGAATTTATTTTACACGTTCCCAAAATTTTCACTAAGGAGGATTTACCACAATGCGCCTTAATTTTCAGGGCTTGAAGGATTTTCAGGCATGGCAGAAGGCAGGCATAGCCCTTCCCAAAAATGACATTGAGGCAACGAGGAAGGCAACCTCACTAAATCCCCGCTGGGTTCATTTCGGCGGCGGAAACATCTTCAGGGGGTTCATTGCGGCACTTCAACAGGACTTGCTCGACAAGGGACTGACTGACACCGGGATAATCTCGGCTGACCGGGATTTTGACGGCATCATCAGCAAGATATGCAGGCCGTTTGACTGTCTCACACTGCTTGTTACTCTCAGGGCATCGGGTGAAACAGACAAAAGGGTAATTGCCTCAGTAGCTGACAGCATATGCTGGGACAGCTCGATACTTGAGGAATGGGAGAAGCTGCGTGCTGTTTTCGTGAGGCCCTCCCTCCAGATGGTGAGCTGCACGATAACCGAGAAGGGCTATGCACTGCGGGGGATTGACGGCGGATTGCTCCCCTCAGTTCTTGAGGACATGAATGCCGGGCCTGATGCCCCCAAAAACGCAATGACAGTGATTGCCTCCTTGATGCTCGACAGGTTCAGGGCAGGAGCATTCCCGGTTGCTCTCGTGAGCATGGACAACTGTTCACACAATGGCGAGAAGTTCAGGGCCTCAGTTCTTGAGGTGGCGAATGCTTGGGTTGAACGTGGATTTGTCGACAAGGAATTTTACGGGTGGTTGGGTGATGAGTCGCAGGTCTCGTTCCCATGGAGCATGATCGACAAGATTACCCCCCGGCCTTCAGGTGAGGTTGAGGCTGAACTTAAGGCACTTGGAGTTGAGGAGATGAGCCCGATAATCACGAAGAGAGGGACATACATAGCACCTTTCGTGAACGCTGAGGCACCGGGCTATTTGGTGATAGAGGACAAATTTCCGAATGGCCGCCCGCCGCTCGAAAAGGCCGGGGTCTACATGACTGACCGCGAAACCGTGAACAAGACCGAACGCATGAAGGTTACTACCTGCCTCAATCCACTTCACACGGCTCTTGCTGTCTATGGCTGCCTTCTGGGCTACACGAAAATTGCCGATGAGATGGATGACCCTGACCTGAAGAAACTCGTTGAGGTTATCGGTTATAAGGAAGGTCTGCCCGTCGTAACTGACCCCGGAATTATTGACCCCAAGAAATTCATTGACGAGGTAGTGAGCGAGAGGCTGCCCAACAAGTTCCTTCCTGACGCTCCCCAGAGAATAGCCACCGACACGAGCCAGAAGGTGCCCGTACGTTTCGGCGAGACACTGAAGAGTTATGCCGCGAGCCCTGCGCTTGATGCGTCCTCACTTGTGGCGATACCCCTTGCGATTGCGGGATGGCTCAGGTACTTGGGCGGGACTGACGACAACGGCGGGGCTATGTCTGTGAGTTCTGACCCGATGCTTGAGACGTTGCAGGCCGGGCTCAAGACACCGGGAGGACTGAAGGGCATTCTCAGCAACGCTAACATCTTCGGGGTGAACCTCTATGATGCCGGGATTGGTGGTAAGGTTGAGGGGCTCTATGCGGAACTTTGCGCGGGTAATGGTGCAGTTCGTGAGGTGCTGAGGAAGTATCTTGCGTGATTTTTGCGGCCTCCTCTGTGAGATGGGGAGGCTGTTTCACTGGTATAATGATGAGCAAATTCGCAAGGAGGAAGTAGAGAACTTCGTCAAGGTGCTCGATGCTGAAGGTGCTCGATGCTGAACCGATGCCTATTCCTGAGATGCCCGGATGCCTAGTTACTGACAAGGAAGAGGCATACAGGATACTTATCGGCAAGAACTACACCGACGGGGTAAATGACTTGGTTACGGGCAGTGAACTCCTCATCCTCGCCTTGAACGTCATTCGAAACATCCAGTACATGGCCGGACAGTTTTACAGGACATTCTAACCCGCCAAAAATTCACTTGCATTAAACCAGACTTCACCGTTTATTTTTGCCTCATCCCAAAAAATACAGGAGGCATTAACCCAATGAAACGCATCAAATTCTTACTCACTGCGTCAATTCTTGTGCTCGTTCTTTCTGGCTCATCATTAGCGGCATCAACAGTATTCTTCACGAAAGACATATCACCCGCCGGCATCATGGCCATCTACAACAAGCTCGGACGTGAGGCAACGGGTAAAGTAGCCGTGAAGCTCAGTACAGGAGAAGCCGGGAACACTCACTACCTTTCACCCGACCTCATCAGGGAGCTCGTCCAGAGGGTCAACGGTACTATAGTCGAGTGCAACACTGCCTACGGTGGTTCACGCGCAGAGACGGCCATGCACAGGCAGGTCATCGAGGATCACGGGTTCAACACAATAGCTAGCGTCGACATCATGGACGAGGAAGGCGAGGTCTCACTGCCCGTAACAGGAAACGGCATCAAGCACCTCACACAGGACGTAGTAGGCTCACACTTCAGGAACTATGACTTCTTCCTCGTGCTCTCACACTTCAAGGGCCACGCAATGGGAGGTTTCGGCGGAGCTCTGAAGAATATTTCCATCGGTATAGCCTCATCACGCGGCAAAAAGATAATCCACACAGCAGGCACGAAAGATTCCGGCTCAATCTGGTATGACGATCAGGACGCATTCCTTGAGTCAATGGCTGAAGCGGCAAAGGCAGTATCCGACAGCCTCGGCAATGGAGAGCGCATGATGTTCATCAGCGTCATGAACCACCTCAGCATAGACTGTGATTGCGACGGAAACCCCCACGCCCCTGACATGCACGACATAGGAATACTTGGCTCACTTGACCCCGTAGCACTGGATCAGGCTTGCGTTGATTTGGTCTACAAGGCTCCCGATGGCCAGTCCCTCATCAACAGGATGGAGTCAAAGCACGGAATACATACCGTTGAGCACGCGGAGACTATAGGGCTCGGCTCAAGAGCATACGAACTTGTGAGCATTGACTAGCATTATCCGCAGAGAGTTCATATATCTCTGGTACTACTTCACCGTACAGCTTGAGCAGATTTATTCTTACTGGCTCTGGGGAATGGCTATAGGCTCGTTCGTCTCGGTCTTCGGGAAGGACAAGATACACGGGCTCTTCTCCTCCCTCAGCAATAAGCGCATAAGCATCTTCGGGATTGTTCCGGCGTGCATTCTGGGCATTCTTTCCCCCCTGTGCATGTACGGGACAATCCCCATTGCCGCATCATTCAGCCAAAAGGGAATGCGTGAGGACTGGCTGGCCTCGTTCATGATGGCCTCAATCCTCCTTAACCCTCAGCTTGTCATCTACAGCATGGCACTGGGGAACGTTGCCGTAACTGTCAGGATAGTATCATGCTTCTTCTGCGGAATTTTTGCCGGCCTTGCGGTGAACTTCTACGGGAAATTCACAGGCGGGCGGAAATTCTTCACGTTCTCCGGGTTCTACGAGGCATCAAGCCGCGACACTGACCCCAACATCATCATGCGGTACGTCAAGAACTTCGGGCGCAACGTCCGGGCAACAGGTCCGTACTTCCTTGCGGGAATATTCCTCTCTGCCCTGTTCATGCGCTATGTTCCTGCTGAATCGTTCGCGAGATTGTTCGGCCGTCGCAACGGCTTCGGTGTCCTCATGGCCGCAACTGTGGGAGTGCCGCTTTATGCCTGCGGAGGAGGGACGATACCGCTGCTTCAGATGTGGCTTGCTGACGGTATGAGCATGGCCTCAGCTTCGGCGTTCATGATTACGGGCCCGGCAACAAAGATAACCAACCTGGGGGCACTCAAAATCGTACTAGGCTCGTGGAAATTCGCAGGGTATATCGCTTTCGTCATACTCTACTCACTCATTAACGGCCTCATAGTTGACCTCATGGTGTAAAAAAATTCCCGGCCTCTCGAAACTTCAAGACCGGGATAAAATTTTTCTTGGCACTATGCTTTTCTTCCCAGGCATCCGGCAATCTCAATACATATAGCCTTGACCTGTTCAATGTCCTCATTCTTGATATATTCAGGGTGGGCATGGAACACTGGATCTCTTACCCACTGCAATTTAGCGAACCTCTCCTTCCAGTAAGTGGCATAAGGCTTTCCCCCGAAATATTCCCCAAAGCATTCGTTCCAGTACTGCCTCATCACAGCACCAAGTACATGAATCGGCAAAACGTCAAGCAACCCTGCATCAGGGTCATACTTTCTCCGTGTCTTTGCCAGTGAGCCAGCATACTCATCAGAGCCCAATATTGGGTTAGCCTTCCTCAAAGCGTCATCAAGAGTTTCCGGCGTGGCCTTAAGTATTCTGGTCAGCTCCTTCTTCATGAGCCTCACTATGGATTTCTGAATGCTGAGTATTCTCAGGAACTCCGGCGACAATTTCACCTCAGCATCCTGAATCAGTGAGTCCCTTCTGTTTCCGTAGCCTTCAAGTGCCTTCTTGAACGACGATATTATTTCAGCGTCCGCATTTTCATGGGAGTAGACGCTCTCATCAAGTCCCAGTTTAGCGAGAAGGCTCCCGGAATATTCGAGGCTGTGCAGAAGTGCCTTAAGTGTCGGGGCAATAAGCTCACTCCCTGTAACGTAGGCCAGAGTAAGGAGACCCTCAAAGAATTTCCCGAAGTCATTGCACTCAAGGAGGCTCAACCCTGAAAGTGATATGCTTGGGGCTGTCCATTTCCCTGAGATGCTCTGAAACCGCAAGCCGTTCACGAAATAGGAATAGATGTAAATCCTAAGCCATACGTTGTTTTCGTCGATACGCCGGGCTTCCTGTATCTCGTCGGCAAGTTTAAGGAGGCAGTAACGCCGGGCAGTGTCGTAATTCGCCTCAGTCCTTGCCGCGCCGTCAAGCTGGGAATATATCAGGTACTCCAGCCCCTTGTAGGCCATGATCCTGATGTTGTCCTCTTCAGTTGCAGGGTAGAGCTTCTTGTCTGTATCGTCAGCAAGCATGAAGAAACTGAAGACGTACCTCGCCATCACAAAGCACCTTTCAGCACGTTCGGAATTGGTCAGGTTAGTGTCGTCATTGTTGAACCGGCTGACCATTGAGAGATAGTTAGCCCTGACTTCCCGGTAATGTCCCTTGCTGTAGTATGTATCAGTGAGGTATCTCGTGCTGAACTTCGCGGGGTTGACGCTCCTGATTCTGTCCTGAAGGAATTTCGGGAGCTCGCTGAATGTACCGACAGTTCCGGGCTTCCTTGATGGTACGTCCTCCGTATGGTTTGCCGGGGCGGACTTCATGCCTCTGGTCTCAGGCGTGTACGTGTCGAGCGGGACATATCCCCGTGAAATCAGCTCCTCAACCTCCGGTGTGGTCTCTTCTTCGGGCTCAGGTTCAGGCTGTGATTCGGGCTCTTCATCCGGCGGAAGGAGACCTAATCTTTCGCGTGCCTTCTCCACGAGGCCGGATTCCTCCCATGCCTTCACTTTGTCGTCAGGGAACGGGACTGCCGACTCTATGTTCTGTATCTGCACCTTCCCGTTGTCGTTGATGCTCCGGGTAAATCTCACAGGGTGGCCTTCAGGGGACGGCTCTACCTCAAGGAACACAGAAAGGAGCGGGTCAGTGATGTTATTCTCGTTGAAGGTGTAAAGTTTCTTGTCCTTCGCTATGACTTTCCCGAACGGCGGCTCATTGTAGCGCATGAAGAAATCTATTTCCCCCTCTTCTGAGAGTGCCGCCATCATGTCAACAGAAAGTGCCTTCACTGATTCGTCATTGTCCTTCTCCATTACGGCAAAGGCAGCAGGGCCCTCTACATTGTTTCCGAGCTTGAAGGTTACCCGTATCATCGGCTTCATCTTTTTCCCGGTGAGGAGCTTGCGGCGCAATGCCCTGTCCTCTATCTGGTTGAGGTGGACGAAAACAGAGCCTTCAGAGCGCAAGGGGACGTTGTAGCGTTTCAGGCCGGGACACTTGATGAACCCGTAGAGCTTGTCCCTGTTGGGGTTGAAGTACTCAAATTCCCCCTCGAACCTTTGGGTGCTCCAGTCAACACGAGGGAACGCCGCTAATTCTTCCTGCTTGGGGATGTCCGACTTCTCCGAGAGACTCAGAGCGTCATCAACTATCTTCATGTCCGAGGGCTGGGACTCAAGCCATGATCTTAGAGCGTCAATATTGGCCTGAGTGAAGAGCAGCGATTTTTCCGGCCATGATGAAAATCCGAGCATCTTCCAGCTTATGGCACTTGCACACCTGAAGCAGAGCTCCCGGTAATCATCCGGCATCTCTTCGTTCATTACGGCGTTCGAGACAACCCACCTCAAGAGTGCGCTGACCTGTGGGGGCTCAAGTTTCAGGAGGACGGCGAAATTCCGGGGGCTCAAAGGCTCGCTGACTATCAGGCAGGCGGCGGCTAACATTCTTGATGCTGCACTGGTCGCGGCAGTGAAGGCTGCCCTGAAATCGTGAATGTTCATGTAGATTTTGACGCTCCTGGCATTCTCGCCCATGAGGTAAAGCACAAAACCATAAATCTCCGAGGCTGGTATGCTGGTCTGTCGGCTCCTCCATAAGTTTTTTGCCTCGTCCAGTATCTGCCTCATCCTCATGGAATACGGCCTGTCCTCGTGAACTCGCACTGCATAGCTGTATTTCGTCAGTATGCTCTCTATGGAGTTCTGTACCTTGTTCTGCCGGTCTGTCCTGAATTTCCGTACATAGTCGGTGTTAAGTGTGTATGTCTGCAATTTTGCCTCTAGGTCATCATAGCATTCATCAAGTCCCTCAAGAAACGTTATAGCTGGTGCTGAAGGTTTGATGACATGGGGAGCTATAGGTGCAGGTGAAAATGAAGGGGTTTTTTCCCAGGAAGGCGACGAGTTACCTAACGGGCTTATTCCCCAGATCATAGGGTAGACAAAGAGGGCTTCTCCTGAATCGCTGCCTAAAGCAATAAGTTCATCCTCACACCTGAGAAGAACGCCGGAGGTTTTATGTCCGTCCGGCATTAACATAATCTCGACGTTGCGGCCAAGATACTGTTCAATATTTTTTCGTTCCAATGTGAATAAACAACTCCTTGTGATTAAGATTTGGCGAAATAATAACAGGCAGCCTCAAAAAATTTCATGCTGTAATTTCCCGGAACGTTCCTGTAAAGATTACTCCCGTTGCGCTCAACATGTCCCATTCTGCCGATTATCCTTCCGTCAGGGGATGTCAGGCACTCAACCGCATAGCATGATCCTGAAGGGTTGTCGCATGTCCTCATTGACGGACTGCCCTCGATGTCGCAATACTGCCCGGCAATCTGGCCGTTCCCCATGAGGCGCGCAAATTCCTCCTCACTGCACAAGAACCTTCCTTCACCGTGAGAGATTGGGATTGAGTAGACTTCCCCCGGCTGTGTGAACTTCATCCATGGTGAATTGTTCGTGATTACCCGCGAGCGTATTATCCGGGACTGGTGGCGGCCTATTCGGTTGAAGGTCAGCGTTGAGGTGAGCTCTTCGGGGTTCATGATGCGGCCATGCGGGAGCAGCCCGGTCTTCACGAGTGCCTGAAATCCGTTGCAGATGCCACAGGCTAGACCAGCCCGCTCATCTATGAGGCGTTCGAGTGCTGAGCGTACTTCGGGACTTCGGAGGAATATTGCGATGAATTTTCCCGAACCGTCAGGCTCATCACCGCTTGAGAACCCGCCCGGTATCACTAAGGCCTGTGAGTCATCAAGCAGGCGTGCGAACTCTGAGGCTGATTCCTTCATGAGCTCAGGGGTCAATGTCCTCACAACGAAGATTTCAGCTTTTCCCCCGGCGTTGTTGATGGCTTTTGCGGTCTCGTACTCACAGTTCGTGCCGTTGAAGACAGGTATCAGGAATTTCGGCGTGGCTATAGGGCTGTGAGTGTAGGAGGCTCTCGGCAGATCATGGCCGGGCTTGATGTCGGGAATGTCTTGGTCTTCCTGCGTATCAGTCGGGAATATCGCGGACAACGGAGCATCATAGAGCTTCCCGGCGTCTGACAGCTTGACGGTCTCAGTGCCTGCGAGGATTTCGGGGGCACTAATCACGCGGCCAAGCTCCGGGTAATCCACTGGCTCATCATCAGCGAGCTCAACGATGAATTTTCCCCTTCGTGTGTCGTGAGTGAGGTTATCCGTGAACTCAAAGCCTAGATTGTTCCCGATGCACATCCTGAAAATTTCTGAGGGAATGCCGCCGTTCGAGACAAGAGAGCATGAGAGTATCCTGCCCTTGCTGTTCATGTCCTGAATGTCGGCAAAAATCTTCAGCATTGATGACTTTACCGGGAGCCCTCTTGCGTCATATTCGGGTTCAAGAAGGATTACGCGCGAGCCTAGACGCTTGAACTCCGGGGAAATCACGCCCTTAACGTCAGCAACCGAGACGGCAAACGCAATCAGTGTAGATGGAACGTCCAGATTAACGCCGTCAACCCCGGCAAATGTCCCGCTCATTGAGTCCTTGCCACCGACTGCCGCAACCCCGTAATCAGTTTGAGCCTTCAACGCTCCAAGTAATGCCCCGAATGGCAGCCCCCAGCGTTCCGGGTCATGCTCAGGCTTCCCGAAGTACTCCTGAAGTGTCAGCCAGCAATGAGAGAGACAGCCACCTGATGCCACGATCCTGCAGAGTGCCTCAAGGACCGCAAGATATGCCCCGTCAAATGATGAACGCTCCGAGAGGTACGGGTCAAATCCGTATGACATGAGCGAGCAAGTGTCAGTGTTGCCCTCGATGCCGACCGGGATTTTTGCACACATTGCCTGAGACGGTGTCCTCTGGAATTTTCCCCCGAACGGCATTAACACCGTATGAGCCCCGACAGTCGAGTCGAAACGTTCAGAGAGCCCCTGCCCTGAACAAAGGTTCAAGTCTGCGAGACAGTCCGGGAATTTTGCGGGTGAGTAATCCTGTGGCACTGAGGCGTTCACCTTCACGTTGATGTGCCTTGATGCCCCGTTTGTGTCGATGAATGACCGGGATAAATTCACGATTTCTTTTCCCCGCCAGGTCATGCGCATTCTACCGCTGTCATTCACACGGGCAATCACTGTAGCCTCTACGTCCTCAGAGAGAGCAAGAGCCTTCACACGTTCAGCATCCCCTGAGCTCACGACAACGGCCATTCGTTCCTGAGACTCACTGACGGCAATTTCCGTCCCGTCAAGCCCGGCATACTTCAGCGGCACAGCGTCAAGGTCAATGTCGAGTCCTTCAGCGAGTTCACCGACTGCCACACTGACACCACCGGCCCCGAAATCATTGCAGCGTTTCACGAGGCGTGTGAACTCAGGGTTGCGGAAGAGACGTTGAAGTTTCCGTTCTTCTGGAGCGTTGCCCTTCTGGACTTCTGCCCCGCATGTCTCGATTGAGCTTGCTGTGTGTGAGACTGATGAGCCCGTAGCCCCGCCAATGCCGTCCCTGCCTGTTCGTCCTCCGAGTAAAAGCACGACATCTCCCGGTTCAGGACGTTCACGCTTCACGTTACCCTCACGAACTGCCGCAATCACTGCCCCGACTTCGAGACGCTTGGCCCTGTAGCCCTCGTGATAGAACTCACGCACTAAGCCGGTCGGTAGTCCTATCTGGTTGCCGTATGAGCTGTAGCCTTGAGCCGCCTTCGTGATGATTGAACGTTGAGGGAGCTTGCCAGGTATTGTGGGACTGAACGGGTCAGCCGCCCCGGTTATTCGCATGGCCTGGTAGACGTAGGCACGTCCTGAGAGCGGATCTCTTATTGCCCCGCCGATGCATGTTGCCGCCCCTCCGAACGGCTCAATCTCCGTAGGGTGGTTGTGGGTCTCGTTCTTGAAGAGGAGCAGCCAGTTCTCACCGTCAACGTCAATTCTCACTGTGCAGGCGTTGTTCTCCTCAGAGATAACGAGGTCTTTGGGCTTGAGGTACTTTGCTCCGATTGTGGCAATGTCCATTAACGTTATTGGCCGTGTCTTAGGATAGCCGAGCTCCTTACGCATTGCCAGGTACTCAGCGAATGCCTCCCTCACTGCGTCATCATGAATCTCCACGCCGTCAATGTGTGTCGTGAATGTTGTGTGCCTGCAGTGGTCAGACCAGTAAGTGTCGAGCACCTTGATTTCTGTCTGGGTTGCCTTCCTTCCTTCAGCCTCGAAGAATTTTCGGACGCACTCCAAATCTTCACGGCTCATTGCCAGCCCCTTAACGCCCATAACGTCATCAAGAGCTTTAACGTCATCAGGCCGGGAATAATTCATGTCCAGCGATGAATATTCTTCAAGCTGTGCCTCCCGTGCCTCTACCGGGTTGATGAGATGCCTCCTTAATGCCCCGGTGTCCTGAATGCTCCCGTAGAACAGGTAGACGCTCGCAGTCCTAACCACCGGGCGGAAACCAAGCAATAACCCCGCGCATTGCTGTGCTGAGTCTGCCCTCTGGTCGTATTGTCCGGGAAGGTACTCAACCGCAAGGGTATAGTCCGCGTCGTCAGGCAGTGAGGCTAGTACGTTGTCGGTGAATGGCTCGGAGAATATCGAGTCCCTGCAGGTAGCCATCTGTTCATCATCGAGGCCCTGAATGTCGTAGCGTCTGAGGATTCGTACGGCCTTGAGGGTTTCGCAGCCCTTTATGCTCTTCAGCTCGGCAAGAAGAGATGATGCTTCGGGATTGTTGGTGTCTTTTCGTTCGGTGTAAATTCTGTGAACCAAGCTGTAAAACCTCCATAGTGAATTTTGGCACTAAGTTTAACATGCAGGTATATAGTCTTGATGTTCAGTCAGTGTGAAATATTATCGTGGTGTTTCTGGAACGGGAGGCTTGGGATTTTTTGGGGGGGCTTGTGCTAAGATTGGCGGCAAATTTTCAGGAAGGTGATTGAAAATGTCAATACATGTAAATTTTTCGGTACGTTCAGAAATTGGACACGTCAGGGAAAACAATGAGGATAATTTTTTCTGCAACGGTATCTTCATGTCCCCTTCAGAACGAGAAAAGCCCTTCTTCATGAACGGCACTGCTGAAGTTCCTTGTGTCTTTGCAGTTTTTGACGGAATGGGCGGCCATGACTTGGGAGAACTTGCCTCACTCACTGCGGCGGAAACTCTCTCGGAACATTTCGGGTCAGTCCTTAAAGGCTCACATGAAGAAATTGACAGCTATGTGATTGACGCGAACAGGAGGCTCCGGGAAATCATGAGGGCCAATAACATAATGACAGGTACAACCCTCGCGATGGTTGTTGCCGGGGAAAACTACTTCACTGCCTACAACATAGGGGACTCAAGAATCTACAAGGTGAATAACGGTTTTCTTGTCCGTGTGAGTGAGGATCATACAGTCGAGGAGGAAATGATACTTTCCGGGCAGCTCAGCCCAAAGCGTGAAGGTACTACTATGTTTGCCCATCAGCTCACTAGGTTTCTCGGCATGGGTGAGAGCTATGGAGTTCCTGAACCTGACATCTACGCACTCAATGACTACGAGGAAAACAGAAGAGCCGTAATATGTTCGGACGGTCTCAGCGGAATGCTCCGGCATAAAGAAATGTCGGACATCATGAAGAAAGCCGGAACTGTCTCCGAAGCCGTGAATGCCCTTGTTGATGCCGCGCTCGAAAAAGGCGGGAATGACAACGTTACCTGTATAGTCATGGAGTTCGTGAAATGAAGCTCATCTTTGCGTCAAACTACCTGAGCCATTATTCCAGGTCAATATCTGAGGCATTCATTAGGATTTACGGGGACGACTTCAAGTTTGTAGCCTTTACGCCGTTCAACGAGAAGAGATTATCGGCAGGCTTTCACGACATGAACGATGCCCCGTTTGTCCTGAGAGCCTACGAGTCCCCACAGTCAATGAACGAGGCCATGAATGCCATCAATGAGGCCGAATGCGTGATTATCGGGGGAATGCCTGTAAGCTGTGTGAGTGAGAGACTGAAACGGGGAAAAATTACGTTCATGCAGAGCGAACGTTTCTTCAAGGGGCCGTTGTGGAAGGACATAGTCAGGTTCGCGAAGTACTGCCTATATTCCGGGGGAAGGTCTCAGGCCAAGGATGCCGGGGAAAAATTCTACCTTCTATGCGCCGGGGCATTCACTGCGTGGGACTACAACCTTTGCGGACTGTTCAGGGGGAAGGCTTACAGGTGGGGATATTTCCCGGAGCTGAAGAAGTATGATGACATTGGCGGCCTGATCTCCCGGAAAAAGCCGGGCAGTATCTTATGGGCCGGGAGGTTTCTCGGCTGGAAGCACCCCGAACTTTCCGTGAGGCTCGCAAAAAACTTGAAGGCCATGAACTTTGACTTTCACGTTAAGATAGTCGGCTCTGGTGAAATGCAGGGCTCATTGTCCCGGATGATTGAGGCTGAAAATCTGAATGACTGCGTTGAACTCACCGGTGCACTCCCGACCGAAAGGGTGCGCGAAGAAATGGAGAGCTCTCAGGTTTTCCTGTTCACTTCCGGGCGCGGCGAAGGCTGGGGGGTTGTCCTGAATGAGGCCATGAACTCAGGCTGTTCTGTTGTTGCCGGTGGGAAGATAGGTGCAGTACCGTACCTCCTGAAGGAAGGTTATAACGGGTTGGTCTTCCGGGACAGGGACATTGACGACCTGACTGCGAAGGTTGCGGGATTGTTCCGGGATTCTGGGAGTGCCTCACGTCTGGGGCTGAATGCCTATGAGACACTTGCCGGGATGTGGAGCCCTGAGACTGCCGCAAGAAGGTTCGTGGTGCTCGCGGATGCCCTGAAGGTGAGTGATGGGGCTGTGCGTCTTTGGGATGACGGGCCGGGGAGTCTTGCGCCTGTGATATAGTATCGCAGGGAGGTGATGAGTTTATGGCTGACGTGATAAGATCCTTCAGCGATGATGCTTTTGTGTGGGATGAGAACAAGGCCATAGCCAACTGGAAGAAGCACAGAGTAACCTTTGATACGGCAATAAATGTATTCTATGACAGGGATGCGGTTATTCTTCCTGACATAGCACACAGCGATGATGAAGACAGGCAAATAATTATCGGGACTGTTCTTGATGCGTGAGCCGCATAAGAATATTGTTTGTCGTATTCATTGAACGCGTAAGAGACGACAACCCGGAGGGTCATGTGTACCGCATTATTTCAGCAAGAGATGCTACAAAGAAGGAGGCGAAGATCTATGAGCGTGGTCTATCCAGATGATTACCCTAAGTCAATACATGAGGCGGTAATGGCAGCTATGGAGGTTGATGATGATGATATTGATTACTCAGACATTCCTCCGATTACTGATGAACAGGCTGCATTAGCAAAACCTGTAGGTGATAAGTTTATAGAGCTCAGGAGAAAAAACGCGATGTTCATCAACAGGCTTCTTAATGAGTATTACGCGAAGAAGGGAGTTACATTCTGATATAATTACGGACAAATCCCACAAAAGAGAGGAAACCCAAAAATGAAGATCGGATTTATAGGTCTCGGAATAATGGGCAAGCCTATGGCCAAGAACCTCCTCAAGGCAAGCCATGAACTCCGCGTGTATGACCGTGCACAACCCGCAGTCGATGATGTTGTAGCGTTCGGGAAGGGCAAAGCCTCAGCCGCAGCAAACGCCGCAGATGCCGCAAAGGGTGCCGAGCTCGTCCTTACGATGTTGCCCAATTCCCCCCACGTTAAGAGTGTCATGCTCGAAGACGACAAGGTAGCCGACCACATGGAGAAGGGTGCTGCCTTTATCGACATGTCCAGCATCAACCCAATAGCCAGCCGTGAGATAGCCGATGCCCTCGCCAAGAAGGGAATCGACATGCTTGATGCCCCCGTAAGTGGAGGAGAGCCCAAAGCAATAGACGGCACATTGAGCTTCATGGTCGGCGGAAAAAAGGAAGTATTCGCGAAATTTGAGCCCGTCCTAAAAGCTATGGGTGCAAGCGTCGTACTTTGCGGGGAAATCGGCGCAGGCAACGTAACCAAACTCTGCAACCAGATAGTGGTCGCCGTGAACATTGCGGCAGTGAGTGAGGCTCTCATGCTCGGCAAGAAGGCAGGGGTTGACCCGGAGGCTATCTACCAAGCCATCAGGGGGGGACTCGCAGGCTCAACTGTAATGGACGCTAAGGCACCCATGATTATGGATCGCAACTTCAAGCCCGGCTTCAAGATTGACCTCCACATCAAGGACCTCACAAACGTAATGGACGCGGCAAAATCCGTAGACAGCCCCATACCGTTGACTGCTCAGGTATTCGAGATGATGAAGATACTTCACGGCGACGGTAAAGGACAGAATGACCACAGCGCACTTGCCTTAGTGTATGAAAAGATGGCAAACACTGAGATAACCCGCGGCTAAGCAATACACAAAGTTTTCATACAAGCTGAATACAATTACCCTATGATTTGCTATAATTTGGCTTCATGGGGTTTAATTTTATTCTCAGGAGTTCTATATGTCATGCGCAGAATTTTTCTCACACTATCACTAATACTATTGCTGTCCACTTCTTCATACTCTCAGGAAATTTCAGGGGACATTTCGGGCCTCTCCATTGAGGAATGCTTAACCCTCGCACTCATGAACCACCCATCACTCAGAAGAGCAGGAGCATCAACCCAAAGCATCGCCGCACAGCTCGAATCACTCAGGGCCGCTAAAAGGGTCAAGGTCTCACTGACAGGCTCGGCACGCTACAACGGCGACTATGAGTACTGGGACGACCGCTACCACAACGAGTCATTAGGTCTCTCGGCAACAAAGCTGCTCTACGACACAGGAAGGAACAGGCTTCAGCAGGAGATACGCCGCGAAAACCTCAGAGGCTCGCGCGAAACTGAACGCAACACACAAGTAACCGTAGCGGCAAACGCAAAACGAAAATATTATGACCTCGTCCTTAAGTTCCTGAACAGGGACGTAGAGCAGGAGAAGTTACGGAACTATGAGGAGCACCTGAAGAACGCCGAGGGTCTCTATGCAGTCGGCAACAGCGCGTTCATCGAGGTAACGAAGGCTCAGGCTGATGTCTCATCCGCACGTGTCTCGCTCCTGAAGGCCGAGAATGATATTCTCCTCGCACAGGAAGCCCTACGTGTCGCAATGGGTACTGACATTAGCGGTCCGTTCAATATTGCATTGTCGACTGAGCTCCTTCTGCCACAGCCAGCCGAGAACTTAAGTGCACTGATTGATATTGCCCTCGAAGACAGGCCCGACTACAAGAAGCTCATGCATGACGTTAAGGCCGGGGAACTCAGCATCAAGGACGCGGCACGTTCAAGCTCCCCGACAATAACCGGGCAGGCCAGCACATCGGTCTCGAAGCGTGAAGGCTCATCTGCAACCACTGACTATTACGCCGGGGTTAGCGTGAATGTCCCTGTTGTTGACGGTGGCGAAATGACAGCCTCAGTTGCCAGCGCAAGGGCTCAACTCGAACAGGTCTATGCTGACGTTGACACGTTGAGGCAGTCCATAACCTACAGCGTCAGGAGTGCGGCCTTGTCCCTCATGAATGCGATCGACAGGGTCAGGTCATCAGAGGCAGGGGTGAAATACGCCGAGGAGAATTTAGCCCTCGCACAGGGACGCTATGAGGTAGGGGTCGGAAATCCCATAGAGCTCAGCGATGCAGTCTCATCACTCGCAAGCTCACGGTACACGTACTATCAGGCACTCTATGACGCACAGACGGCACGGGCAGATCTTGATGAGGCACTTGGTCATTTCCCGCCCGAAATTGAGGGGAGACCTGAGCTTTGGGAAGCACAGTAGACCTCCACATACACACGGACGCATCAGACGGCACCGACTCGCCGCAAGCCCTCCTGTGGAACATCCAGAAGGCCGGAATACGAGCATTCGCCATCACTGACCATGACACCATCAAGGGAGCACTCAAGATGAAGCGGATAATTCCCCACGGCATAAAATTCGTCAAGGGAGTGGAATTTTCCTGCATTACTGACGGCGGGGCTAAGTGCCACATCTTGGGGCTGAACTATGACGAGAACAGCCTAGAGTTTCAGGCGGCATTAAGGACGGGCGACCAATTGAGACACGAGAAATTCTACTTGCGTATCAAGAAATTATCTGACAAGTTCGGAATAACCTTCACCGATGAGGAAATGGCAGCACTGCTCAGCAAACCCAGCGTAGGAAAGCCACACATAGCGAACATGCTCGTGATGAAGGGGTTGGCCGCAAACAAGCAGGAAGCCATAGACCGCTACGTGAACAAGTGCTCTGCAGGCAGCAGCAGGATACCCGCAGAACTGGCCATCAGGGGAATACTCACATCCGGTGGTATTCCTGTGTGGGCTCATCCATTGGGCGGCGAAGGAGAGCGTGAACTGCCGGAACAGGACTTCAGGAAGACACTTTATGTGCTCATGGCTTTGGGGCTGAAGGGTCTGGAATGCTGGTACTCAAAATACACGGTGCAAAAGTGCAAGTTCCTCGTTGACGCGGCGGAACGTTCGGGGTTGCTGGTATCAGGAGGCAGCGACTATCACGGCACGAACAAGGCTATACCGTTGGGACGGCTCAATTCTGACGGCGAAAACATAGAACCCGGAAAATTAACCATACTAAACGCAATATAGGAGAGTGAAGAACTATGAGGGCAGGAATCAAGAAATTACTATTGCTGGCAATATTCGCAGGGATAGGCTGGGGAGCATATCAATACTTTTCCCGTGAGGAACAAATAACCTACGGACTGACAACCTCACAAGTTACTCGTGGTGATATAGTCTCGACGGTAACGGCAACAGGTGAGCTCAACGCAATAAGTGTAGTCGAGGTAGGAACTCAGGTATCCGGGATAATTCAGGAGATCTACGTCGACTTCAACTCACAGGTGCAGGCCGGGCAGTTAATCGCGCTGGTTGACCCGTCAGTCTCACGCCTCACCCTCAGTGAGTCAGAGGCAAGCCTTGCGGTCTATCAGGCAGGTGTTCGGAGTGCCCAGGCATCACTTGAGGACGCACAAAGGAAGCTCAGGCGCAACAGGGAGCTCTACAGCAAGAAGCTCATTGCCCGCAGTGAAGTTGACACCAGCGAGACGGACGTAGACATGAAGCGTGCGGCACTTGAGGAGGCAAGATCACGGGTTGTTCAGGGACGTGCGGCAGTTGAACGCGCAAGGACTAACCTCGGATATACCCGCATAACTTCCCCGGTTAACGGCGTTGTGATTGACAGGAAGGTTGACGCAGGGCAGACAGTTGCGGCAGGATACCAGACACCGACACTCTTCAAGGTTGCCGAAGATTTGACCCGTATGCAGATTGAGACAAAAGTAGACGAGGCCGACATCGGAACAGTAGCGGAAGGCCAGAACGTAACCTTCAGGGTTGACGCGTTCCCTGACGAGACATTCAGCGGGCAGGTTGTTCAGGTGAGGATTGCCCCGAACACGAGCGATAACGTAGTAACCTACACCGTCATAATCCACGTCAGCAACCCGGATCTCAAGCTCAAGCCCGGAATGACCGCCAACGTGTCAATAGAGACAGCTAAAGCCTCGAACGCCTTGCGCATTCCTGTAGCGGCACTGAGATTCACGCCACCTGAAGGACTGCTGGACACAATATCGTTCGACCGCGAAATACTGACACAGCGGAAGACCCTCAACACCGGGACTGTATGGCCTGAACGGGACGGTATCATGATGCCCCCTGTGCGTATACATACGGGGATAACTGACAGCCGGTATGTCGAGCTCGTGAGGGAAGATTCTGGGAGGGCGCGCCCTGCATTGCGTGAGGGTACTGAACTCATCATCAACGCACAGCAAGGCGTAACCACCGGGACGACAACAACGGGAGGACTTTTCGGAGCACCTCGCGGAGGAAGACGGCCAAGATGAGCATTATCGAGGTCAGGGATCTCACGAAGATCTACAAGACGGGTGATGTTGAGCTTCATGCCCTTGACGGTGTGAGCTTCAAGATTGAACGCGGGGAGTTCGTCTGTGTCATGGGGCCTTCAGGTTCTGGGAAATCTACGATGATGAACATTCTGGGATGCCTTGACGTTCCCACTTCAGGACACTATGAGCTTGACGGTGTTGACGTGAAGGATCAGAGCAAGGCCGAGCTTGCCGACATACGAAACAGGAAGTTAGGCTTTGTGTTCCAGGGCTTCAACTTGCTATCTAGGGCTGACGCTGTCGAGAACGTGGAACTTCCCCTGCTCTATCGTGGTGTCAGCAGTTCAGCACGGAGGAAGGCTGCCGTTAATGCGCTCGAACGTGTGGGATTGGGCAAGAGGCTTCATCACCGTCCTGCACAGATGTCCGGGGGTCAGCAGCAGCGTGTGGCGATTGCGCGGGCAATTGTCGGGGAGGCTCCCATAATCCTGGCTGACGAGCCAACTGGAAACCTCGACACAAAGACAACGGTCGAGATCATGAATATCTTTACCGGCCTCCACTCTCAGGGAATAACCGTAATCCTAGTTACGCATGAGCCGGAAATAGCTACATGGAGCGAGAGGGTATTGCGTTTCAGGGATGGAAAGCTGATTGCTGACGAGGATGCACCGAAACTTGAGGAGCTTGACACGGAGGCAAAACAGAGACAGTAAACAACGAGGGCAGGAGAGAATGTTTCCGATGCGTTCCCCTGTCCTCTTTCTGTGTCTATGCCTCTATCGGTATCTCTGCCTCATCCTGTCTCGGCCATGTCGATGTCCACGTCCTAACAGGAAGCCCCCAGATGTTGATGAACCCAACAGCCGCCGAGTGGTCGAACGCATCACCCTCTGAGTACGTCGCTAGGTCATGCCGGTAGATGCTCTTGGAGGTCTTCAGCCCACGGACTACACACTGACCCTTGAAGAGCCTCATCTTCACCGTCCCGTTCACGTATCTCTGCGTGTCATTCATGAACGCGTTTATTGCGTCCCTCAACGGTGAGAACCAGTAGCCCTCGTACGTCAGCTCGGCAAATCGTATCTCAAGTTCCCGTTTCGTCTTCAGCACCTGCTTATCCAGTGTCAGGGTCTCCATTGCCCTGTGAGCCGCAAGAAGTACCGTAGAACCGGGGCACTCGTAGACTTCCCTCGACTTGAAGCCTACAAGCCTGTCTTCTATCATGTCGATGCGTCCTATTCCGTGCCTGCCTGCTATCTTGTTGAGGCTCTGGATCAGTTCAACGCCGTGCATCCTCTCGCCATTAAGCCCCGAAGGTATCCCTCCCTCAAAGTCAATCTCCACAAATTCGGGAGTGTCCGGGCCCTCAAGCGGGTTGGCCGTCATCTCGTAGGCATCTTCAGGAGGCTCATTCCACGGGTCTTCAAGCATCCCGCATTCTATCGAGCGTCCCCATAAATTGTCGTCGGTGCTGTATGGTGAGGCAGCCGTCGCCCTTACTGGTATTCCGTGCTTGTTGGCATACTCTATTTCAGCCTCGCGCGTAAAATGCCAGTCCCTCACAGGAGCAAGCACCTTGATCTTGGGATTGAGTGCCGTCGCGCATACCTCTATCCTCACCTGATCCTGACCCTTCCCAGTGCAGCCATGAGCTACAGCAATTGCGCCTTCCTTGTTGGCGATGTCTACGAGTGTCTTGGCGATGAGGGGACGGGACAATGCCGACACAAGGGGATAAGTTCCCTGGTACATTGCGTTTGCCCTCAGCGATGGATAAACGTAATCCTCAACAAAGCGTTTCTTGAGGTCAAAAATATACGCCTTAACTGCCCCGCTATGGAGTGCCTTAGCTTTTGCCGCCTGAAGGTCAACGTCCTTCTGCCCAACGTCAGCAGTCATTGTGATAACGTCATAGCCCTGTTCAGTGAGCCACATTACAGCGACTGAAGTATCAAGCCCACCGCTGTATGCGAGTACTGCCTTGCCTTTCTTTTCCGGCATGTGAATAGTTCCTTCCTTCATGGGAAATTTTTTTGACGGCCATGATAATATCACACACAGCCCAATTCAAAGCACACTGGAAAATTTATAGAGTTATATTATTTCTTGGGGGTTAATGAAACGGAAGATGCCTAAGAATTTTTGGACAAGCTAAACCTTCCCTGCTTTGAGGCCGAAACAAGACATGTCGGCAAAAAAGGCAGGTAAGTCAGCCGGATTTATGGGAGTAAAGACGACGCTATAATACCGCCGAAATGATATATGCGGCAGTGAGAACAATTCCCGATACCGTAGCGAAGCTCTTGTAGAGTTTTATGGCGTTCTCGTAGCTTGCATTTGGAGAATACGCCGACATTTTTTCTCTCATGTGCGCGTCATGGTCATATGAATTTCTTTTCATGGCATCATCACGTTCCTTCATTCAATAGCTTAATATTGTTGTGTATTTCTTGTGGAATTGTGGAAAATATAGCATGTAGTACCGTAACGTAACTCCGTAAATTATACATAAATCACCCAGCAATTCAAGCAAAATTTTTCTCTGATTTTCCCCCTTTCAAGTTATGCTGTAATATATCTTCATTCCAAAAAAATTAAGAGAGTGAGCAATCCCATCATGTCAAAGCGAATACTCCACACGTCAGACTGGCACACCGGCAGAAAGCTCAAGGAGCACGACCGTCTTGAGGAGTTCAGGAAATTCTTTGCGTGGCTTGAGGATGTTATAGCCCGCGAAAATATTGATGCCCTCATTGTGTCGGGGGACATATTCGACACAACAGCACCCTCACCAAAAGCTCAGGAGCTCTACTATTCGTTCTTGGGCACGACCTCATGCCGCAACACAGTAATTATTTCGGGCAACCACGATTCACCTTCACTGATTGACGCACCGGCAGAGATCATGAAGCTGTGCAAGACCCACGTCATCGGCCGGGCATATGATGACTCCTCAAAGGAAGCAATCATACTCTATGACCCTGACGGACAGCCTGAGTTCATCGTCTGTGCAGTGCCCTACCTACGAGACAGGGACATACGCAGGGCATCACCTGACGACGACCCGGAAAGCATTGAACGTTCCATGAAGGACGGGATCATGAAGCACTATTCCGGGGCAATCGGGCGTGCTCTCGAAATCAGGGGTGATAGTGATGTCCCGGTTATAGCGATGGGTCATCTCTTCCTTGAGGCCGGAAGGACACTCGAAGATGAGGGGGTGAGGTCGCTCTATGTCGGGACGGCAGTAAAGGTAGGCACTGACATTTTCCCGGAGGATGTGGCTTATACCGCGCTGGGTCATCTCCATTCACCGCAGGAAGTAGGACGGGAGAACATACGTTACAGCGGCTCACCTGTCGCTATGACCTTCGGGGAAGCGTCAGGCCCGGCAAAAACAGTAAGCATTGTCGAGTTCGAGGGGAGGAATTTTTCGGGCGTTAAGGAAATTCCTGTTCCTGTTTTCCAGAGACTGGAGAGGGTTTCGGGCGGAAGTGTCCAGGAAATCGGCAGGAAGATTGAAGCACTGGGAAGCGAGAACGTATCAATATGGCTTGAGGTTACCTACACCGGCAGCGAGGCAATCGGGGACATTCAGGGAAGCCTTGAGGACTATGTGAGGGATTACCCCCTTCTTGAGATTCTCAGTGTCAGGGACGAGGGAAGCTATAAGGACATCACAGAAGACCTTGAAGGTTTCACAGGCAAGACACTCGATGACATTACGCCCGAAAGAATGTTTGAGCGTCTCATTGAAGGCAGGGACTATTCAGAGGAACAGCGCGAGACCTTCAAGGCAATGTACAGAGAGATACTTCACAAGATAGCAGCAGGGGAGAACTAGAACATGAAGATACTTGACATAAGGCTAAAGAACCTGAACTCATTACGCGGGACGTGGCACATTGACCTTGACGACAAGGCCTATTCGTCGGACGGGATATTTGCCGTTACGGGCCCGACAGGTGCGGGAAAGACTACGATATTTGACGCTGTATGTCTTGCACTCTACTCACAGACTCCGAGACTTGGCAGGGTTGGCGGCCAGTCGAACGAGATAATGTCCCGGCGAACGTCTGAGTGTTTCGCCAAGGTCATCTTTGAGGCTGACGGGAAGAAGTACCTCTGTGAGTGGGAGCAGCACCGCGCAAAAGGGAAGTTCCAGCCCGCAAAGCACACCATCACCTACGCCGATACAGGGCAGGCTCTGGAAGCTCAGGACGACCAGAAGCAGGCAGTCCCGGCAATAGTGGCAGGGATTACGGGGATGAACTTCGCCGAGTTCAAGCAGTCAGTGATGCTCGAACAGGGAGGGTTTGACGCATTCCTGAAGTCCGGGAAGAATGAGCGTGCCTCAGTCCTGGAGCTCATCACTGGGACGGGGATTTACGGCGAGATTTCCCGGAGGGTCTTCCAGCGGAGCAAGGACGAAACCGCCGCACTTGACGCGAAACGCAGGGAGCTCAACGAGGCAGAAACCAGCAATGACGGAAGGACAGAAGAGGCAGTGCAGGGGGAGATCTCACGAGTTCAGGGGGAAATCTCACGGCTTGAGGAGGAACGCAAGGCATCCGAGGCATTCAGGGCATGGCACAGGGACATCAGGAAGCTCACTCAGGACCTGGAGCAGAATACGGCGGCCATGTCGAACCATGAGAGGCGTTGCGAGAATTTCGAGGGCGACAGAAAGAGGCTTGAAGCATCCGAACGTTCGGCAGTTATTGAGGGCGATTATGTCCGTCTTGACGAGAGGAGGACATCACTCACAAAGGCACGCGGCGAATTTGATGCACTCTTCGCGAAAACCGCAAAGGATGAGGCGGAACTACTGCGGCTCTCCAACGCTATACCTTCACTTGCCGAGGAGCTCTCACGGCTCAAGGGCAATGCCGACGAATCACCTGATGCAATGGTCGCAAGGATTAAGGCGGCTGTTGATGATTTCGACCGGCAGGCTCAGGACGTTGACGAGACCGAGAAGGCACGGGTACGTTCGGAACGTGAGCACCAGAGGGCAAAGGCTGAGACTTCACGCATAGTGTCGGAAGGGAAAATGTCCAGCGCAAGGAAGGAAAAGGCTGAAGACGATTACCGCCGTATATTCGACCAAATAATGAGCATGAGGGCAAGGACAGCAGAGGCAGTTCTTGAGCAGGAACGTTCACGCCTCATTGACGGCCAGCCCTGCCCATTGTGCGGATCACTTGAGCACCCCGGAATAACCCATCATGACACTGAAGGTGAGAATGCTGATGAGCTTTTCCGCGAGACTGAGAAGATGGAAGCCGCCCTCAAGAAAGCACAGGACGCACTGAAGGCCGCTGAGACAAAGCTGGAGGCTGACAGGGAGAGATACCGTGTAGCATATGCCGCAGAGGTTTCGGCATCACAGGAATGTTCAAGGCTCCGTGATGAGGTTGCCGACAAACGAGAGAAGCTGGGGCTATTCAGGGTTGCACTGAACGAGGCAGTGAAGCCCTTGGGGATTTCCGGGGACATAAGGACGGTCGACATAATGAAGCTGGCCTATGAATGGCTCGTAGGAGTAAGAAGCCTTGAGGAGAGCATACGTTCAAACGAGAGGACAAAGAGCGTCCTTGAGGCTGGCATAATGGCGGAAAAAGAGACGCTTGAACTCAGATGCAGGGAACTTGACACACTCACTGCAGAGCTTGACGGTCTTGAAGCATCGTTTAGCGAGGCTCTCAGGACTAACGGATTTTCTGGCGAGGAGGAATTTACGGCCTCACGCCTGAACCCCTCAAAGGCTGAGGAGCTCAGGGCACGAAAACGCGAGCTTGACGCACAGGGCAACATGTTACAGGGAGCAAGGGCTAGCATCATTGAGAGCCTTGACGCAAAGAAGGCCATGAACCTGACACAAGACAGCCCGGAGGAAGTCGAACGCCGCTATAATGAGCTTGAGGCATCAATCAGGAGACTTCACGCGGAAGATGCATTGCTTGGTCAGGCAGTCAGGGACATCAAGGCACAGAAGGAGAAATCTGAACGTCTGAGGCAGGAATACGAGGCACAGAAGGCAAAGGCAGAGGACTGGGCGGCACTGAATACCCTCATAGGCTCAGCGAAAGGGGACAAGTACCGAATCTTTGCGCAGAAAATAACTCTTGGCCTCGTCGTGAACAATGCCAACGAGTACTTGCGGCGAATGAACGGACGCTATACCCTCATGCTCACGCCCGGAAGTGATGAGCTCGAGCTCAGCGTGAAGGACAAAGAACAGCCCGGTGAAATCCGCCCTACCGATAATTTATCCGGCGGTGAAAGGTTCATCATCAGCTTGGCTCTTGCGTTGGGTCTCTCTCAGATTTCGGGGAGCAGGGCAAAAGTTGACTCGCTGTTCCTTGATGAGGGGTTCGGCTCGCTCGATGAGGAGGCATTAAACGCGGCACTTGATGCACTTGGTGAGGTCAGGCGTGAAGGACGGATGATAGGCATAATCTCACACGTTCAGGGCATAAGCGACAGGATAGCCAAAAAAATCCGGGTAATCCCAAAAACTGAAGGCGTTAGTGTTCTTGAGGGGCCGGGCTGTTCGGGGAAATTGTAGGCTATAATTATGTGAAAATTTCTGAAACAGTCAGGAGGATTTTATTCATGGCAGAAAACACAGGCATGAAAAAGCGCATCTCCCTTCTCTGGAAAATCTCAATAGGCTTCTTCCTGGGAATAATCTTCGGGTTCGCAATAGGCCCGGTAGTTCCATCGTCCCCGGTTCTGAGCGGCTACGTTATGCCGTTCATTGACCTCGTGGGAAAAATATTCCTCCGTCTCCTGATGATGCTCATTGTCCCGCTGGTCTTCGCTTCACTTGTTGCGGGTGCGGCTTCAGTCGGTGATGTCCGAAAGCTCGGCAGGATTGGCGTTAAGACCCTAGCACTCTACCTCATCACTACGGCGGTGGCAATCGTGATAGGTCTTGCGTGCGGAAATCTCTTCCAGGCCGGGGCAGGCATGAACATTCCGGGAGACCTTCAGGCTTCGGCACGTGAGGCAAAACCGTTAGTTGATGTTATACTCGACATATTCCCGACCAACCCCATCGCGTCAATGGTCAATGCCAACATGCTACAGATTATCGTTTTCGCATTGTTCTTCGGAGTTGCGTGCATACTTGCTGGCGAGCGCGGCAAAAAGATCTCCGACTTCTTCGAGAATGTCGCCGAGGTCATGTACTCAGTTACTCACATGGTCATGGGCTTTGCTCCCTACGGTGTGTTCGCACTGATTGCTGTTACTGCGGCAAAATTCGGGTTCGCTATACTTGCACCGTTCGTGAAGGTCATTGCGGCGGTCTATATCGGCTGTATCATCCACGCTGTGATCGTCTATTCGGGAATGCTCGTAGTCTTCTGCCGTAGATCACCGATGTGGTACTTCAAGGGAGTACAGGAGGCGGCAATAACGGCGTTCGTTACGCGCTCAAGTTCGGGCACGCTCCCCGTAACACTCTCGAACGTCCGCGACAATCTCGGTGTGTCTGAAGGTGTGAGCTCGTTCGTTCTTCCGTTGGGAGCAACAATCAACATGGACGGTACAGCACTCTATCAGGGAGTTTGTGCGCTTTTCGTGGCTCAGGCGTTCAACATTCCCCTGACGCTTCAGATGCAGATCGGAATAGTGGTTACTGCGACTCTGGCATCAGTCGGGACGGCAGGAGTTCCCGGCGCGGGGCTGATTATGCTCACACTGGTACTCACGAGCGTAGGGCTTCCCATTGAGGGCATCGCGTTAGTTGCGGGTATTGACGTGATCCTTGACGCTGCGAGGACGTGCCTCAACGTCATGGGTGATACTGCGGTCTGTGCTGTGGTCGCCTCAAGTGAGGGTGAAGAGCTGAACTCGTGAGCATCAAGTGATGGTTTGACCCCGTAAGGGCTGATTTGACGGGGTGATTTGAGCGTGGTAGAATGCGCAGTGTGATTCACGGGGCGTAGCGCAGTCTGGCTTAGCGCGCATGGTTCGGGTCCATGAGGTCGGAGGTTCGAATCCTCTCGCCCCGACCAAGATAACGAGAACGACAGAATCGGGAGCATCCATCAAAAAATGTTCCCGGTTCTTTTTTTGTGCCTGTCATGGCCTGTTTGACAGAAAATTTTGACGGTGCTATATTCACGCCTAATTTTTCACGCTGAAAGAAGGAATATTTTTCATGAACGGATTGACGCTCGTCGGCATAGCGGCAGTAGTGCTTGTGCTGGCGTATTTGCTCTATGGCCGCTGGCTCGTGAAGACCTGGGGCATTGACCCCTCAGCTCAGACCCCGGCCTACAAGTACGAGGACGGACAAGATTACGTACCTGCCTCAAGGTTTACGGTGTTCTCCCATCAGTTCAACTCAATCACAGGTGCAGGCCCTGTAACTGGCCCGATTATTGCGGCAATGTTCGGGTGGCTTCCTGCGTTCCTGTGGCTTCTTGTCGGGGGCGTGTTCTTCGGGGCTGTCCAGGACTTCACGGCTCTCTATGCTTCCGTCAAGAACGAGGGCAAGTCTATGGGTCTCATCATTGAGCGTTACATAGGCAAGACCGGGCGCAAGCTCTTCCTGATGTTCTGCTGGCTCTTCACGCTGTTAGTCATTGCGGCGTTCGCGGACATTCTTGCGGGAACGTTCAACGGCTTCACCAAAGACGGCGGGCAGAACGTCCCCGGTGCGGCGGCGGCTTCAATCTCAATGATATACATCTTTGCGGCAATGGTCTTCGGAATCTTCATCAGGTTCATGAAGACAGGCGAGCTCCCCAAGTTCATAGTGGGGGTAATCCTCGTTGTTGCCATGCTCTGGGCAGGCATCGCCAACCCTCTCTACTATGATGCTCAGACGTGGCGTTATGTCGTTTTCGCGTATTGCTTCATTGCTTCGGTTCTTCCCATGTGGCTCCTCAAGCACCCCCGCGATTACCTGAGCGTCTTTCTACTTCTGGGAATGATATTCGGCGGGGCAATAGGAATAATCATCGCCAACCCCGAAATACAGATGCCAATGTTCGCAGGCTGGACGGTCAAGAATCAGCCATTGTTCCCGATTTTGTTCATCACTATAGCTTGCGGGGCAGTCTCAGGTTTCCACAGCCTCGTATCATCCGGCACGTCGTCAAAGTCAATCGCCAATGAACGCGACATGCTCACTGTCGGCTACGGTGCAATGCTTGTAGAGACACTGCTCGGCGTTGTCTCACTGGTTATAGCTTGTTCGGCGGCTCAGGGCGGAGGACTTCCCACAGGTACACCGTTCCAGATTTTCGGGAATGCTGTAGGAGGCTTCTTCACGATGTTCGGGCTTCCTGCTCATATCTCGACGTGCGTAATCATGATGTGCGTTTCGGCACTGGCCATGACCACAATTGACGCAGTAACGAGAATAGGCCGCATGTCATGGCAGGAACTTTTCGCGCCGTCTGAAGGTGAGACTAAGGGCTTCCTTGTGGGCATCATCACGAACAGTTATGTGGCCACAATCATAACGCTTGCCCTGGCGTATGCACTCTGCCTTGCGGGTTATGCGAGCATCTGGCCGTTGTTCGGGGCGGCTAACCAGCTCTTGAGTGCGTTGGTGCTTACGGCACTTGCGGTGTTCCTGAGAGTTACGGGGCGCAAGGGATGGATGCTCTACGTGCCGATGACGTTCATGTTCGTAGTTACTATGTCGGCTCTGGTAATTAGCGTCTACAACATAATCTTGAAGTTGGGTGCAGGCAGCTTCGTGTTCATGGTTGACGGGTTACAGCTCATTATCGCCCTGGCATTGATGACGCTGGCGATTCTGGTAGTCTCACACTGCTGGAAGGAACTATTCACCGCCAAAGTCCGGGACAACACAGCTACGGCACATTAACCCAAGAAAATTATTGCCCTCTCAGTCAAACGGGAGGGTATTTTTTTGCCATCATGAAGAGAATACTAATCACAGGCTCAAACAGCTACACAGGCAGGGCACTCACTGAATACCTCTCAGCATGGCCGGACAAGTACGAGACCCGGACAATAAGCCTGCGGGGTGAAGGGTGGAAGTCCGAGAGCTTTTCACGTTTTGACGCGGTGATACACACTGCAGGGATTGCCCATGACTCGACTAAGTCAGCGGACAAGGAGCTATATTACCGTGTGAACTCAGAGCTTGCGTTTGAGACGGCAAAGAAGGCCATGAATGACGGCGTGGATCAATTTGTGTTCATGAGCTCGTCAATCGTCTACGGGAAATCTGCACCCATAGGACGGGAGAAGGTCATTACCCGCGATACTCCCCTGAATCCTGAGAGCTTTTACGGGGACAGCAAGGTGAAGGCTGAAGGTATGGTTGCGCCACTCGATGACGGTGGAAAGTTCAGGGTGTGCATTCTGAGGTGCCCTATGATTTACGGGAGAAACTGCAGGGGGAATTACCCGGTGCTCTCGAAACTTGCACGGAGGCTTCCTGTTTTCCCGAAGGTGCACAATGCGCGGTCAATGCTCTACGTGAAGAATTTTGCGGAGTTCGTCAGGCTGATGGTCTCGAACAATGAGCGGGGGGTATTCTGGCCACAGAACGGGGAATATTCCTGCACGTCCGGGATGGTGAGGATGATTGCGGAGCTTCACGGCAGAAAGATATTGCTTCTTCCGGGCTGTGAACTTCCGCTGAAGTTGCTTGCGAACTTTTCCGGCCTCGTCAACAAGGCGTTCGGGTCTCTCGCGTATGACATGAGCCTTAGCAGTTACAGGGAGAACTACAGGCTCTATGACTTGGTGGGGAGTATCAGGGAGACGGAAGGGGTAATTTAGCCCTCACCTCATCGCCCCGGTGCCTCCCTCAATAACTCCCTCATGTCTTGCCGCACTAAATACCGTCCTGAACACGCACATTGCATCAAACGCAAAACCCTCAAGCCTCACATAATCGCCGTCAAGTTTCGCCTTCTCCTCAATGCTCAGCTCATCGCGCCCGTTAATCTGCGCCCAGCCCGTCAAGCCCGGCCTTATGTCGTTAGCCCCGTACTTCTCACGTTCGGCGACAAGGTCATACTGATTCCAGAGTGCAGGACGTGGCCCGACTACCGACATATCACCCTTAAGGATGTTCAGGATTTGGGGCAGCTCATCGAGTGAGTACTTCCGCATCCATCTTCCGCACTTGAGGATATATTGTTCAGGGTTGGCGAGGAGGTGTGTCGGTGTGTCGTGGGGAGTGTCCATCCTCATAGACCGGAACTTGTACATGCTGAAGGGTACCTTGTGCCTGCCGATACGTTTCTGCCTGAAGAATGCCGGGCCCCTGTCCTCACACTTGATGATGATTATGCACGCAAGCATCACGGGAAAGAGCACCACAAGCCCCAGCAATCCCAGCACTACATCACAGAGACGCTTGAAGAAATGCCTATACATCTATCGTGTTCCTGAAGTACTCTATAGTCTCCTTCAGGCCGTCCTCAAGTTTTATGGTGGGCTCCCAGTCAAGCTCCTTCTTCGCGAGGTCGATTACTGGCTTTCTCTGCGTCGGGTCATCTTCAGGGAGCGGCATATATACGATTTTCGAGCGCGAGCCTGTCAGCTTAATCACTAGGTCAGCAAGCTCAAGCATCGTAAATTCTCCGGGGTTGCCCAGGTTGACCGGCCCGGTAAAACCCTCCCTGCTGTTCATCATTCGGATCATACCCTCCACAAGGTCGCTCACGAAACAGAAGCTCCTAGTCTGCGTGCCGTCCCCGTAAATCGTGATGTCCTGACCCCTGAGTGCCTGAACGATGAAGTTGCTCACTACCCTTCCGTCGTCTGGCCTCATTCTTGGCCCGTAGGTGTTGAAGATTCGGACGACCTTAATGTCAACATGATGCTGCCTGTGGTAGTCAAAGAACAATGTCTCGGCTATCCTCTTGCCCTCGTCGTAGCATGAGCGTATCCCGATTGTGTTCACGCAGCCCCTGTAGCTCTCAGGCTGAGGGTGGACTTCAGGGTCTCCGTAGACTTCGGACGTTGAGGCTTGGAGGATTCTTGCGTGGCATCTCTTCGCGAGCCCTAGAGTGTTCAGTGCACCCATGAAGTTGGCCTTGCTGGTCTTTATGGGGTCGTACTGGTAGTGAATAGGCGAGGCAGGGCACGCAAGGTTGTATATCTGGTCGCACTCCACATAGATGTTCTCGATTATGTCCCTCCGCAAAAACTCAAAGTAATCGTTCTTCATGAGGTGGCGGATATTTCTCTTCTGCCCCGTGAACATGTTGTCCACACAGATAACGTCATTCCCCTGCTCTAACAGCTTCTCACAAAGATGAGACCCGATAAACCCCGCGCCTCCCGTAACAAGTACCCTTTTTCCTGACATGTTGAAGTGAAATCCTTTCGTGTTGGTGTGATTATTTCGGGGTGATTATAGCAGAGTGAGTTGACTTTTTCGGGTTTGCTGATAAAATTTGCTGGTGCTTTGAGGAAATCAAGCAGTTCAGACTTTGGGAATTGGTGCAACGGCAGCACGCTTGACTCTGGATCAAGTAATTGGGGTTCGAATCCCTGATTCCCAGCCAATAAACTTTAAGACGACGGAAGATATTAAACCCTGTTTAGACAATGACAATCTGAGCAGGGTTTTTTCGTATCTTCACTCAGGAAGGGGAAAAACATTCATGCTGTCATTCATATTCATCTACGCAGTAATTCTCGTAGCACTTGGTGCATTCATCGGGCGGAAGGCAAAATCAGCCTCTGACTTCTTCGTTGCCGGTCGCAATCTCAGCTCCGGGCTTCTCTTCACGACGTTAATCGCGGCAAACCTGGGCGCGGGCTCAACGGTAGGAGTAGCGGCACTGTCCTACACTCACGGAATATCAGCATGGTGGTGGATAGGCAGCTCAGGCATCGGCTCAATGGTTCTTGCGTTCATTGTCGGGCCCAAAATCTGGCGCATTGCACGGGAGCACAACTACTACACCCTCAGCGACTACCTTGATGCGCGTTACAGCCGGGCATTCTCCGGGATAATCTCGCTCATGATGTCGGTGGGAACTCTGGCACTCTTCTCCGGGCAATTGCTGGGCATCGCCTGGATACTTGACGTTGTGGCGGGCATCCCCAAGACTCAGGGCGTGGTTATCGGTGCTGTTGTTACGACGCTCTACTTTGCGGCGGGGGGGCTTCTCTCCAGCGCGGTCGTGAATATCGTTGAGGTTGCAGTGATACTTGCGGGGTTCATCGTTGCTGTTCCGTTCGTCTGGAATTACGCGGGAGGCTTCGAGGGTATAAAGGCCAATGTGAGCAGGTCATCATACTTTGACTTTTTCGGCATGGGCAGCACCGCAATAATCGGCTATATCGTTATGCTGGTGCCGTCATTCTTCATTTCGCCGGGACTAATCGGGAAGGTCTTTGCCGCCAAAGATGAACATTCTGTGAAGGTTGGCACTGCGTGGAACGGTCTGGTTCAGTTGTTGTTCGCAGTTATCCCCGTGATTATTGGTATGTCGGCGTATTCGTGCTTCCCTGACTTGTCGCGGGCAGATCTGGCTCTTCCTTCGGCCATGAAGAACATGATGCCATTCTTTGCGGCTTCACTTGCTCTTGCGGGAATTTTCGCGGCTGAGGTCAGCACTGCCGATACTGTGCTCTACATGCTTGCGGGCTCACTCACAAACGACATCATCAAGCGTTTCATCACTCCCGGAATTACTGACAGGGCTTTGCTCCGTCTCTCACGAATCATCACGCTAATCTGCGGGGCAATCGGTGTAGTCCTTGCCTTGAGGCTTGAGAGCATCATCTCAGCACTCACTATATTTTACTCATTGATGAGCGTCTCACTCTCTGCACCGTTAATCTTCGGGCTCTTCACCGATAGGGCATCGAACTTCGGGGCTGTATTGTCGGCGGTTCTTGGGGTTGCACTGACGGTGTACATGACCTACGGGGGATTTGGGGGGTCCCTTGAGGTCTTGGGGGTTAAGCTCAATGCCTCGACGTGCGGAATAATCCTGTCGTTCGTGGTTATGGGAGTGTCGCTATTTTTCGGGCAGAAAAAATCCCGCTCCTGAGAGTTTCAGGGGCAGGATACTAATTCATTCGTTCATGGCCGGGGTTATCCCTGGTTAGCCGTCCTTATGGTGAGGAGGTGTTCTTTCTGTTCGGTGCTGAGCTCAGTTCCCCTTATCATGTTAAGTGAAGTCTTAAGGAAGGCAATAACATTCTTGTACTTCTCGATACCGTCAAGTTTCTCTGCAAGTAAGCTCAGGAAATCATCGGCCATGTTCCGCATTCTTGGGGAGACCTTTTCACCGGGTATCCTCTGGTCGCACATTTCACCTATGGCGTAGACACCGTTGCCGAGAATGTGAGTGTGATCCTCAAGGTTGAGATTCCTGAACATTGAGGGCAGCATTTCCTCAAGGAGTGATGCGGGGCACTTGTCGTGTCTTTCGCGGCTGGCTATCCTTCCCATTGCCCAGTAAGCAGCTATCTTCTCGCCTGTCCTGCTGCTCGTGAGGTACTGAGATACTTTAGTGAGTGCTTCGGGTGAATGTCCCGTGCGTCCGAGCGCATAGCATAGTTCGCGCCCCGGTGCCTCGTTGGGAAATGGCTTCAGGTTCACGAGGTCAATGAACGTTCTTTCATCGTCAGGTCTTTCCTCACCCAAAAGCTGTAAGTGCCGGTAGAGTATGCTTAGTGCCTGTATGGCCATTGCGTGGGCTTCAAGTTTCCTGTTCCTGTTGTCGTCGTTCCTCATGGCCTGTCTTATGACCTTCGGGCTGCTGAAAGCCTCAAGGTTCTGCCGGGCCCTGTAAGCACTCTTTGGGTCTGCAACCCTTCCGAGCCTTCCGAGCATTCTTGCGGCACGTCCAGCAAGAAAGTGGTAGCTGGTCATGAGCCCCGACATTTCAGCGACTGCCTCACCGCTGTTTGAGGCCGACTCGATTTTTGCCTCAAGCTCCTTCAGCCTTGAGCTGTATATTCCTGCGGCAAATGGTACGGTTGTGTTCACGTAAAATTCATTCCCCGTCTTCGTGTACTGCCTCATGAGGTTTGCGATGTCCCTTCGCTCGCCTGTCTGAACTATGGGAGCTACTGGCTTCTTCACGAAACCACCCGGTGCTGAGAACTCAACGAGTGGCTTGTGTGCTTCCGTCCTGTCAGTGTATACGTTGCTGACAGGGTAAATTTCGCCGGTGTCGTGATTCCAGACCTTCAGCGTGAGCATACCTGCCTCATTCACGGAGGCTTTAATGTCTATCGGAGTGCCTTCGGGCTGGGCTGAACTGAAGTGTATTCGCCTCGATGCTATGCGCCGGTTTGGGGGCTGTGTGTCGTTCCGTGTCCCCTTGTAGAACGGAAGGTCAAGCCACGTCATGCCTTCTTCTGGGACGGCAAACTCGAAAGCCTCAGACTCAAACGGAAGAGATGCCCCGGCCTTCACGAGCTTGAAGACATTTCCGCCCTGCAGCTCTATGCCAATATCGTCATTCTGTATCTCAGGAACTTTCACGCCCATGTGCAGCCAGTAGTGATAGACTGACGCACCACGTGCAACGGCAAGGTCAGGGTCGCCTACCTCAAGCGGCGGGAAACCGAAAAATTCCTGTATCCTCTCACGCACAGCAAAGAGCTTCGACATTCCCCCGTTCATCAGGACAGCGTCAATCGCCGGGATATTTCCGCGGTTCTCACGGGTCTTGTGGAGAACGTCAAGTATAGGGTAGATGATGTTCTCCGTACGTCCTGAAAGCGAGTCGAAATCATCAAGGGACTTCATCGTAAGATCATGCGCAAGGTAGGGCTCCATGATTTTCCTGTACTCGTCAACGCTAAGGGTATACTCGAACGTCAGGGCCGTGTTCGCTATGAAGTTCATCATAACGTCATAGGTCAGGTTGCCATAATCCTGGCCAAGCATCCTGTAGTTCTCCACTTGGGAGTTAAGGGCTATCTTTGCCGCCTCAGCCTCAGCAAGGAACTCACTCCTGAAGAGCTCTGCCCTCGTCTCATTGAGGCTGTTTATGTCGACTCCTTTCACCTTGCCCATCAGGAATTTCTGAAGGAGAAGGTCAAAATTATCGCCGCCCAAAAGTGTATGCCTTGAGATTGCGTAGTGCTCTATCAGGTACGGGAGCATTCCGGGAGTGTCCGAGGGGCTTCGTCTCACAGAGTGCAACGAGACATCAAGCGTCCCGCCGCCAATGTCGAACACAAGGATAACTTTCGGCGACGAGAGATCCAGCATTGGGGGTGTTTCTCCTGTGTCCTGCCTGTTGAGGAAGTCATAGAGCGCGGCAATCGGCTCGTTCAGCAGGAGGTTCCGGGGTGAGCCGTCTTCTTCCTTTACCCTGAAACCCGCAAGCTCCGCGGCCTTGATCGTGTCTCCCTTCTGGTCGGTGTCGAATGACGCAGGAACGGTTATCACTGCATCATCAAAGTTTGCGCCAAGACTAAATTCACGTGATGATACTGCTATCTGCCTCAGTATGTACGATGAGACATCAGCCGGGGTTAATTTCTCGTCGTCAATCATGAAGACAGCATCAGTTCCCATTAAGCTCTTTACGGATTTTATGACGCGCCGACTCTGAGTGCTTAGCATTGTTCGTGCATAATCCCCGACTATTGGAGGCTCACCTTCCTTCCCGAAATTCTTCCCGAAATACACGCAGGAGGGAAGTATCGTTTTTCTTCTTGGGACTTTCCGCTCGTCAAGAACTCTGAGATCCACGGCTCTAGTGATGAATTTTCCGTCCTTGTTCTTTTGTCCCCAAGCGGCAACTGAATTGGTCGTGCCCAAGTCTATGCCGAAATATAGCTGCGGCATCGTGTCAATCCCCTTTCTATTTTTGGTCTATTCGTGGAGCTCGATTACCTCAGGAAGTGAAAATATCTCGTCGCCCCTCTTCCAGCCGGGAGCAGTAACCTCTACCTTCTTGAACTCGCCGCCCTCAAACTCTGAGCCGCTGTATGAATATCTCGTTACGGCCTGGTCAAGGTTTATCTCCAGAATTTCGCCGGGTGTCATGACAGGTTCAACGCCGAAAACATTTCTCATTGTCCGCATGAATATCTTTACGCACACTGAAAGAACAGTGAGATCTCCGGGTATCTCTTTCTTTTCTGACTGGAGCTGTTTCAGTGTCTTTTCAGCCTTCGCAAACTGGTCTATGAGTTTCCCGGAGGCCGGGGAGTTCATCAGCCTCAAGACCTCGTTCATGGCCGATTCATGGCCTTCCTCCTGAAGCATCCTGCAGTTCTCCTCACTGGAATTTAGGCGTATGTATGCACTCTCAAGTTCAGCCTTGAGTGTGTCTATCTGGTCAATGAGCCCGGACGTTCCGGGGGAAGGGACTTCATGGCCGGAATCACTGGCGGGCTGTGAGGCTGTCCCGTCATTGTCCCGGCGTTTCGGCGCAAGGGTGAGGAGGAGCATACTGCAGAGCTGGCTTGTGTGTTCAGGGTTCATGATTTCGAGGTATTCCCTGAGTTTCGCGCGCGGGGTGAAGTCATCTCCACAGCCTTCGGTGAAAAGTGTGAGTGCCGCCACAACGTAGGGCCTCTTCTTGGTCTTGAGGCGGAGAAGGGACGTAAAATCATCCTTTGTGATTTTCTCCCTGCCTTCTTTCTGAAGGGATATGAGACCGTCGGCATATTGTTTCACGCTTGACGACCACCTCGAAAGGAAGCCAAAGCTGTATATGTCGAGAGCATCCAGGACATGCTTGACTGCCTGGGCTGTGTCAATGTCTCCTGATTTCTTGAGGCCCTCAAATGAAGCCTCGTTCTTCAGGCCGCACCTGTAGAGCTGCATAATGGCCACAAAGTCCGTCCTGCTCCTCATCATTTTGTGAGTCCCTGCATTCTTCCGCACGGATATTTCGGAATCAAGATACTCCTCAAAGCTCTTCATACGTTCAAGAATACCGCTGTCCTGCATAGCGTGAAATACACTCCCTGAATGAGATAAATTTTTTTGGGATAACCGCCGGAAATTCTATCACTCACTTATAGCGCGCTCAAATCCCAACAGCCACAACACAAGCCCTCACGACAATATCACATGCCTCGCCCTTCGTTACCGGCCTCCCGTAGAAGAACTCCCCATCACGTGCATAGACATCAAGAATTCCCAGCCTCCCCAGAATTTCGGCATACTCTGAATTTCTGTTCTTCGGAATCCTGAAGGGGGCTCGTGATTTCTCCGGGGGCTCTGTCTCTCTCAGCATTGGGAAAGCATCACATACTGCCTTCGCGAAATCTCCGCGGGATATGAAGTTGTGCATCTTCCCGTCAAGTATAGTGCCCTTGTCCTGAGTTCCCGCTGCCTTCCGCGCATTCCCAAGAATCACAGCGGCCTCTTCCCTCGTTATCATGTCGTCAACCCCAAAAACTCCCTTGTCCGCACCACGTATCAGTGCCATCGCAAGAACCGGGTCATCCATGTCGTCAATCCTGTATGACGGCGCATGAGGGTATTCCTTCGGGGCAACTAGTCCGTACATGTTCGAGATCTGAACGCTCCTGTTCAGCCTGTGTTCAGGTGGAACGTCCGAGTAGTGGCACAGCGACAAGGCAACCCCTGACCTGAGAAGCTCCCATTGTACGCGCATAGGGTGGACATAACGCGGCAATCTCCCGTCCCTCACGCTCACTGCAGCAAGTGCCCCGGCAGCCTGCCCGGTCATCATGGTGATGGGCTGAAGCCTCAATGCCCCGGCAGCAAGCCTCGTTGCCGAAATGTTCTTCTCGGCGGCAATAAGCCCGTCTGTCTCGTTCGGTATCAGTACGTCCATCGGAACCTGAAACGGACCTCTTGGCCGGTTTATCTCCTGAGACCTCGTGCGCTCCTCAAACTCCCAGTCCATATCTGCATCAGTGTTAGCCCCGTGAAGGTCGAGGATATAGCCCCCGATTGCTATAGCGTCGGAAAACTCACGGCTTGTATGTCCGTCCCTGTAGCTCAATGAATTTTGCAGAAGCTCCTGTGATGTCAGGGTATGCTCGGCGATTATGCGGCGGCTTTCCCGGACGTAGGGCATCACGGGCATTCTCCGTACTATTTCCTGCCAGTCCCTGGGGAGGTTTCTTGCGGCTTCGGGCAAAATCCTGTTCGCGTATTCGTCATCAGCTACTGACCACGGCTCGCCTAACTCGTTCTGTATGTAGTAGATGAAGTGCAACGTCTTGATGAGTGCCTCGCGTTCAACCTGAAGCCTCAAGTTCCTGTTCTCCAAGTAGCTCACAGGGAGGCCTCTTTTCCCGTTTGTCCATGAGTAAGCTCCGGGGTAATCGTTCCCCCAATTAACGCTTGTCTTGGTGATGTACTCCCTGCTTTCCCTGCTTGCGTCGTAACTGTATGGGTTGGAGCTGTCAGGTAATCCCCTATATGCGTTGTGGGTCATGAAGTTCACCGGGAGTTGTACGGGGTAGACATTCCTGAAGTTGTTTCCGTCAGCAGAAACAAGGCTCTCATAGTTACGTCTCGCCAAGTCATAGCCGGGCAATGGCATTTCGGGCCTGAGGTAATCCGGGACACCTCCGGGGTATTTCCGTATTACCGCAGTCCATGTTATGTCCTGAATCATCGCGTCGGGGTTGAGGAACTTCGAGATTGAGTTTCCCGCCCTGTATGGTGTATTCGTGAGCGGCAGAATGTCCCCGTACTCTGTCGCGTCAATAAGTACCTTGCAGGAATAGTTCCGGGTGCCTGATGGTGTCCTGACAGTTACGCCGGTTATTGTCCGCTTGTCTTTCTGGACGCTGGTAATCTCTGAGGTCATGAGAAATTCGAGAGTTCCGCGCCGCCTTGCCTCGTTTATCATGGACACTAAAGCCTCCTGCCCTATATGAGGCTCAAATGCTAACGTCCTGTTGTCCCAGTAACAAGTGCCCATTGACTTGCCCCGTGAGTCGTAATAGCTCTTTACCCTGTTGATGAACTCAAGGTATATGCCGCTCTTCTGCCTGCTCATGTCGTCCATCGTGGAGACACCTGCCGCTGTTGCCTGCCCGCCGATCCATGTAGTGCCCTCGACGACAAGGACGCTTGCACCCATTCTTGCCGCCTGTATTGCCGCAGAGATGCCGCCTGTTCCGCCGCCTGCTATGATGATGTCGTAGGAGCTGCGGGGCTGCCTTGATGCTCTTGTTGCTGGCAGTGATGTTCCTGTGAATGTGAGGGTTATTGCGATTGAGAGGGTAAGGAGAAAAATTCTTCTGGCATTCAAAGTGTATAGATCCTCCTGAAAGAAAAATAATTGTCAATGATACACCTTGCGGATAAAATACAGGGCAAAAAATTTCAGGCTTAATCTCATATGGAGGCATCAAATCTTGCACGGTACATATATGCGGCGTGCACTGTCATTAGCTCCCCTCGGAATGGGCAGGACTTCCCCCAACCCAATGGTAGGCTGTGTTATCGTCAAGGACGGCCGCATCATCGGCGAAGGCTGGCACCAAAAGCACGGCAGCCCACACGCTGAGATCGAGGCACTCAATGACGCGAAGACACACAGCGAGGACGTGAGGGGCTCAACTGTTTACGTTACCCTTGAGCCTTGTTCACACTACGGGAAAACTCCACCGTGTGCTAATCGTCTGGTGAGTGAGGGAGTGAGTGAGGTCATCGTGGCAATGAGAGACCCTAACCCAAAGGTCAACGGAAAAGGTATAGAGATACTGCGGGAGGCCGGGATAAAAGTTACGGAGCTTCACAGGGAATTTGAGGAGGCTGCGAAATTCCTGAACCGCGGCTTTGTCTCAGTACATACACGGGGCAGGCCGTTCGTTACGTTGAAGGCGGCAATGTCCCTCGACGGCAGGTTATGCCTGTCCAACGGGTCGAGCAAGTGGATCACCGGGATACTTTCACGGACTGAGGCTCACAGGATACGCTCAGAGAATGACGCTGTACTTGTCGGGGTGAACACAGTTTTGCGTGATGACCCTGAACTCACAGTGAGGCACGTGAAGGGCATTAACCCTCTTCGTGTAATTCTTGATGCCGGGCTCTCAACACCAGCAGCCGCCAAAGTCATCGGCCATGACGGAAAATGCCTCATACTCACCTCAGAAGGTGCCCCCCGCAGGAATGAGGAGGCACTCAGGGCATCAGGTGCTAATGTCTCAAGGCTTCCCTGCAATGACGGGAGGATAGACCTTCACGAGGTGTTGAAGTGTCTTGCTGGAATGGGAGTGTTGACGCTCATGGTTGAGGGAGGTCCTGCGGTATTGAGCGCGTTCATCCGTGAGGGCTTGGCGGATTATGGGGCGTTCTTCATTTCGCCGCGAATACTCGGAGAAGGTCAGGCAATAACGCTCGGCCTGAATTTCCCGGAGGTCAGGGACGCTTTCAGGCTTGAGGGTGTGAGATCAAAGATACTTGGGGACGACATCATGACGGAAGGAAGAATTATCAGGGAATGTTCACAGGACTTATAGAGGCAACAGGGACAGTTAGGAGCTTCACCCGTAAAGGAACGTACTACACGTTGACGGTTGAGGCCGGGGAAATTTCTGGTGAGCTAGTTCTTGGGCAGTCTGTGAGTGTGAGCGGTGCATGTCTCACGGTAACGCGTCATGACTCAGTGAGCTTTGACGTTGAGATGATGCACGAGACGTTCACGCGCACATGGTTCAACCGTAACTTGAGGCCGGGCGTTCGCGTCAACCTTGAACGAGCCATGAGACTCACCGACAGGCTTGACGGTCATCTGGTACTTGGCCATGTTGACGGCATCGCGACACTGAGGGAACTTCGCGGAACAGAGACAAGGGAGGCTGTATTTGTCCCTGAGAACATGGAGCTCTTGCGCGGAATCGTGGAGAAAGGCAGCGTTGCCATTGACGGGGTGAGCCTGACGGTGATTGACGCAGGGAGTGAGAGTTTTTCGGTGGGATTGATACCCTCGACGCTTGAGGCCACGACATTGGGCAGTCTCAGGGCTGGCGGTGTGGTCAACCTTGAGACCGACATACTGGGCAAGTACATAGCGAGGCTCACAGGCTTTCAGGCTGACATCAAGGGCGCGGACTACTGGGCTTCCCTCCTGTCGTGAGAATTTCCTTGAGGCTCTCGGAATATGGCGGCCTTGCAATCCCGAACTCAGTAACAATCCCGGAAATAAGCTCATTTTCCGTAACGTCAAACGCAGGGTTGTAGACCTTCACGCCTTCGGGAGCCATTCTCCGGGAATACCACATTTCCGTGATTTCTTCCGGGGGTCTCTGCTCTATCACTATGTCATGGCCGGTCTTCGTGTTCATGTCGACGGTTGAGGCCGGGCAGAAGACGTAGAACGGAACGCCGTAATGTTTCGCGAGGATTGCGAGTCCTGAAGTCCCTATCTTGTTGCAGGCATCACCATTAGCCGCCGCCCTGTCGCACCCCACAAAGACAGCATCAACCCATCCGTTCTTCATGACCTGCGAGGCCATGTTGTCGCAAATCAGAGTGGTATCTACACCGTCAGCCATTAGCTCGAACGCTGACAGCCTTGCGCCCTGAAGGAGCGGCCTTGTCTCGTCGCAATACACCCTGAAGTTCATTCCCCTTTCACGTCCCAAGTGTATGGGAGCTAGTGCAGTCCCGTATTTCGAGGTAGCGAGCTGCCCGGCGTTGCAGTGAGTGAGTATTCCGGCCCCGTCATGTATCAGCGTCAGGCCATGTTCACCGATGAGCCTGCATGTTTCTGTGTCTTCGGATTTTATGGCTAGGCATTCACGGCGGAGTAACTCCCGGATTTCGGCGAGGGGCTTGAACTTGTTGGAGGTTGCGACGTTCTCCATCCTCTCCAGTGCCCACGAGAGATTGACTGCTGTGGGTCGTGAGGCGTTGAGGTACTCCTTGGCCTCGTGAAGCTGGTGGTAGAACTCCTCCCAGTCGTTGGCGTTAATCTTCATGGCCTCAAGGTATAGACCGAATGCCCCGGCGATTCCTATGGCAGGAGCTCCCCGGACTTTGAGGGTATATATTGCGTCCCTGATGTCGTGAATTTCCGTGAGATGAAGGAGTTTTGCCTCACCCGGCAATTTCGTCTGGTCAAGAATAACAAGTGAGCCTTCTTCTTCATTGAGGTCTACAGTTTCGCAGGCTAGTATGCTTTTTTCGTTCATGGATTTTTTCTGCCTTGTGATTTATGGATTTCCTGAGATTTTACCATGCCGGGGTTTTCGTGGGTTATTTGCGTCTTATCCAGAAAGCTCCGGGCTCACGTCCTGGTTGTCGGCTGAAGACCGGGAATTTTTCGGCAAGCTCATTGTAGTAGTGGTGCGTAAGGTAGTTCAGTGCCCCCAAAATCTCAAACTCACTGTTGAACGTCATGAACGCCTCAAGAAGATATTGCTCATTCCATAGCCTCACGTCATCATATAGCCAGCTGTCGAGGTAGTCTTTCGGGGTGAATATGTCGTGAACGTGGACGATTACCCCGGAGGTAAGAACCGGGAGAATTTCCAGGTACTCAGTTACTACATCACCTTGCGGGCGTATAATGTGGGACGAGTCGATTATGAGCATGTCATTTTTCCCCAGCTCCCTGAATATTTCCCTGTCAACATCCTCAAGCCTCGAACGTATCACCTTAACCGGCAGTGTCTCAAGCCAAGGCTGCTCGTATGGCTCTATGCACTCGTGAACGCAGCTGTACCCCCCGCATTCCTGAACGTTCCGGGAAATGGCATTGTTGATCATGAGTGTGGAGAACCCTGAACCAACCTCGATAATACGCGACGGCCTGAACTTCCGAACCATGCTGTAGAGATATTCCCCGTCCCCTGAGCAGTAAGCCCCGCAGTTGTAGTAGTATTCCCTTGAGCCTCCTGATGGCTTTTCTGTTGGTATTGCCGCAAGCTCATCGTTGTAGCTGAACGAGCGAAGTATTTCGAGCTGTAGGGAGTCGTTGAAGTCGATTCCCGGAAGCTCCCTGTCATCCCTGAGAGAATGCCGGAGATGCCTTGTGTTGAACATGGGCTCATAGTAGTGGTCTCTTATGGGGAACACACCGACAGAGAACAGTATTTTCTTGGACAGTGGAAGTCCCGTAATATGTTTCCGTACAAACCTGAAGAGGAACGCTCCCATGAAGACGAACGGTGAGATTACCGCATCAATTAGCGGCAACATAAATTTCTTGAGGACGGCCTTCATGATACCGCCTCCGTTGCGTGGAAATATTTCTTTGTGTGTGGTAGTAGCTTGGGAATTAACCGATAAGAGCTGTTATGAGGGCATAGTAGTGCCTGTGAGCTGTGAGCTGTGAGCTGTGAGCTGTGAGCATTATGGCAGTGTAATTCAAAGCTGTCAACCTCCTTAGTGATGAATTTATTCGTTGAGATTATAGCATGGTGAGGACAAAAAAAATGACCTGCCCCGTTCTTGAGGCAGGCCGCCGATTACTTCAACCTGTTTTCTGTTCCGTGAATGAGCCTGTCTATGTTGCTCCTGTGCCGGAAAACACACAACGCCGCAAGTATACCCGACACAATGATATATATTCCCGGCGCACCAAGCATCGCGAACCCTATGGGCATTGCCACCAGTGAGAGCATTGACGCGAGGGAGACATAACGGGTTACCTCCATGATGACATACCAGAGGCCAGCGCAGAGAAGCACAACCGCAAACGACTCATAGGGCCAGATGAAGAACAATGTCCCGTAAGTTGTTGCGACACCCTTCCCGCCCCTGAACTTCAGCCACACGGGGTAATTGTGCCCGATGACTACAGCAAGAGCCGAGATTGCCCGGAGCAATTCCTGTTCCTCTTGGGGAGCTATTCCCGCAACAAGAAGTAACGCAAACGCACCCTTGAAGATGTCGACGAACCCCGTGAACCATGACCACCCTAGACCCATTGCACGCCTTACGTTCGTTGCACCGATTGCGCCGGAACCTATAGTGCGAATGTCGAGGTTGTCGCGTTTTCCGTTCTCGTCCTTGTGAAAGAGTTTAGTGATTACGTAGCCTGTCGGAAGTGAGCCTATAAGGTAAGATACTGCCGCCCATAAAATTATACTGCGCATTGATTTACTGCCTCCTAATCTTAGTCTGTACCGCTGATACGGTCCGAGCCTTTCTTTATGCCGAGCCCCGCTAAATCCTTGTCCTTGAGCCCGTCCCACCTGAAATTGAGCACTAACAGGAACAACGCCGAGAACGGGTCAACCCTCCACTTTTCATTTTCCCTGAATGCCTCGTGAATCGTCTTGAGCTGACGAGTTCCCTTGTCGTCTTTCTCCATGTCAGCAAGGAATTTCCTGACCTCCGAAATTGTGTCTATACCTGCCGCCCTGAGAATGCCACAAAGATTCGTGAAGCTCTCACGCAAATATTCAGCACTTGGGGTAAATTCAGGAAACCCGGCATTTATTGCGGCCTCGTTCCAGCGTCCCAAGAGTGAAGGCTCATCCCTGAAGAGCTGGTAGAGTTCCTCATCAGTGAAGAGTGTTTCAGCCTCCTGGATTTCTGGTTTCTTGAGGGCTGTGCGTTCAGGTGGAGGGACTAACAACGCCTCTTCCCGGATTTCGTCCCTGAGAGTGAGGAAACCTTTATCGGCCTTCTCCAGCATTGCCCCCAAAAGGAAGAGTTCACGGGTAAATTCCTCCTCTGAGGCCGTTCCGACTGTCTGGTTTACTTTCGGGAGGATTGTTGCCCACACTTCCTGGAGCATCGTTCGGAGTTCAAGCCTGAAGTTTAGGTCTTTGTACTTCGCCCATTCCTTGAGGTTTGAGCGTGATTGTGAGAGTGAGAGAATGTACACAACAGCAGGATAGCCGAAACGCCGCGGGTCTCTGAGAGTGCCTGAGTCTGACGGCAGGGATCGTGAAGGGTCAACGTCAAATTCAGACTTCACGAGCTCCTCAATCTTCAGGACATCGGCGGGAAACCTCAAGAGCACCCTCACAGTAACGAGGTCAACACCTGCAAGGTCCTTCTCCTCAAGGTTGGCGAGAATGTTCAGGAGTTCAGCGGGAGGCTCAGCCCATCCCTCAATGGCATAGAACTCGACACCCTCAACTTCAACGAGGTCTTGAATGAGGTTGCGTATTCTTGCGGCGTATTCCTCGTAGAGTTTGAGGCTCTCAACGTAGCGTATTCCGATTTCGTCAATCCTTCGCCTGTTCATGGGGAAATTGTATCACAGCGCAAGGATTTCACTGCACAGCACATCAACATCGTAGACGCTTTCAGGTATCTCACGGGGCATCACCGGCTCCTCCCACCCGTCCATAACACACGGAACGCCTGACTGCCCGGCAAACTCCCTCACCTTCACGTCATAGGGCATCATTGCGAGGGGCCTCCTGAATATCCGCGACAATACTCCGAAATGCAGCCTCATACCCACAGCAGACTTAGCCCCCGCCCATAATCTGCAGGCATCATCGAGGCTGTTCACCCTCACGACCTCACGAAGTCCGAGCGACTTTATGGCCTCCTCATCTTCCGGGGACAATGCCGCGCCTATCGTGTCATCGCCGACATGAGGCCGTAATGTCCTCACGTAGTCATCAAGTCCGGGACATGGCCGCAAATTCACGAGCATGTATTCAGGCTTTGAGGGGGGTAGTTCGGGCTTAAGGGTCATCACGAGGTCGCAGCCCATTATGACATTCCGGCAGCCTAGCTCTTGGGCTGTTCGCATTGAGTTGTCATCACGGACTTGAAGCCTGACGCATGACCTGAGAGCATCCCCTGCAAGCGTCCGGGATATTCCGGCATTGAGTGGCCCGACCGACTGACCGAGTGCCGAGACCTTTACCCCAAGCATTATAGCCAGCCTGATTATTCCCCAGTACCAGAGGCAGGACTTTATGCTTGTGGTGTCCTGAAAGATACCCCCGCCGCCCACTATGAGCCGTTCACTCTCACGGAATGCCCTGAATAACTCCCTGATGCTCCACCTGTTCACAGCGTCAACCCTGAATTTCTGCCGGGTATCTTCCGGGCTGTTCGAGAGGACAAGAATTTTACTGCGTTCAAGCCCGCACCTGTCCAGAATGCCAAGACATGAGGAAAGAAGGAGCTCATCTCCCAGATTGCCGAAGCCGTAATAGCCCAGAAGTGCCGCAGTGTATCGCCTCATCTCCCGCACCGTCAGCTGATTACCGGCCTAATGAGCCTGAGCACAGGGATAACCACGAACCTGATCACTCCTACAACAACGAGACCGACAACAAGACCAGTCCATAGCCCGTTGAACTCACGAAGAAGGATCAACATTAGCGGTGTGTGGAAGTGGCAGAAGCTGTTGATGACTGACGAAAAACCCAAGACTGTCCCGACCCTGAAGATTTCTCTGTAGCGGGCAAAATATCCGTTCCTCGCCAAAAATCCCCACAGGAGTAATGACGGGTAACCTACGAGGACTTCACGTGTTCTTGGCCGGGCAATTAGGAGGTGTTCGAGACCTTCACGCATTGACGTTTCGAGCTGTGAGATGTCCGAAACGTTGTCGCTCCTGAGTATGGCGAAACCAATTGCCCCCAGCAGTGCCCCGTAAAGTATGAGCTCACCCCATAACGGCGGCCGTGAAAGAAACTCTATGAGGCTCTCAGGGTGTACCCTACGTTTCAGGTCATGTAGCAATACTAGGACGGGGGGAATAACCAGAGTCATCTTAACGCCCGAGAATGTCCGAAGCCTCAGCATGAAGTCCGTAACGCTGAAGAATGACGCAAGAGCCAAGCCCCCAGCAATCACGAAAACGAACGCCGGGATTATCCGCCTGTTACGTGCCTCGTCCATCGCAAGCAATGAAGCCTCAACCGCAATCATCGGAGCCGTCAATGCACCGGCAACCCGCGCAATAATCGAGACCTTCAGCACAAGGACAGCTAGGATTATTCCCGACACAATGAAGACCGCCTTAACGTTCCGGGATGAGTTCATGCCCATGCGTGATAGGTATGAATACAATGTGAAGGCTAGGACTGCGGACATTGCGAGGGCAGCAAAAATATTTGGTGTCAGGTTTGCGGACGCGTAGACTGTCTCAGGCCATGCTAGATTGAAACCGTGAGCCTTGAGCTCCTCACCCAGAAGCCTGACTTCCTCCGCGTAATCCCTGAACTTGAAGCTGGCTGTGTTCATCGGTGCAGTACGGTAGAGCAGCAACCTCACCGAACGTTCAACCGCCGCACGAATCATCCTGTCTCTCAGTGCCTGCCGGGAAATCCTCCGTGAAGTCATCTCCTCGTTCGTTACGCTGTGGAGTGATAGGAGCATGGGGGAAACTGCCGCGTTGAGCTGAATTTCACCGACCTGTTTCGAGAACTCAACCTTTGCGAGGGGTATCCTGAGCTCAAGGGCAGCATTAGCGAGCGCACTGACATCGGGATAACCTGAGACGTACTCACCTGATGGCGTGAAGGCTGAGACAGGATATTTGGCGTTGACGTTCCTGAGCATGAGTGCCGCCTTGTCCGAGAGATGCCCCGGTGATGGTGCGGGGCGGTAATATATCCTGAGCCCGGCTTTCGTCGCCGCCTCCAGTCCGTCAATGTCCGGGATTATGCCGGAGTTCCGTATCATGTTCGCGGGCATTGTGAGGAGTACCGGGCCTGTCCTGCCGTCAGGAACACCAAAGCGTGCCCTCAGCCATTCACTGAGCAGCTCCCTGTGCGGGCTGTAGGGCTTGATGGTTATGATTGTGCCTTCAGTGCTGCCTTCGGGGTCGTTCGGGGACTTCATTTCAGCCTGGCCTACTCCGTGAGTTACGCTGTCTCCTGTGAGCTCACTGACCATGAGGCCGGTTAGCCCGTTCCGTACGAGGATGCTTATTGCCTCGTCAACGTCAAGCCCTGAGTTCTTCGCGAGGGCTGCTATTTCCCGGTAGTCAGCGAGAATCGATACGTTCTTGTTCGCGAGCTCAAGCCTCAGTCTTGGCAGAAGGCCGTAACACGCAAAGGCAACTACTAGAACTGTGAAAGCCGCCGCGTAAAATTTCTTCGTCATTGGGATAAATATCTCTCCTCTGTGAAAGTTTAGGGGAATTTTAGCACCTTGTGAGTTTCACGGGTCATGTCGGGCTTGTCCACCAGAAATTCATAGAGCCCTGATGCCTTACGTTCAGCCTGTGAAAAGTAGTTATCCCCGGCATCTTTCAGCCTCGTAATTATGGGAATGTCCGAACTCCCTGAATACTTCCTGAGAATTTCCCTGCCCCTCTTGTTGAACGCCAAGACCCTAGCATACGGAGCTCCCCCATTGAGTGCCTCCCTGACATTCCCGCGCCTCAATCCCAGAAGTACATACACCAGCCGCCTGCGAATATGAGCCCTCGTGTATCTTGCGCAGACACAGCGGCCAATGAAGTCATCAAGTCCCGCTGAGTTCCTCCAGTGTTTCAGGAACAGCCCCTCGATGCCCTCGTCAATCCCGTAAATTTCCCGGAGTTCTTCATGTGTTGACCTCATGAACAAGAACTGCAACAGCGGCCACATCCTGCCCTCATCACAGAGCCTGCCCTCACGTCCGGCCATGTCGAGAATTTCCCGCGAGTATCCAGGCATCATCTGAGCGTTTCCCTCAATGTCCCGGCGAATTTCACTGCTCCTGAAGTCTCCTGTCCTCCTGATGGGAATAGTCTTGATGCTGAAGCCCTGCCTTCTTATGCTGAGAATGTAGGAGAGTGCAAGCATGTTGTTGGGTTTGGCGGTGAAGTCATGGCTGCCGGGCATGACATGTTCGAGCGCGAGGGAGTGAGCTTTTGGGAACGATGCCCCCCTGCCGAGCTCATCACGTAGAGCCTGCCTGTAGCCTTCGGGTTCTGTGGCCATTATCCCGGCGAGTGTGTCAGCGTCAAATTCCGGGTCCTCCATCCCGAACGCAATATGTGAGACAAATCCCAAGCGTCCGAGAATGTTCACCGCACCCCGCGAAAAATCCTGACCTGCCGCGCACGCAAACAAGAACGGTAGCTCAATCACCAGATCAGCCCCGGCCATGACAGACATTGAGGCCCTCGTGAATTTGTCGGAAAGAGACGGGCTGCCTCTTTGCGTGAAATTTGAGGAGAGAAGAACTACTACCCCTTCAGAATTTTTGAGGGACTTGGCATAATTCATCAATAATTCGTGGCCTTTATGGAGGGGGTTAAACTCTGCAATTATCCCAATGAGCAAGGAAGTTCACCTTTCAGTTTTTGGGAATATGGTAACACTTCAACGAGGGAGCAATTTTGTGAGGTTACGGGAAATTTTGGAGTTGTGATATATTTTCCCCGATAAAATTTTTACGTGAAGGACTTTATCTATATCCATGATTGCAATAGTGAATTACGGCGTGGGAAATCTCTTCTCACTTCAAAGCTCGTTCAGTGCAATAGGCAAGGACGCGGTTATAACCTCAGACCCTGAAGACCTTAAGGATGCCGAACGAATAATTTTGCCCGGTGTCGGAGCATTTGAGGATGCCGCCAAAAAACTTTTCTCGTCAGGACTAGCTCAGCCACTCTTCAATGAAGCCCATAACGGCAAGCCAATACTTGGGATTTGTTTGGGGATGCAGCTGCTTTTCACGAAGAGCTACGAGTTCGGGGAACATGACGGCCTCAACCTCATACCCGGCGAGGTACGGGCAATACGTGAGGTTATCCCTGAATGCCTCAAGATCCCGCAGATGGGCTGGAACTCCCTGAAGTTCACGAACAAGTCAGGCATATACTCACACACACATGAAGGTGATTACGTCTACTTTGTGCACTCCTACGCGGCGTTCTGTCCTCCCGAATACATCACTGCAACGACGAATTACGGGGCTGACTTGACGGCCTCAGTCCAGAACGGGAACATTTACGGTGTCCAGTACCACCCGGAGAAGAGCGGCAATGTTGGGCTTGATATTCTACGTTCATTCTGTGAGGTCAGGGCATGATCATACTTCCGGCAATAGACATCTTCCGTGCTCAGGCAGTGAGGCTCTTGCGGGGCGACTACAACAACATGACCATCTACGACACTGACCCGGTGAACACGGCAATGAACTTCAAGGCTGAAGGCGCGGAATGGATACACATAGTTGACCTTGAGGGCGCAAAATCCGGGCACCCCGTGAATCTCGATACCGTCATGCGAATACGTGAGGCTTGCGGCTTGAAGTGCGAGGTTGGCGGCGGCATAAGGGACATGAAGGCCATAGAACGCTGTGTGAATGCAGGGATTGACCGCGTGATACTTGGGACATCTGCGGCAACTCAGGAGGGATTTGCTCAGGAGGCAGTGAGGAACTTCGGGGGGAAAGTCGCTGTCGGCATTGACGCACGGAACGGAAGGGTTGCAGTTAGGGGATGGCTTGAGGATTCGGGTATTGACGCGTTCACCTTCTGCGGGAAAATTCAGGACGCTGGCATAAAGACCATAATCTTCACGGACATATCCCGCGACGGCGCAATGAAGGGCACTAACCGGGAGCTTTACGCCAAGTTACAGGGCATGTTCAGCGTGAACGTCATAGCTTCCGGCGGGGTAAGCTCACTTGATGACGTGAAGGCACTTTCGGGTTTGGGCATCTACGGGGCAATAATCGGGAAGGCATATTACACGGGGGCAGTGAAAATCTCTGAGGCAATCGAGGCGGCTAAATCATGATAACGAAACGAATAATCCCATGCCTTGACGTTAAGGACGGCAGGGTCGTAAAGGGCGTGAACTTCAAGGGCTTGAACGACGTAAATTCCCCGGTTGAACTGGCGAAATTCTACAGCGACAACGGGGCAGATGAGCTCGTCTTCTACGACATAACGGCATCATCAGACGGGCGGAAAATCTTCACCGACATTTTGCGCGAGACAGCAAGGAACGTATTCATCCCCCTCACAGTCGGCGGCGGTATTTCTAGCGTGAATGACTTTGAGCGTGTACTCTCCTGCGGTGCGGACAAGGTCAGCGTGAACACCGGGGCAATACGAAACCCCGGCCTCATCCCGGAGGCAGCAAGGCTCTACGGCTCACAGTGCGTAGTGATCTCGGCGGACGTTAAGCGCGTTGACGGGGAGTTTCGGGTCTTCGCGAGGGGCGGACGTGATGATACAGGCATCGAGGCTGTAGGGTGGATTAGGCGTTGTGTTGACGAGGGGGCGGGTGAGGTTGTCCTGAACTCAATAGACACTGACGGCGTAAAGGGAGGCTTTGACCTTGATATGCTCCGTGCCGTGTGTGAGGCTGTGAGCGTCCCGGTGATTGCGTCGGGAGGTGCAGGGAAGATTGAGGACTTCATTACGCTCTTCCATGAGATACCGAAAGTTGATGCAGGGTTGGCGGCCTCAATATTCCACTTTGGCGAGGTTGCAATCAGAGACCTCAAAGCTAGGATGCATGACGAAAATATACCAGTGAGGTTATAGATTATGGTGGACATTGACGAACTGAAATTCAACGCTGACGGATTAATCCCCGCAATTGCCGTTGATGACGACACAGGGGACGTTCTCATGATGGCCTACATGAACCGCGAGAGCCTCAGAATATCCATCGAGAAGAAATTAGCCTGTTTCTGGAGCCGTTCACGCCGTGAGTTGTGGCTGAAGGGTGCTACAAGTGGGAGCTACCTTCACATCCGCGAGATTGTAGCCGACTGCGACCGTGATACGTTGCTGCTCTGCGTCAAGGCTGACGGCCCCGCCTGCCATCTGGGGAATGTCTCATGCTTTGTTGATGACGTTATGCCGCGCGAAGAGGAGAGACACGAGAAGTTCACACTTTGCGGATTGATGGAGCTCATCAAGGGCAGGAAGTCAGAGAGGGTTGAAGGGTCTTACACGTCCTACCTTTTCGAGAAGGGACTAGACAAGATACTCAAGAAGATTGGCGAGGAGAGCTCAGAGGTCATAATTGCCGCAAAGAATGACAGGAAGGAAGCCATCTACGAAATTTCTGACCTCATCTATCACATGCTTGTTCTCATGGCCGAAATGAATATAGACATCAAGGACATCATCAAGGAGCTGGCATCACGGCACGTAATCGACAAGAAAGTGAAGCAGGAGAAAATGACATCATGATACTGTCAGACTTCCACCTTCACACAAACTTTTGCGACGGGAAGAATGACCCTGAAAGCATAGTCATCGAGGCAATATCGCGCGGGATGAAGAAGCTCGGATTTTCGGGGCATTCACACACACCGTTTGACGCGGGGGCTAATATGTCCATCGAGAACACGGCCAAATACCGGGCAGAAATCCAGAGGCTCAAGGAGAAATATAGAGGGCAAATCAAGATACTCTGCGGGACTGAGCAGGATTATTATTCCGACATGAGCACAGAGGGCTATGATTACGTTATCGGCTCAGTTCACTACCTCCACATTAACGGGCAGTACATCTCAACCGACAACACCCCCGAAATTTTCGCGGACTTGATCCATGAGTGCAATGATGACCCATACGACATGGCCGAAAGATATTTTGCGCTCGTTTCTGACGTGGTGAACAAGACAGGGGCTGACATCATAGGACATTTCGACCTGATAACCAAGTTCAGCGAGAAATACACATTCTTTGACGAGGACAACGAACGCTACATCAAGGCGGCACTCTCAGCAGTTGATGCCCTCATTGGGACGGGAAAGCCATTCGAGATTAACACCGGCGCAATCTCCAGAGGATGGAGGACAACCCCCTACCCTTCACGCAGAATACTTGAGCATATAGCCTCACGTGGCGGCAGGGTAATTCTCTCCAGTGATGCCCACGACAAACGCAACCTTATGTATAAGTTCAACGAGTGCGAGGAGCTTGCGCGTTCACTTGGGCTTGAGATCGTCGAGTTGTGATCTACTTCATTGGGGCGGGGCCGGGAGCCGTTGACCTAATCACAGTAAGAGGAGCTGAGATTTTGCGCAGGGCAGGGCTCATCGTCTATGCCGGTTCACTAGTCAATCCCGAAATCCTGAATGCTTATGCCCCCACTGAATGCGAGATACACGACAGCTCAGGGATGACGTTAGAGGAGACTACTGACTGCCTGATTTCCGGCCATGAACGCGGGCTAATCACCGTCCGGCTTCACTCAGGAGACCCGGCATTGTTCGGTGCTGTTCGTGAACAGTTCAGTGAGTTGCGCAGGAGGGGGGTAACGTTCGAGGTTGTTCCGGGTGTCAGCTCACTCTTTGCGGCATCGTCTGCACTCAGGACGGAATACATGATACCCGGCCACACTCAGACTCTCATCATATCACGCGTTGAGGGACGTACACTGGCACCTGAGAGTGCATCTACTGCACTGTTCCTTTCTGCCGGAATGACTGAGAGGGCTTGCAGTGAGCTCATTGCGCGGGGATATTCCCCCAATACTCCGGCGGCAATGGTCTACCGTGCTTCATGGCCTGACGAGAGGGTAATACGCGGGACGGTTGAGACGCTCCCGGAACTCTCACGGGACATCAGGAAGACGGCAATAATTCTTGCGGGAGACTTCCTCAATGATGACATCTCCGCAAAATCGAGGCTCTACGACAAAAATTTTTCCCATGAATACCGTAATAGTTGCCTTCACTCGTAGGGGTCTGGCTCTTGCGCTGAAGGTTGCTGAGTTTCTCGGCGGCTCTGTCTTCGCACCTGAGAGGCTCAAGTGTGAGGGCGTTAATGTGATTGATGCTCCCTTGAGTGATTGGGCAGGGAGATATTTCCGCGAGGCCGGGGCAATGGTCTTCGTCGGTGCCTGCGGTATTGCTGTACGGGCGGTTGCTCCACACGTCAGGGACAAGCTCAGTGATCCGGCAGTTATTGTGATTGACGAGGCAGGAAGGTACGTTATCCCCGTCTTGTCCGGCCATGTCGGCGGGGCTAATGAGCTCTCACGTAGGCTTGCGGGCTTCCTCAATGCTCAGGCGGTAATCACCACAGCAACCGACATCAATCATCTTCAGGCTGTCGATGAATGGGCGGTGAATCATGACTGCGCTATCGAGAACCCCGAAAGCATCAAGCATGTATCGGGGGCAGTCCTTGAGGGGCAATCTGTCGGTGTCGCCGTAACGTGCGAGAATGTTCCTGCTCCCTTCCCCGTAACGCTGTGGCTGAGGCCGAAGGTCTTGGTGTTGGGGGCGGGGTGCAATCGTGGGGTTGACCCGGCAGAATTTGAGCGTTCTGCTGTGGACTTCCTGAGAGGCGCGGGAGTTAGTGCTTTGTCCCTGAAGGCTCTTGCGTCAATCGACATTAAGCGCGACGAACCGGCCATGAAGATTTTTGCGGAGAGTCATGGAATCCCGTTCATGACGTTCACGGCTTCGGAGCTCCAGGCATTGCAGGGGAACTTCACGGCTTCCGAACGTGTCAGGGAGTTCACAGGTACTGACAACGTATGCGAGAGAGCCTGCATGTTGGCGGCTGGTGATGGGGCTGTGATGATGAGGAACAAGTGTGTGTATAATGGGATGACTTTTGCGCTGTCAAGGAGTGTATTTCATGAGCATAGCTAGGGTTTACGAGGAAGGCCGCATAAGGATACCTGCGGAAATATGCCGTTCTTTAGGTCTCAGGATAGGGGACAAGGTAACGTTTACGCAGAATAAGAACGGTGAAATAGTGCTGTCCAATGCATCAGCCCGTGCTATACACAAGGCACAGGAAGCATTTTCGGGAGCGGCTGAGGCTTTGGGCGTAAAAGATGATGATGATGTTATGGCACTCGTCAATGAAGTACGTTACGGGAAAATTGAGAGATGAGAATTTTGGCTGACACTAATATTTTGTTCTCTGCTCTTCTGTTCCCCGGGTCAGTTCCTGCGAGGGCTCTTCTCCGTGCGGCTGATGAACATAATATAGTCCTCTGCGACCGTAACATTTCGGAGCTGAAAGATATTCTGCGCCGTAAAGCTCCTGAATACCTGCCTGATGCTGAAGTCTTCCTGGCCGAGCTGTCGTATGAACTTATACCTGCCGTTGATTATGCCGGAAAACTAATGCGTGATGACAAAGACCAGCCTATATTGAACGCCGCTATAGTGTTTGATGTCGATATGATTTTGACGGGGGATAAAGACTTTCTCTGCCTCGACATAGAACGCCCGGAGTGCATAACAGCTTCTGAATTTCTGGAAAGACTATAGCAATGATACTTCAGCCACAAGAAATTGAACGTGAAAGCATGAGGATAATCCAAGAGGCAATCGGTGAACGTTCAGCCTCAATTGACCCGGTTAACCTCCCGGCAATAAAGCGCGTCATTCACGCAACGGCAGATTTCGACTTCCTTCACACTCTCTACTTTTCTCCCAACGCAATACCATTGGCACGTGAGGCCATCAAGTCAGGCACTCCCATAATTACCGACACGCTCATGCTCGCGTCAGGCATCAGCAAGCGTTACAGTACAACCATCATCTGCCATGTCTCGGACGAGGACGTGAAGGCTGAAGCACATTCCCGGAACATCACACGCTCAACCGTCAGCATTGAGCACTCAGTGAGGGATTACCCCGGAGCAATATACGCCATCGGCAACGCACCGACTGCACTAATCCGTCTGTGTGAGCTCATACGTGAAGGCCGGGCAAAACCTGCGCTTGTCGTTGGAGTCCCTGTAGGTTTCGTGAACGTCATAGAGGCCAAGAACATGCTGGCCTCACTCACTGAAACGCCCCGCATAATCGCTCACGGAAGGAAGGGCGGAACTACTGTCGCTTGTGCCATCATCAACGCGATACTTTACGGACTGGAATAACAACAGGTACATGTGCCGCCGGAGCCTCGAAAGCCTCAGCAATACATCTCGTTCACGGGTCATCTCCTGAGAGCGTCATAGTCCGAAACCTTGAAGGCCGTGAATTTTTCCTGCATACGTTCAGGGAGGGGGATTGCTTCGGGGTCGTCAAGTATTCAGGCGACGACAGAGCAGACATCACTGACGGCGTGAAGGTGCTATCACGTGTCGAGGTTACCGGCAATGATGGCACTATCGAGTTCACTGCTGGTGATGGCGTTGGGACTGTAACGCTACCCGGCCTCAAGATACCACCCGGACAACCTGCCATTAACCCCGTACCTCGTGAGATGATTGCGCGGGCAGTCCGTGAGGTCATCCCCCGAAAATCCATCCGAATCACAATCTCAATCCCCGGCGGTGAGGAGCTCGCAAAACGTACCTTCAACCCAAGACTTGGCATTACCGGTGGCCTCTCGATACTCGGCACAACTGGAATCGTCAAGCCCATGAACGAGGAGGCTCTGTTGTCGTCATTGAGCCTTGAACTCAGCATGATATATTCACTTGGCTTCAGGGAACTCTACATCACGTTTGCAGGTACCGGCGAAAAGTTCACACGGAGGATATTTCACCTTGAGGGAAGGAACGTGATACAGTGCTCGAATTACCCCGGCCATGTTCTCGACGAGGCGGCTGGTCTCGGCTTCACTCACGCGACAATCTGCGGGCATCCGGGAAAGCTCCTCAAGGTCTCGGCTGGCAGCTTCAACACTCACAGCAGGACATCAGGCGGAGGACTTGAGGCACTCTGCACACAGCTTGCTATCATGGGCGCAAGTCATGAACTCATCAGCCGGGTATACCACAGCAACACTACAGGCGAGGCATCAGGCATAATCAGTTCATGGGGCTTCAGTGAGGTGTGGGACAATACAGCCCGGAAGGTCTCGGAGAAATGCCGCGAAAGGACGAACGATAACATGAAGATTGACGCAGTATTCATTGACGCTGAAGGCCAAGTACTGGGGGCATACTATGAGCCGTGAAATCACGATAGCCGGGGCAGGTACGGGGGCAACGGGGCAGGTTACCCCGGAAGTCATGAGGGCACTGTGTGATTCTGACGCTGTATTTTCCTCCCGAAGGTTCAGCTCACTCATTCCCGCCGGAAAAAATGTTCATGACGTTCTAGATTTAGCCGCACTTGACCGCGAGACCGGCAAAGTATTAATCCTCGTCTCAGGAGACCCAGGGATATTCAGCCTCCTTCCCGCCATAAAGAGACGCTGCCCCCGCGACAAAATCACCGTCCTTCCGGGAATCAGCTCACTTCAGGCAATATGTGCCCATGCCGCCGAAACATGGAGTGATGCCGCGATACTCTCAGGACATGGCCGGACGTTAAGCCCCGGAAAATTCCTCAACACCGTAGAACGAAACCGTATCACCGTATTGTTCTGCGACAGGAATATTTCCCCTTCATGGGCATGTGAGGAGCTGGCCTTCATGAATGACGTTGAGGTGTTCATCGGCTCATGTCTCGGCAGTGAGAGTGAGAGCATACATCACGGAAGGCCGGGGGAATTTTCGGGCTCTGAGTTCCCTGAGCTCTCTATCCTGCTCGTGAGGAACAACAGCGTGTACACACCTGAACGTCAGCACCTCTGGGACAAGGATTTTCTCAGGGCTGAAGGAATCGTGATGACCAACGAGGCAGTAAGGGCGGTAATACTCTCACGTCTTGAGGTGAATGATGATGCCACGTTCTGGGACATCGGGGCAGGCTCAGGAAGTATCTCCGTCAGTGTCGGCCATGAAGTCCCATTCTCGGACGTTCACGCGGTGGAGCTCAACCCCCAAGCCTCAAGCCTCATCTCACGTAACGCCGCAAAGTTCCACCTCCACAACATCACCGTCCACAATTCCCGCGCACTCGAAGTGATTGACGCTCTCCCGTCGCCCTCATGTGTCTTCATCGGTGGCAGTAACGGCGAACTTCCCGGAATACTCGCACACATCTCGGCCATGAATGAGGCAGTTCATGTTGTTGTTGCGTGCGTAACCCTTGAGACGTTCACGGAGGCGTTCAGCATCCTCAAGGACTGGGAGGATTTCGAGGCCCTTCAGGTTTCAGCGTCATCATCGAGGGCACTCACTCCCGAACTCACAATGATGAAGGCCAGCAACCCCGTTATGATTCTCAGTGCCAGGAAATGAACAAAAGTTTAGTACTGTAACGTGAGGGGAAAATATATTTACATCCTGAAAATCTGCGGTATAATATCCGGCGTTGAAACAGGAAAAATTTTTCGCAACGGAGGAATTATCACCATGAAGAAACTTGCACTGGTTCTCATGCTCCTAGCCATTGCCGCAGGAACTTGCTTTGCTGACGGCCTCAACATCTCCAAGCCCGGAGACTTCACCGCCCTCAAGATAGGCACACAGCGCGGGACAATCGCCGAAGGAATCGCCAAGAAGATGCTCGGCGACAAGGCCAAAGATCAGCTCACTACCTACGAGAAAGCTACTGACGTGATCCAGGCTCTCAAGGTCGGGAAAATTCAGGGCGCAATAATGGACGAGGCCCCGGCAATACAGTTCGTGAAGAATGACCCCAATACCCTCACGATTCTTCCTGAGGCTCTCACGGTTGAGCAGTACGCAATCGGCTTCAAGCAGGGCAACACTGAGCTACTTGAGGCGGTCAACAAGGCACTTGCTGAGATTAAAGCTGATGGTTCATTGCAGGCCATAATGCTGAAGTACAAGGAAGACCCCACAGCCGCAAAGCCCGAAGATATTGACCTCAACATTGGTGCGGCAGGCGGCAAGCTCTATCTCGGAACTGAGTCAGGCTTCCCTCCCTATGACATCAAGGTAGGAGACGGCTATACTGGAATCGACATCGAAATGTGCGCACTCATCGCCAAGAAACTGGGCAAGGAACTAGCAATTATCGCTTACCCGTTCGACTCGCTCTTCATGGCCGTGAACTCAGGGAAGGTTGACATGATCTGTGCAGGTATAACGGTCAACGAGGAACGCAAAATGTTCACCGACTTTTCAGAACCCTACGAGGACGCAAAGCAGGTTGCAGTTGTCCTCACAGCAGACTACAAGCCTGAATAGCTCGGAAGAATAATACCCTGTAACATAATTCGTTCATCCTCTGGCGGGAAACTGCCGGGGGATTTTATTTTGTCCAGTCATTCATATACACTTGACACCGATTTTTAGCGGTCAATAAAATACGTTACCCAATACAAAAATAAAGGAGAAAGGAAAAACACACAGTGCCGGAAATATTTTCACGCCTAAGTTCAGCATTGCTAATCAGGAAGTTCAAACCTTCAGCAGACAACGGAGATGCAAATTCACAGTACATTCTGGGAGTTCTCTACAACAACGGCGGGGCTCTCATAAATTCCCACAAGAAGGCAGCCACATGCTACAAAAAGGCCGCAGAACAAGGACACCCTGAAGCACAGTTCTATCTTGGGAACTTGCTCCAGCAGGGAAAAGGAGTAACTCAGGACTACAAGGAGGCAGCATCATACTACTACAAGTCAGCAAAGCAGGGGAACATCAAGGCAGCCCTTCACCTGGGAAGGCTTTTCGAGACGGGAAAGGGAGTATCTCAAGATTACGCTAAGGCGGGCAAGCTCTACCTTGTTGCCGCAAAGAACGGGGACAAGGAGGCACAATACTATCTTGGGAGGCTCTATCACAGTGGCAGTGGACTGCCACAGGATGACGTGAAAGCCTCGGAATGGCTGGAGAAGGCATCACAGAACGGGCATCAAGGGGCATTAAGTCTCCTGAAGGAAATTAACGGAGGACAAGAGCCTTTACGTGTTGAGGAAAGTGAAATAGAGCTTATGCCTGACGATAAGGACGAAAACAAGCCCATTTTCCCAGTAAGGAAGACAGTCAATGTTGTAGTATATACTCTCCTAACACTTGTGCTTGCTCCGATAGTGATTCTTCTTTTGCTTGAACCGTTCAGCATATTTTTCTTCCCAAGCCTGAGCATAACAATGCATCCGGGCCCAAGTCCTTCACGTCTTGGAGGGGCTGTTGCCAGAATGTTGACTCTCCCCGTAAGTATGGTGCTGTGGATATATGTTTTGTGCCAAGGTTTAAGGCTGTTCATGATTTATCGCCGCAGTGGGGGGCTCAAGCATAGGAATGATTAAGTTCCCTCCTGTACTGCTATACTATGCAGAAAAGGGGGAATCACCCGCATGAAACACGAAAACAAAATCAGCGACATACTCGCATTCTGTGCAGACCTGAGCCGCAACATGATAACCAGCGGTGCAAACTTGGAGCGCGTGAAACTTGCCGCCGAATCAATCTGCCGTGCCTATGGCCTCCGGGACGTGAGCATATACATTCTCAGCACTCACATGTCAATCGGAGCAACCGACAAAGAAGGCAACTACTCATCACGTCAGGTCTCAATCCCGCCGTCAGGAATACACCTCGAACGTCTCAGGAGCCTTAACCGACTGTCCTACAAGGTGGCCGAAATTACCCCCAATGCCCGATTTCTCGGCAAAATGCTAGAACGTGCAATGAACGTCCCCGATTACAGCGACAAGATAGTGCTTGCAGGGAAGATATGTGCTACCTCATGCCTCAGCTTCATGTTTGGCGGAACTTTCAGGGAGTTAGTGCCTGTTGCGGTGGTTACGGCGTTCATCCACTGGTTCATGCAGGTTCTAGAACGTACAGGACTTGACCGTCTCGTGATAAATGCCCTCACAATGTTTACGGCGGCTGTCTTTGCTGTGGGCTTCATCTACTCAGGAATAGGCGGCAACCTTCCAGCAGTGTTAATCACCGTCTCAATGCTCGTAATTCCCGGAATTCCCCTCGTGAACGCAATGCGAAACCTCCTGTGCGGCAACGAGATTAACGGAATACTACAGATGCTGAAGATATTTGTCGAGACTATGGCTTTGGGACTGGGGATATATTCGGCACTTGCTGTGTTCGAGGGCTTCATCACGGTTCAGGGGCTTTCTGTAGTGGACATTCACCCGTCAGTGATGGTTATGCTGTCATTTGCCGCTTCCGTAGGCTTCGGGGTGGTCTTCAGGATACCCACGAGGGACTTATGGCTTGCAGGTCTTGGCGGGGCACTGACACGTATAGCCCTGCTCATGCTCACGCCATTAACTCAAAGCAGGCTTCTCTACATGACACTTTCGGCATCGGTTGCGGCACTTTATGCAGAGTTCCTTGCAGTCAGAAGGAGGCAGCCATCTACATATTTCGTTTATCCCTCGATTATCCCGCTTATTCCGGGAGATCTGTTCTTTTACGCGCTTTCGGGGCTATTCTTCGGCGAACGTTCCTGGGTTGAGCTGAACGGGATTAACTGCCTTCTGTCGCTTGCAGGGCTGAGCATTGGGTTCGTACTGAGTTCGGCGGTGTCTGTCCATGTCCGAAGGATAAGGTACGTTAAGGGATGAGTGAGGGCTTGTACATTCTGAGGGACGGCAGCAAATACTCAGTGAATGCTAGGAACAAGGCTGACGGCTTGGAGCTCATATCGTGCATCAATGACGGGAGCATCTCGGCGGCGTTCTTTGACCCACAATACAGGGGCGTTCTCGACAAGCTGAAGTATGGCAACGAGGGGAAATCACGGGGAAAATCGCGCTCATCACTTCCGCAGATGGACGAGGCCATGATTACCGGCTTCATCAACGGGATAAACAGGGTCTTGAAGGACAGCGGGCATTTGTTCCTTTGGGTTGACAAGTTCCATCTCTGACAGGGCGTTCTTGATTGGTTCGTAGCAACTGACTTGCACTGTGTCGATATGATAGTCTGGGACAAGGGCAAAATCGGAATGGGCTACCGTACGCGCAGGAAGTCAGAGTACCTGGTCGTCTTCCAGAAGTCCCCTGTGAGGGCAAAATCATGCTGGACGGATCACACAATCCCTGATGTCTGGGAGGAGAAGGCCGAAAAGATTCATCCTCACAGCAAGCCTCTCGAACTCCAGAAGAGACTCATAGCGGCAACGACACATGAAGGTGATGCAGTCCTTGACCCTGCGGCAGGGGGCTTCAGCGTGTTGAGGGCGTGCCTGGAACTCGGAAGGGACTTTATCGGGGGTGATCTGGTCTATGGCGGGGAGTGAGGGTGTTTCAGCGCGTATCTCTGACGCGTTAAGGCCGGTTATGTCCTTGAGGATATTATTGCGCGGAAATCCACACTGGTCGGCTTCATCAATGCCTGCATGAGGGGCGAATACAGCGGGACATTTCTGGGCACCAAGAAGTCAGACGGGTAAAAGGAAACTCTCGAAATGTGCCGCTCAGTACTGGGGCCTAAGCTGCCATTCATCACGAGGTTTTATCTCTGTGCATTCCACGCCAAAGACAGGCAGGAAATCGTAACGGGCTTAAAGGGACGCTTTAGTACACAAAAAGTTATTGGGAACGCAAAACGAAAAGTTTACCTGATTTCTGAAGACGATTTTTATCCAGAAGAATAAGGAGTTCTCACCGCAAAAAGAA
>JAFRAH010000035.1 GCA_017405525.1 Synergistaceae bacterium
GGCAAGGTGGCTGACTTCATGGAGGATGGTGCGGTGTTCGTTGACATGTCGAGCATTAACCCGATGGCCAGCCGTGAGATAGCTGATGCCCTCGCCAAGAAGGGAATCGACATGCTTGATGCCCCTGTGAGTGGTGGAGAGCCCAAGGCAATAGACGGCACATTGAGCTTCATGGTTGGTGGAAAGCCTGAAGTTTTCGCGAAGGTCAAGCCCGTACTTGAGGCTATGGGTTCGAGTGTCGTGCTCTGTGGGGAAATCGGCGCAGGGAACGTAACCAAGCTCTGCAATCAGGCAATAGTAGCGATAAACATTGCGGCAGTGAGTGAGGCTCTCATGCTGGGAAAGAAGGCAGGAGTTGACCCGGAGGCTATCTACCAGGCAATCAGGGGAGGACTCGCAGGCTCTACGGTGATGGACGCTAAGGCACCCATGATCATGGACAGGAACTTTAAGCCGGGATTCAAGATTGACCTTCACATTAAGGACTTGAGCAACGTATTCGACGCGGCAAAGTCAGTAGATGCTCCCATGCCTCTCACTGCTCAGGTGTTCGAGATGATGAAGATACTTCACGGCGACGGAAAAGGACAATGCGACCACAGTGCACTTGCCTTAGTGTATGAGAAGCTCGCGAACACAGAGATAACTCGCGGGTAATCAGGTAAAATATACTCATTCCAGAAAACTCAAAAGGGGGGTAACAAATTGCGCGACTACGTGAAATTAACCGACCGCGATAATGTAGCAGTAGTTACACACGACACGTCAAAAGGCACTGAGATAATGCCCGGCCTCGTTCTGAAGGACAACATACCGCAGGCGCACAAGTTCGCACTCGTTGACATCCCGAAGGACGGCGAGATCATACGTTACGGCGTGGTTCTGGGCTATGCTCTCGACCCAATAGCGCGGGGGTCATGGATCAACGAGCACATGCTGAGGCTGCCGGTTTCGCCATCACTCGACAACATGCCCTGGGGCGTGAACATCAGGAAGGACTTGCCCGAAGCTCCCGCAAAAACCTTCATGGGCTACAGGAATCCCGACGGGTTCTACGCAGGGACTCGTAACATTCTCGGCATCCAGACAACCGTACAGTGCGTGCAGGGTGTGCTCAACGTTGCCGTAGAACGCATAAAGAGGGAGATACTGCCCAAGTACCCGAATGTTGATGACGTTGTGGCGGTGAACCATGCTTACGGCTGCGGTGTGGCAATAAACGCTCCGTTCGCGAAGTTCCCGATACGTGCGCTCCAGAACATTGCGAGGCATCCGAACTTTGGCGGGCAGCTTATGGTGGTATCGCTGGGCTGTGAGAAGCTGACGGTCGAGAAGCTCATAGGCGAGGAGGACAACACTCCCGAAAACGTCATAGTTCTTCAGGACTGCAAGGGCTACAACGCAATGATAGACGCAATAATGAGCATGGCCGAGAAGAAGATACAGGTGCTCGACAAGAGGCGGCGCGAAGAACTCCCACTGTCACAGCTCCTTGTGGGTATGCAGTGCGGAGGAAGTGATGCGTTCTCCGGGGTATCGGCTAATCCCAGTGCTGGCTATGCGGCTGATATGCTCGTTCAGGCGGGAGCTACTGTGATGTTCAGCGAGGTAACGGAAGTTCGTGATGGCGTTCACTTCATTGCTGAACGTTGCGTGTCTCAGGAAGTCAGGGACAAGCTGGCGGACGAAATGCGCTGGTATGATGCATATCTTGATGCCGGCCATGTCGACAGGAGCGCGAACCCTGCGCCGGGGAACAAGAAGGGCGGCCTCAGCAATATAGTCGAGAAGGCTATGGGCTCAATCGCGAAATCCGGGACGAGTCCTATCGTTGAGGTGCTCTCACCTGCCGAGCGTCCCACAAAGCACGGGATGATTTACGCGGCGACACCTGCCAGTGATATGGTCTGCGGGCCCTGCCAGTTGGCGAGCGGCATCGGACTTCAGGTGTTCATGACCGGGCGGGGAACTCCCTACGGATTGGCGGCGGCTCCCGTCATCAAGGTATGTTCACGCAACGAGATGAAGGCTCAGTGGGAGGACGTGATCGACATTAGCGCGGGTGCTGTCGTTACGGGTGAGAAGACCATTGAGGAAGTAGGTACGGAGCTGTTCAACTTCATCCTTGACGTTGCGAGCGGGAGGAAGAAGCCATACACGGAACAGTACGGGCTTCACAACTTCCTGTGCATCTTCAACCCTGCACCGATAACGTAGAGTATGAATGCTTATCCCCCTTGCTGTGATGGTGAGGGGGCAATATAATTACAGTGTGAGGAGGATGGTATTATGGCAGGCATTAAGCGTTTGCAGGGTGAGAATGAAGAGGAATACGGCAGGCGTGTCAGGGGAATATTAGAGAGCCTTGACCATGTTGTCATGAGGAACGGGTGTGTAGTTGCGCGTTTTCCGTCAAAGTACAGGACAGTACCCTACGCGGCGGATGAGCTTACGGGAATCATCAAGGGAAATTACGATCTTGACGAAGTAAAATCGGAGGCATTGAGGGAAAAATATGGTCTTGCTTATTGATGACAATGTTCTTCTTGACGTGTTGCAGGTCAGACAGCCTCACTATGATGCGTCATATGCTGTGTGGAAATTGTGCGACATGGGATATGCTGAAGGGTATATGTCGGCTATGGCGTTCACTGACATAGTCTACATCATGAGGAAGGAAATAGCGTACGACAAAATAGACACATTGCTTGCCAAGCTGTCGGGGACATTCACGGTAACAGATTTGACGCTTGATGAGCTTAGGACGGCGGCAAATATGAAGTGGCGGGACTTCGAGAACGCTGTACAATCCGCAACAGCCTCAAGGATTCACGCAGACTACATCATCACCCGCAACACGGACGATTACGCAGGAAGCACCGTTAAAGCCATAACGCCGGAAGAATATTTCTCGGACGTGTTCACCGTGTGAGACATCACCTCAGCCAGTACCACCTGTTAGTGTCGAAGTTATCAGCCATTTCCCAGCCTATATATTCAACAAGCCCTGACATTGTAGCCGCATTGACTGCATTCCCCACAAAAGGCAACCACCCTACAATCCATTGCGTGGCGATTCTGGCCGCTATAGTTCCGGCAAACTGTTTCAGTACGCTCTTCCCAAGCTCAACAGCGGAGTGCTCCAATGACACATCGAACACGTCAGAAAGATTTATCACCATTTTCCCTATAATCCCTACGAGTGCAACATTGTCCGCGCCAGGCATTTGAGACAATGCAGCCGCAGAACCAACAGCCGCTACAGCAGAAAGGTGTATGATTCTCTCGCATGACCTGTGCTGACTTTCTGTCATCCCGAACGCACCCGACACCCCGCACATAACCATCACCGCAACGCATAAGCACACCGCAAACTTCTTCATGATTTCTGCCTCCTCAGCTCTTGACATATCCGCAATTATACGCTAAGGGTGGGGGGCATAAGTCAATCCGCAAAAATAATCCCCTCCCTGTACGAAAGAGAGGGGATATTTCTTTATGTCCTTTGAGCCTCAAGCCAGCCCTCAAGTATCAGGACTGCCGCAACCTTGTCGACATTCTTCCGGCGTTTCCTCCGTGAAGCATCAGCCTCAATCATGGCCTTCTGAGCAATCGTTGTCGTGAACCTCTCGTCCCACATAACGAACTCAATTCCGGGGAACTCCTCCCTGAGCTCACCAACAACCGCAATAACTCTCTCAGCCGCCTCACTGTTCCTGCCGTCAGTCCTCAATGGCAGACCCGCAACGATAATTCCGGGCTCGTACTTCCTGACTGCCTCCCGAAGATCATCGCGCCATTTCCCACCTTCAGCCTGCCACACTCCCAAGCCCTGGGCAATAATCCGGGACGGGTCAGAGACTGCCGCACCTATCCTCACCGTCCCAATGTCGAGAGAAATTACACGGCCGCTAGACATTGACCTGCGACTTCACGAGCTCACGAATGCGCCCTAAAGCCTCCTCAAGCCTTGAGCCTTCACGTCCTCCGCCCTGAGCAAGGTTCTTCCTTCCGCCGCCCTTGCCGCCAAGAATTGCGCACGCCTCCTTCACGAGAACGCCCGCATTAACGCCCATGTTCACCGCCCGGTCATCAGCCATCACTACAAGCTGGCAGGAGTCATCCTCAGTGTTCAGGGACGCAAGGATTACGGTATTTGCCTCTGGTCTCGCACGTGCCTTGTCGCCGATGTCCCGGAGCATGTTAGCCGGAATGTCCGGGAAACGTCCTACCTGAAGCATTACACCGTTCACGTCCTCACGTTCAAGGAAGCGTTCCGAGTTCTCCAGAAGCTCACGGAGTTTTGCCGCCTGTACCTGTGATTTCAGGGTCTTGAGCTCGTCAACGAGTGCCTTTGCCTTGTCGTTGAGGCCGTCCTCATCAGTCGAGAGTAGGGCTGTCATTGACTTTCTCAGGGCAAATAACTTCTGCATCAGTACAACTACATTCATTCCCGTCATGGCCAAAATTCGCCGCGTTCCTGAACCTATGCTTTCCTCACGCAGAATCTTGAAGCTCCCAATGTCTCCAGTACGTTTGACGTGAAGCCCCCCGCAAAGTTCCATCGAGAACCCCGGAACGTCAACTACCCTGACTATGTCGCCGTATTTCTCGTCAAAGAGTGCCTTAGCTCCGAGTGATTGAGCCTCTTCCTTTGAGTGTTCGGATATGTTCACCTCAACGTTCGAGAGAATTTCAGCGTTGATGATACGTTCAGCCTCCGAAATCTCATCATCAGTAACGGGTGAATGATGGGTGAAGTCAAACCGCAGGAACTCATCCGTAACGAGTGAGCCCGCCTGCCTGACATGACGCCCCAATACGCGCCCCAATGCCTCATGAAGGAGATGTGTTGCTGTGTGGTTGCGACGGATTGATGCCCGCCGAGCGTCATCGACAAGACAGAACGCCTCATCCCCGGTGCTTACCGTCCCATCAGTTTCAGCCTTCACGGTGTGGACTGTGATTTTCCCGTGCGGTATGACGTTCAGGACTTGGAGGGTTGCGCCGTTGACCGTCATTGTTCCTGTGTCGCCAACCTCGCCGCCCCTCTCAGCATAGAACGGTGTAGCGTCAAGGACAAGCTCAAACTCTCCCGTGCCTGTGATGCTGTCAGTCCTTCCTTCTGGGGTAATGATGGCAATGATCTTCCCTGTTCCTGCAGACTGAGTATAGCCCGTGAAAGTCGTTGCACCCGACTCGTTCTCGATTTCGGTGTAGACATCCCCGGCTAATGCGCTCCTCTTCTGCTTGCTTGATGACCTTGCGCGTTCCCTCTGCTCGTTCATGGCCGACCTGAAGCCTGACTCGTCGAGGGTAAATCCCTGTTCGCCCGCCATCTCACGAGTAAGTTCCGGGGGGAAACCGTATGTGTCATAGAGCGTGAATATAACATCGCCCGGAATTTCAGTGATGCCCTGAGCCTTGAGGTGTGCTGTCTCGCTGTCGAATAGTTCAGTGCCCTGCCGAAGGGTCTTGTTGAACTTCTCCTCCTCAAGAGTGATTATCTGCTCGATTACCGGCCTCTGAGTGATTAGCTCCCTGTATGGGTCTCCCATAACGTCAATCAGTATCGGCATGTACTCGTTCAGGAACAAGCCATCAAAGCCGAGCAATTTCCCGAACCTCACAGCACGACGCAATAACCTTCTGAGGACATAGCCCGGCCCGTCATTCGATGGCAGTACCCCGTCAGCAAGCATGAAGGCCACACTACGGACATGGTCAGCAATCACACGAACGGCCATACTGTCGCGCTGGTTGTTCCCGTAGGTTATCCCGGCACGCTTGCAGGTATGCTCAATGAGGGGAGTAAACAGGTCGGTCTCGTAGTCGGTATCAACCCCCTGAACCACTGACGCAAGACGCTCAAGCCCCATGCCCGTGTCAATGTTCTTGTGTGGGAGCAATGGCAGGCTTCCGTCTTTCTGGCGGTCAAACTGGGTGAAGACAAGATTCCAGATTTCCATGTACCTGTCGCAGTCGCATCCAACGCCGCAGGTAGGCTTCCCGCATGAATACTTTTCGCCGCGGTCATAGTAGATCTCACTGCATGGCCCGCAAGGCCCGGTCTCGCCCATGAACCAGTAATTGTCGTCCTGCCCGAAACGGTAAATCTTTTCCGCCGGAAGTCCTACGTCATTGCGCCAAACGTCAAATGCCTCGTCATCATCAAGGTATATAGTCGCGTAGAGCCTCTCAGGGTCAAGTCCTATTCTCTCAGTGAGGAACTCCCACGCCCAAGTTATGGCCTCGTGCTTGAAGTAGCTTCCCCATGAGAAATTGCCTAGCATCTCGAAGAATGTATGATGTCTCGCTGTGCGTCCAACGTTCTCGATGTCGTTGGTACGAACGCATTTCTGGCAGGTAACCACGCGGGGATATTCGGGTGTCTTTATGCCGAGGTAGTAGGGCTTGAGGGGAACCATTCCGGCAATCGTGAAGAGCAGTGAGGGGTCTTCAGGGACTAACGAGAAGCTGGGGAGGTGTTTAGCCCCTTTCTCCTCCCAGAATTTCACGAACATTTCGCGGAGTTCGTATGCTGTCCTGTATTTCATGCTCTGGTCTCCTTGCCTGTAAGTTTCTCGATGAACGGCTGTATCAGGTCGACAGGTATCGGGAAGAACGTTGTAGTGTTGCGCTCGCCTGAGATCTCCCGGATGGTCTGCAAGTACCTGAGCTGTAACGTTACGGGTGATGCTTCCATTTTGCGGGCAGCCTCTGAGAGTTTTTCCGCCGCCTGAAGCTCGCCTTCCGCCGCAATGATCTTTGCCCTGCGCTCACGTTCTGCCTCTGCCTGGCGTGCCATTGCCCTCTTCATGCCTTCGGGTAACTCAAGCTCCTTCACCTCGACAGCACTAACCTTGATGCCCCAGGGGTCTGTGCGCTCGTCTATGATTTTCTGGAGCTCCTGGTTTATCTTCTCGCGTGATGAGAGCACCTCATCGAGTTCAACCGAGCCTACAACCGAACGCAACGTAGTCTGTGCTAGCTGGCTTGTGGCTACAATGTAGTTCTCGACCTCCACTACTGACTTTGCCGGGTCAAGCACCCTGAAATACACGACGGCATTGACCTTAATGGCTACGTTATCCTTCGTGATGACCTCCTGGACCGGGACATCAAGCGTCAGTATCCTCAAGTCAACCGTAACTGACCTGTCGATGAACGGCATGATGAAGACGATTCCGGGCCCCCTGCTCCCGACGAGACGGCCTAACCTGAAGAGTACTATGCGCCTGTATTCGGGGATTACCTTTATTGCCGACGAAAGAACTATCAGCAGTATGAACCCCGCTACGAATATGCTTCCGAGACTGGACAATATTGAGCTTGCGCCGCTAATGTCTATTACCATTGCTATAATTCTCCTTCCTTTTTGTCGATCACAACGAATGCCAACGCGTAATCTTTCTCGTGAGTTATTGAGACGAAAATTTTTGCCGACGGAATGACCAAATCCCCTTTGAGCCTTATGCTTGGGACTCCTTCAGTGTGAATGACAGCGAAATTCCTCCCGAACATTACGGCCATGAGGGACGCACCTGATGCCTTGACGAAAGCCTCACGTGCCGCGAATGCCCCCGCGTAGCTCTCGTAACGCCTGCTGCCTTTGGACTCACAGTACGAGATTTCCTCCGGGCTGAAGACCTCATCCCTGAAGTGCCGCGAAGTTAGAGCCTTCCTTATACGTTCAATCCTGCACAAGTCAACGCCTATTCCTGAAACCATTTCCTGAATTTCCCTAAGATTCCCTCGTCATTCTCACTAACAGGGGTCTTCATCTCCTCAGCAAGAGCCTTAACGAGTTCCTTCTGCTTGTCCGTCAATTTCTTGGGTATCTCTATGTAGACGTGAACATACAAATCACCCGTAAGATTCAAGGCTGAATTGAGCTTTGGCATCCCCCTGCCCTTGAGCTTGAGGACCTGGCCGTGCTGAGTTCCTGCCGGGACATTGAGGCTCTCAGTTGTACCGTCAAGCAGCTTGATTTTTGCCTCAGTGCCTAAGACTGCCTGCGGGTAAGTTAGTATTAGCGTTGTGTGAAGGTCTGCACCGTCCCGCTCAAATTCCGGGTTGACCTCAACGTCTATCACCAAGTAGAGGTCTCCTGCCGGGCCGCCGTTTATGCCTGCGTTGCCTGCATTGGGTATCCTCAGCCTCATGTTGCGTTCAACGCCGGGGGGAATCTTCACCTCCAGCTTGTGCTTCTTCCTGACATGGCCGGAGCCCTGACACTCGTCGCATTTCTCCCTGATGACCTTGCCTGTACCGTGGCATTCGGGGCATGTGGTGATGCTGACGAACTGGCCGAACAAGCTCTGCTGAGTCTGCCTGACCTGACCCTGGCCATGACAGCGGGAACATGTTTCGGGCTTTGTGCCGGGTTTTGCGCCCGTACCGTTGCAGTGCTGGCAGGTCTCGGACTTCATCACGTCAATATCACGCGTTACTCCCTTTGAGGCCTCAAGGAGCGTTATCCTGACGAGCTGCTCGATGTCGTCCCCCTGTCTTGGTGCGCTTGGGTCTGAACGCCTCCGTGAACCACCGAAGCCCCCGCCGAATGCCTGAGAGAATAGGTCGCCGAATAGGTCGCCAAGGTCAACTCCTCCCATGCCGCCAAACGGGTCATTATTCGGGCCTGTTGTGCCGAACTGGTCATATCTTGCGCGTTTCTCCGGGTCATTCAGGACGGAATAAGCAGCGTTAATCTTCTTGAACTTCTCCTCAACTTCCTTGTCGCCGGGGTGAGCGTCAGGGTGATATTGGTGAACTAGTTTCCTGTAAGCCTTCTTGATGTCGGCCTGTGTTGCGTTCCTGGGGACTTCAAGAACCTCGTATAAATCCTCCAAACAGCAATGCACCTCCTCAAAAAATTACCCCTCCGCTAAGTATCAACAGAGGGGGTTATGTATATGCTATTGTCCCTGTGATATTAGCGTGATGTGTTGCGCCTTCTCTGGGGCTGTGCCTGACGTGCCGGAGCCTCAAGCCTGCGTTTGAGTTCCTGGGCCGGACGGTAATCCGGGTTGATGGCAAGTGCCCTGTCAGCCCATGATACAGCCTCGTCCCGTCTGTTCCTGAGTCTCTCAGCCGCAAGACCTGCCCAATACGCCGCAAGGTAGTTAGCGTTGGGTTCAGCCTCATATGCCGCAGAGTAGCTCTCAAGTGCCTGGGTTATCCTGTTTGCACTGTAGCGTGAATATGCTTCCCTCTGCATTGCGATGAGCTCGCGCCTTCTTGCCGCCGGTATCTTGTAGGTGAGTATCATGGCCGCCTCGGTTGAGCTGTTCGGGTCAAACGCAGGAAGTTCCTTGATGAGTGTTTCGAGTTCCTGGACTTCTGCCGCCTTCACCGCCGCATCTGCCTCACGTTTGGCCAGTGCCGCATCTCTCTCGTTGAGGGCTGATGTATCTTCCGTGAGCTTCTTGCTGCGTGCCTCAAGCTCTGACTCCCGCGCAGTAAGTGCCGCTTCCTTCTGGGCTAATTCTGCCTCGTGGGTGCTGACTTTGCCGGTTGCCTCAGAAAGCTCCTTCTCCTGGCCTGCTACTGCCTCTTCACGTCCTGACACTGCCTCTTCACGTGCCTTCAGTGCCGCGTCCCTCTCGTTGAGCTCAGCTTCAAGCGCGCTAAGACGGTTGCCGGTTGCCTCACGTTCTGTCAGTGCCGCCTCACGCTTCACGAGGTCTGCCTCACGGGCTGTGAGGTTGTCTGCTGCTTCTTTCGCCGAGATCTTGGCGTTGAGCTCACCCTCACGTCCTGCAAGGTCTGCCTCACGTCTCGCAAGGTCTGCCTCACGTCCTGCAAGTGCCGAGGATGCTTCCGTGAACTTCTGGCTTTCCTGCGCAAAAGTCATCTCGCGGCGTGCAAGCTCTGCTTCTCTGGCCATGAGATCCATCTCGCGCTTGTTCATCTGTGTTTCGCGGCCCAAAAGCACCGCACTGGTCCCGGAAATTTCGCGGCTCTTGAGGCTCAATGCTGAGGCACGGGCGGCAAACTCCTTCTCCTGCTGAACGAGTCTTGCCTCACGTCCTGAAAGCTGCTCTGAGAGTGCTTCAAGTTCGGCGGCCTTCTGGTTCACGGCGTTTTCACGGAGCGTCATTTCATCGGGCTGTTCATCCTGTGAGATCGGGGCGGCTTCCTGAGTGGCTGGGGCTTCAGCTTCGGGCTCGTCAGCAAATGCGCAGGGAACAAGGCACATCACCAACAGAACAAGCAGTGCTGTCTTCCTGAACATAATAATATCCTCCTTGGTTGGGAAAAATTTTTATGCCCGTAATTCTATAATAACCGCAACTTTTTCACAAACAGCCTTAATTTTTGCGTGTATAATTATCTTCACCGCGAACAATTTTATTCACACTGAAGGGAGAATTATATTCATGTTCAAGCCCAAGGGTATAGTTATACCTGTCGTTACGCCGTTTGACGAACATGGCCGCTTCATGGTCGACGAGTACAAGAAGTTATTGCAGTACTTCATCGACAATGGAATACACGGGGTCTTCCCGTTCGGAACGTCAGGTGAGTTCTACGCGTTCGACAACGGATTTTACCGCCACGTCCTGGAAGTTACCTGCGAATACGCTCGGGGGAAGATGGACATCTACGCCGGAGCAAACCACATCACCCCCAAGGGAGCAATCGAGCTCGCAAAAATCGCCGAAGAGGTAAAAGTTGACGCATTGAGTGTCCTGACTCCCATGTTCGTGAGCCAGACACAGGCCGAGCTTGAGACCTACTACCGCAAGATAGCCGATGCAACGAGCCTTCCCATCGTCATCTACAACAACAAGCCCAAGACAAATGTAGGAGTTGACCCTGCGACAATCCAGAAGCTCGCGAAAGTTCCGAACATCATAGCCGTGAAGGACTCGACCGGGGACATGACCAACAGCGAGGAATATATCCGGCTGACACGCGACAACCCGGACTTTGACGTTCTCATGGGACGGGACACACTGATTTACGCGGCCCTGTGGTACGGTGCGGCCGGGGCGATCACTTCATGCGGGAACATTGCGCCGAGGATTGCCGTCGACATCTACGAGAACTTCAAGGCGGGGAAATGGGACGCGGCTCTTGAGGCTCAGTTCAAGCTGAGTGAGCTTCGTATCGCGACGAACATGGGCAGCTTCCCGGTGGTCATCAAGGAGGCACTCAACATGATAGGCTACAACGTGGGGAAATGCGCCGAGCCGATTCAGCCATTGACGGCGGAACAGCACGCGAAACTTGAGGTTGTGCTGAAGAACATAGGACTGCTGAAGTAGGACAAGACACACGCCCTCCTCAATGCGGGGAGGGTCTCACTTTTAGCGCAGTATCTCACTCTCAACTATCCTCATGGCCTCACGTTCAAGCCTCCACGCCTCATAACGCCTGGAATTTGCCTCAAGCGCAAGGGAGTTGATGCGTTCCTGAATGCCCTTGTCCCTCAGAAGCGGGAACGGAACATCAGCTACATGTTCTGCGTTAATCTCATCGATGACAGCCCCGTACTTGTACCGCCTCAGAAGCTCCCTGCCCCACTCTGACGCGAGGAACACATACGCATAGCCCGCAATATTCTCTGACGCAGGCAATACCCGGATAATGTGCTGGCTTGCCGTCCATCCGTCCCAGTGTTCAGGAACAAGAGCAACATTCCCTATAGTCCCGCTGCAAGTGATGAGTATCATGTTCGTGTGTATCGTCAGCTCATCGCGTATCCTGTCCTCGTGCTGTGAGAAGGCCAGATATTTCTTGTCGGCAGGGTCAAGCTCGCCTAACTGTTTTCCGCCGATGAACACAGCCCCGTAACCCTCACTGACATACACTCTCTTGAACCGTCCCGGAAGAATAATATCCCTGCTCACTCTCTCATCACCGACCGTAAGGACTTCCCCGGCGTTGTCCTGAAGATGCCTGACGATTTCCCCGAAGAGCGGCGAATGATACGAAGCCTCAAATCTCCCTGAGCTGAGGAAATCCGCGCTGCTGGCCTCGAACGCAAGCACCTCACCTCCGGGCCTCATGTCGTCAACAGGGGGAAGGTTGAGGGCGTTCACCATCAGGGACTCCGCATCATCGAGCATAGTGTTGGACTCATCACGGAGGGCGTAAGACTGGGCGATGAGGTCATGAATCCTGCGGCGGATTTCAGCGGGCGCGTCTGGGACGGGAATATCGCTGAGGTGTTCGGGGGTTATGTGCTGTATGACCGCTCCGAACGCAAGAGACTGCAATAGTTTCTGACATGGCCGGGTCTTAAGGTACACATAAATATATCCGGCATCTTTCGGGTTATGGCAACTGATTCGCAACGCATGAGAGTTGATACATCTTCCGTCAAGCGTTTTTGAGACGTAAGCAACCCGCCCTATTGTTCCTGAACGTGATATTAGTATCTGCCCTTCGTGTACTATGAACTCTTCAACATCTGAGGCCTTGCGCGAGTATAGATAGCTGTCTGTGTTCGGCTTAATGTCAAGCATTTCTGAGGAGCTGTAAAACGGGTGCTGTGTTTTCATGTGGATGACTCTTCCTTCCCGCCCACAAAGATAAACCGATACAAGCTCCCCGAACTTCACCGCCGGATATTTCCCGCCCTCAATGTCCCTTGCCGCTGTCCTCGCCTCATCGTTGAAGATGTTTGCCTCAAGCCTCAGGTTTTCGCCCGCTAACACCTCATCAAGCCCTACAGCACAGCACTTTATGTCCTCACTGCCCGCAAAAGTAGTTTTTTTTTGCCACTCCCGGAAAATCCCCGCAATATATTCCGTCTGGTCATCCGTGATTCTTTCCGGCTTCCCCTCACCGTCGCGCACAAGAATCTCGTTGCCCTCATTGTCGCGCCTGTAGAGGGGGTTACCGCGCCTGTCATGCCCTACCCTGTCAACGCAGGCCATGAAGATTTTGTACGTCGCAAGGTGATTGTTCGCGGCCTCGCTGTCTTTCTGCCTCTGCGTCTTCTTCTGGAGGATGAGTATTGATGTCTGCGTTCCGTTGTGGGGCTGGAAGGTGTCAGACGTGAGGTCAATGCTGGCAATCACAGTGTGGTTGACGAGAATCCACTGCCTGATGTAGCCGAGACTGGGCGAGCCGAGAATCGAGTCGGGCAGAATTATTCCCATCCTCCCGCCTTCCTTGAGGAACTGTGTGCATCTCTCGACGAACAGAATCTCAGGAGGCACTGAGGACTGCAGGTTGTCAGTCATGACCCAGCGGCCTGAATCCTTGTCGCGCTTCCATGAGTATGCAAGCTCGAACTGCTCAAGAATGTAGCTGTCCCGGACTGGAATTTTGCTCCCGAACGGCGGGTTCGTAACAATGACATCAAAGAGGGCTATGCTCCTGTGATTCCTGATTGAGGCGGGCTGAATCTTGAGTGCGTTGGCGAGGTGCGACCTGAAGTCGTCGGGCCACATGTGGGGAGGAAGGAGCGAGTTGACCTGAAGGATATTGCCGCTGCCGTCGTTGTTCATGACCATGTTCATCTTTGTGGCTTTCACGAGGTCGGGGTTGAGGTCGAAGCCAAAATACTGGCCTGACATGATCTCGTCCTTCCTGTTGCTGTAGTCTTCCTTCAGGTGTGAGTCCCAGCGTTCGTAGGGAAGCCCTATTGCCTCCTCGTATTCGCGTCTCAGGCTGTCCATTGTGTGTGTCATGGCCGTAACGAGGAATCCCCCGGTGCCGCATGAGCTGTCCAGGACTCTTTCGTTGAGGCCGGGGTTGATCATCTCGACAGTCATCCTCATAATGTTTCGCGGCGTGAAGAACTCTCCCCTGTCGCCCCTGAGATTAGCCCCTACGATTTCCTCATAGGCTTTGCCCTTGATGTCTATGTTTGTGCTGAGGAGGCTGTAGCCCTGGAGTTCGCTGACGATGTAGGCGAGGCTTCTTGGGTTGAGGGCTATGGTGTCCTTGCCGTCAAAGATTCTGCCGTAATGACTTTTGACCTCGCTGAAAATCTGGGATATTCGGTTCTTCACGGCGAGCTGTCCGTCAGGGTTTGAGCGTTCCTGAGATGTAGCGTAGAACTTGAGGGATTTCAGGTTGTTGTGTTCGTCATAGATCTTGCAGAATATGAGCTTGAGGAACTCGAAGAAGGCTGGCTGTTTCTGCAGTCCGTCATTGGCGTAAATGTAATTATGGCACGTCCTGAACACGAAGAGAAGGTTATCGGATGATGCATTCCTGAGAGTGGAGAGCTTTGGCCTGTCGATGTCCTCAACGCTTCCGTTGGCTGAAGGAATGTCGTTGTATTCTGTCAGCTCGGACTCGCCTGAAGGTGTCTTGATTTTCCTGAAGACGACCCTGTAGACGCTGTTGGTCCACATTCCCCACTCGCAGTTGGGGCATATGTGCATGTAGGATCTGAGCTGTTCGATTCCGTCTTTGGAGCTTTCCGGGAGTACTGAGTCTTTCTTGCACTCGATGATGATGTGTATGGTTTCTTGGGTGTGTTCCTTGACGTTGGAATCCCAGATGACTATATCGGCGCGGGGCTTTGCTGTTCCGAGTCTGAGGGGGTATTCGACTTGCACCTGCGCGGCTTTGTACCTGAGCTCGTCAATCAAACGCCGTTCTATAGTCTGGCGCACGTATTCTTCGGGGGTGTCATTCCTGAGCTTCCCGTCAATGTAATCTGATATTTTCCCTTCCGGCAATGTGATATTCATGATAAAAAACACTCCGCAGCTTTGTTTTTGGCTACGGAGCATTGTACATTACCGCCTCAACTTTTGCACAGAGCTACCCGCCCAGATATGCCTTCCTCACTTCCTCCGACGCTAACAGCTCCTGCCCTGTCCCGGTCGCGGTAATCTTCCCGGTCTCCATGACGTAGCCCCTGCTTGCGATGCTCAAGGCCATCTGTGCGTTCTGCTCAACGAGGAGTATCGTTGCCCCTGTCTTGTGGAGGTCGGCGATAATGTCGAATATCTGCTCAACAAGAATCGGCGCAAGCCCCATCGACGGCTCATCAAGCATGAGGAGCTTGGGTCGGCTCATGAGTGCCCTACCCATTGCGAGCATCTGCTGCTCACCACCTGAGAGCGTCCCGGCAGTCTGGCGCATCCTCTCCTTGAGGCGCGGGAACAATGAATACACCTTCCCGATGTCCTCGTCTATGCTGCTCTGGCTGTTCTGGGTGTATGCTCCCATCTCCAGATTTTCCTGAACTGTCATCTGTGCGAACACCCGGCGGCCTTCAGGGACTTGGGCTAGTCCACGCTCTACTATCTTGTGCGGAGGAACTTTCGCGAGGCTCTCACCTAAGAACGAGACACCTCCAGTTGTTGGGTGAAGGAGGCCGGAAATTGTGTTCAGGGTTGTGGATTTCCCTGCACCGTTCGCACCTATGAGGGTAACTATTTCACCCTCGAAGACCTCAAACGAGATGCCTTTAATCGCGTGAATGCTCCCATAGTAGACGTTAATGTTCTCTACCTTCAAGACTGGTTCACTCATGGCCGGGTCAAGCCTCCTTCTTCCTTCCTAGATATGCTTCAATCACTGCGGGGTTGCTCTGGATTTCGTCAGGTGTGCCCTTAGCGATGATATGCCCGAAGTTGAGGACACATATACCCTCACAGATATTCATGACGAGGCTCATATCATGCTCAATAAGGACAATAGCAATCTGGAACATCTCGTGAACTTTCCTGATACTGTCCATCAAGTCAGCGGTCTCTGATGGGTTCATTCCTGCGGCAGGCTCGTCAAGCAACAATAATGACGGGTTGGTCGCAAGTGCCCTGACAATCTCAAGCCTTCTCTGTGCACCATAAGGCAATGACCCCGCCGGAACATCGGCCATGTTCTGCATGTCGAAGATTGAGAGGAGCTTCAACGCCCTTCTGTGTGCCGCAACTTCCTCGCGCCTGTAGTTCGGGAGCCTGAGTATCGCACTCAGCATGTTGTAGTGCATCTCGTTGTTCATGGCTGTCTTGACGTTGTCGATAACGCTCAAGTTCCTGAAGAGCCGGATATTCTGGAACGTCCGGGCAATACCTGCCTTGTTGACCTGCATAGTGTTCATCCCGTGAGTGTCGCGGCCATTGAGGAGTATAGTGCCTGTTGTGGGCTGATAGACTTTCGTGAGGAGGTTGAAGACAGTAGTTTTCCCCGCACCGTTCGGGCCGATCAAGCCTGCAATTTCCGTCCTGCCTATCGTGAAGTTGAAGTCCTCGACTGCCTTGATGCCTCCGAGAGTTATTCCGAGGTTGACGCACTCAAGAACCGGGTCTCTTGCTGCGTCCCTCTCAGGAAGGATTGAACGCGAGGGAATGGGAATGTATTTAGTTTTTTCCTTCATGGCTATTCTGCCTCCTCTTTGCGCCTGAAAGGATTTAGCCCCGCAAGGAAATTCTTTATCTCCGCGTTGTTAGTCGCAAGCATCATGACGATCAATATCACGGCATAAAGAAGCATCCTGTACTCTGAGAACTCACGGAGCTTTTCGGGAAGTATAGTGAGTACTGCCGCCGCAATAATCGAGCCTAGCATATTTCCCTGACCTCCCAAGACCACGAACACAAGGATCAATATTGACGTGTTGAAGTCGAACTTATTGGCCACAATCGTCGAGTAGTTCATCGCGAACAACGCCCCCGCTGACCCGGCAAGTGCCGCCGACATCACAAAGGCCATCATCTTGTACTTGGTTATGTCGAGGCCAATGCTCTCAGCCGCAATCCTGTCATCACGTATTGCCATGAACGCCCTGCCTGAACGTGAATTGACGAGGTTGAAGACTATCATCAACGCAATCATGAGGAGTATGAACCCGGCCGGGAAAGTAGCTATCTTCTGGATGCCGCTAATTCCCATTGGCCCGCGTATGATAAGTTTCCCGCCCTTAAGGAGCCTTGTTGTGTCGGTGAGCATACTGAAGTGAAGCCCCTGCGAGTCAACGCCAAGATAAAAGTTGTTGAGTATGCTCTTGATGATTTCCCCGAAAGCCAGCGTAACTATAGCCAGGTAGTCGCCCTTGAGCCTCAAGACTGGAATACCTATCAGGAAGCCCGCAACTGCCGCGAACACCGCCGCAACTGCCATCGCAAGAGCCAGCCTCACGGGAGCGAACGGGATAACGCCCTGCATGAGGAACGCCGCCGCAACCCCTGAGAATGCTCCGACAGACATGAAGCCCGCATGACCGAGCGACAATTCACCGAGAATGCCGACAACGAGATTCAGAGATACGGCCATAACCATATAGGCGCAAATCGGAACGAGCATTCCGCGCATTGACGAGCTGAGGAAGCCGGTTGAGCTCATGACCTGACAGATGACGTATGCCGCAATGACGACCGCATAAGTCAGGTAGATCCTTCTTGCCTCGACGCGCTTTAAGTTTATGAGTCTCCGCATTGTCATGGTTACACCTTCTCCTGTGTCATTTTTCCGAGAAGCCCTGCCGGTTTCACTAGAAGCACCACGATTAGCACCCCGAACACTACAGCATCACTGAGCTGGCTCGAAATATATGCCTTCGCGAAAATCTCAATCACTCCCAGCATCAGCCCTCCCAAAAATGCGCCGGGTATAGACCCGATACCCCCGAAGACTGCCGCAGTGAATGCCTTGATGCCGGGCAAAGCTCCCGTTGTGGGCATGAGGGTAGGATATGCCGAGCACAGTAACGCCCCTGCGATTGCCGCAAGACCTGAACCAATCGCGAACGTCATCGAGATAGTAGCGTTTACGTTTATCCCCATGAGCTGGGCCGCCCCTTTGTCCTCCGAACATGCACGCATAGCCTTGCCGAGTTTAGTTTTGCTGATGAAGAGCGACAAGACTACCATGATTACGAGACATGCCCCTATCGTTAGTGCCGTAATGTGTGAGACCGAAAGGGCACCGTCAAAGAGCTTGAACGCCCCCCTGCCTATGACTGACGGGAAGACTTTGGGATTTGACGACCACAATAGCAGTGCCGTATTCTGGAGGAAGTAGCTCATTCCTATAGCCGTAATGAGGACTGCAAGTGATGGAGCCTGCCTCAGTGGCTTATAGGCCAGACGTTCGACGATAATTCCCAGCAGCGTGCAGACTGCCATAGCCAGAACAACGCCAAGAAATGGATTGAACCCGTAACGAGAGACGGCATAGAAGCACACATAAGCCCCTACCATGATTACATCACCGTGTGCAAAGTTGAGCATCTTAGCAATGCCGTAAACCATCGTATAGCCCAGAGCAATAATCGCATATATACTCCCCAGACTTATACCGCTGATAAAGAAATTCAGAAATATCATGTGAAAGTTTTTATCTCCTTATACGAAAAGAGCAGCCGGAATTTTTTTCAATGGCCGATTTTCCGACTGCCCTGCAAAATTTTCAGTGCCTTTTATGAAGCAAGTAGTGTTTAGTCGAGCCCTACATATGCCCCGTCTTTGATGACCATACCTTTGGGGTCCTTCGTTACTTCACCGTTTGCCGACCACCTGACATTTTCGCCGGTTACTCCGTTGAACGTCATAGTAGTGAACTGCTCGATCATCTTTGCGCAAAGTGTCGCCGCGTCCATATCGGGGGTTGCCTTTGCCTGAGTGAGTGCCTGATAGTAAGCATATACGCAGTCATAGCCGTCTGCCGCGAACTGGTTGGGAACTTCTCCGTGTTTCTCCTGATACTTCTTCACGAAATTCTGCGTTCTTTCGTCCTTAGCGTCTGCATTGAACGGAGTAAGGAGCATTACGCCTTCAGCAAGGGACTTGTCGAAACCCTCCATCGTCAATATCCCGTCCATTCCGTCAACACCGAACCACTTCGGAGCATAGCTCATAGCCTGAGCCTGTGCAAGAATGAGTGATGCGGGCTGATAGTACATCGGGAGGAATACAAGCTCTGCACCCTTTGTCTGTGCATCGGTGAGCTGTACGGAAAAATCGTTGTCGTTGCCATCCGCAAATGTCGTCTCACTGACAACCTCAAGGCCTAATGACGGAGCTTTCTCCACGAACGTATCACGGATACCCTTCGAATAAACGTCATCGTTCTTCCAGATAACGGCTACTTTCTTTGCGAGCCCCTTGTCGGCTATGTACTGTGCTGACGCGCTGCCCTGGTTAGGGTCAACAAAGCACATCTGAAACACGTTGTCTTTTCCCTCAGTTACTGCCGCTGATGACGCTGAAGGTGTGAGGGCAAAAATCCTGTCGGCGAAATTCTCGGCGGCTGTGGCCTCAGCTGGCTTTGAGGTTACTGACCCAAGAGAGATCTGCATTCCCCAGTCCTTGAGGGCGTTGTAGGCATTTACGGCCTTCTCTGCATCGTGGGTGTCGTCCTCGTAGCGGAGCTCAAACTGTACATCCCCACCCATTGCGTTGATCTCTGCTACGGCTATCTCTGCCCCGTTCTTGGCGGCGTTGCCATAGATTGCCGCTCCTCCTGTGAGAGGTCCTGTACCACCGATCTTGAAGGCAGCTCCGAATGCGCTTGCTGACATTGCGAGAACGAGAAGTGTGCAGACTAATATTTTCTTCATCGTGTAATTTCTCTCCTTGTCTGAAATGATTTATGCCTGTCCTGATTGCTCCCTTTACGGCCATGAAGGAAGCTCTCAGGGTTAAAGCCAAAGTATACGAAAAAAGCGGCCCGTTTGGAGTTAAGCCGCCTTGTGTTTCGTGTTAGTATTAAGCTCTTCACTCCTGCCGTTATTCAGTTTCAGCCTTCCGTGTACGTATAATAATGGCGGGAATAATGAGGCTCTCTACAGCAAAAAGAGCATCAACACAATCATAATTCTTCATGTCCGTAAAACTTTTCATGTGTTTATGCCCTCCTTTATGTCTATAATCTGTCGTATTAGTCAGGAAAACTCCGTGCACTCTGTAACCGAACCCATGACCTAAGCCTGTACTACCAGTTGATAACGCAACAGGCAGGAAAACTTCGTGAACTGCACCTGAACCCACAACCTGAATCAATGGCGCGGTAGGCAGAAAACTTCGTACACTCCGTAACCGAACCCACGACCTAAGCCTATACTCTCAATCAATGGCGCGGTAGGCAGGATTCGAACCCACGACCTAAGGCTCCGTAGGCCTTCGCTCTATCCAGCTGAGCTACTACCGCAAGTGTCCTGCAATAATGGCGGTGGGTGTGAGATTCGAACTCACGATAGAGGTTTTAGCCCCTATACTCACTTAGCAGGCGAGCGCCTTCGACCTACTCGGCCAACCCACCATTTACGCAAAACGGGAGATATATTATAACGTGGTTAAAATCTTGTCAAATGCAAAAAATTTTCCTGCTGTCCTCAAACCTTAAATGAGGCTGTAATTTCCGTGCCTTCACCAAGCCTTGATGCTATTCTGAGCGTCCCTCCCATAAGGCTCATCCTCTCGGTCATGCTCGCAAGTCCACGATGTCCCTCAACCCTCAATGTCTCATGGTTGATGTTCCCAGAGTCAAAGCCCTTTCCGTTGTCAGAAATCTCAAGCGTCATGGTGTCGTCTTTACGGCTCAACTGTATATTAACCGTTGAGGCTTCACCGTGTCGTACAGCGTTCGAGACTGCCTCCTGAATTATCCGCAATAGTGATAGTATCTTGTCGTTCTCAATTTCTGCACTGTCAGTTCCCTCGTCATAGTCCGTCATTATCACGATGTCATAAGCCTGCGATAATCTTTCAGCCAGCTCGGTAATGGCCTCATTCAGTCCCAAGTCCATCCACGGGGGCGCAAGCTCATCACAGAATGCCCGCAGCTCCTTCACCACTGCCTTGGCAATAATCTCCGAACGCTTCAGCCTTGATGCTTTGTTCTCGTCGTCCTCAATCATGTGTATCTGCTGGAGCAACGCCGTAACATCCTGCAATGCCCCGTCGTGAATTTCCCGCGCCATGTCCATACGTTCCTGCTCCTGTGCCTGAACGACATCACGCACGTACCTGTTGCGGAGGTTGTCCCGTTCAACTGCTGCCTGTGAGAATCGCAACAATGCACTGTGTACGCTCTCGATCTCCTGAATTGTTCCTTCAGGGAGCTTTTCGGGAACGTCCTTGCCGATGGTCATGCTGTCGATTTCTGCTGCCAGTGAACGCAGGGGAGTAACTACCCTCCTCCATAGCAGGCGTATAGCGTAGAAACTCAGGAACGCAATAGCCACAATCAGGATTGGCCACACCCTCACGACACCGACAAGCCCCCCCAGTAACTGCCGCCACGAGACCGCCGCAACAACATAACCGCCGCTCGGACGCTTCACCGGGTAAACTGCGAGGGTGTACTGTGCCCCTTCCCTGTCCTCAAGACGGAGTGCCTTCCCGACGGGCAGATCATCCCTCCATATTGACGTGATTATGTCCATTGAGCCGGGGGACGCTATGATTACCCGCCCGTCCTGACCGACAAGAGCAACCCAGCCCGGAATTGACGGCCCCCACGAGAAAAACGGGAAACGAGTAAAGTCGCTCAGCATTGAGAACGTCCACACGTCCGAGTCACTGCTCAGGTGGTAGCTCATGCTCTCGGCCAAGTCCTGAACGTAGGAACTCACTGCGGCCTCCATTGCCCTTTCTTGGCTCAACATCCCGGCAACTGCTACGAGGACTACAGCGGCTGAAGGAAGTATCAACGCGCACAGCAAAAAGGCCAGGAAGTGAGAACCTGACCCTGCAAATTTCTTGCGTAAACGTGAGAGCATTTAGTGTCTAGTCATCCTCCAGGAGCTCCTCAAGGGTAACTACTCCGTATTTGAGGGCAAGCAATAATGCCTCTGTCTTGTTGCGTGAGCCCAGCTTGTCGTATATTGATGCTAGGTGAGTCTGAACCGTGCGCTCACTGATGAAGAGTTTCTTTGCGACTTCCTTGCTTGAGAGACCTTTTGCCGCCAGCAAGAGCACTTCACGTTCCCTGACTGATAGTTGCTCCGGGATGAAGTCCTGTTCACCCATCACTGAGGCCACTTCAGGGTCAAGGTAGAGCCCGCCTTTCGCCACGGTGTTGATCGCCGTAGTGAGTTCCTTGGGGCTTACGGTCTTGAGGACGAACCCGCGTGCCCCTGCCCTGAGCGAGGCTATCACGTACTGCTGGGCATCGTAGGACGTGAGCATGACTATAGCCGTGTTCATGCCCTCGTTCTTGACCTTCTGGGCGACAGTAACGCCGTCATAGCCGGGCATACGTATATCGAGCAGTGCAACGTCAGGATGGAGCTCCTTGATCTTGTCCCATGCTTCCGTGCCGTCTTCAGCCTCAGCGACAAGCTCGAATGTCTCCTCACGCCTCACGAACTCAGCAATTCCCGAACGCGTCAAAGGGTGATCGTCTGCAAGCAGTATTCTTACAGCCATAAACTAAATCATCTCCAGTGAAATATTTTACATGCCTATTGATTTCTCAACGGGCCTTAGTGCCTTTATCGTCTCATTTATCACGTCGTCAAGGGGCATGTTCATTCTCTCTGCTCCCTGCTTAATGATGTCCCTGTTCACTCCGCGCGCAAAAGCCTTGTCCTTCCACTTCTTCTTGACGGATTTCAGCTCAAGGTCAGCGAGGGACTTTGACGGCCTCACCAAACCCGCAGTGATGATGAGCCCCGTGAGCTCGTCAATCGTGAAGAGGGTACGCTCAAGATTGTTCGAGGGCTCTACGTCCGTGCAGATGCCCCAGCCGTGGGACTGTACAGCGTGAATGATGCTCTCGTCAACCCCGGCACTCCTGAGCATTTCGGGGGCTAGGTGGCAGTGCTTTTCGGGGGTTGAGGTGGTCTGCTCCCAGTCGATGTCGTGGAGTATGCCGACGACTCCCCAGAGGTCGGGGTCTTCATGGTAGAGCTGGGCGAAGTGCCTCATTGTTGCCTCAACTGCAAGGGCATGGTGTATGTGTGATTCTTCCTTGTTGTGTTGCTTTAGGAGTTCTAGTGCCTGTTCTCTTGTGGGTACCAACTTTTATCTTCACCTTTCAGTTTTTGTTTCAGGCCTTTCAATGCATAAAACATCTTAGGGCTGTATCTTTTCATCAAGTCTTTTATTATGCGCTTAACAATGTAACATATTGCTCTGAAATTTTCCCATAACCTCAACGGCTGAAGCACAACCGCCTTAAAGAATGCTCTGAAACTTTTCTTATAGTATCCTCCACCGCAATAAATGCGTGATATATATTGCAGACTTTTCCAGTGAGCATATTTGTGATCTACATAGTAAGTCCAGTTCTTGCTTAGTATTCGCTCAAGACCCTGTATATATCTGTCAACACTGTCGCCTATATTCCCGCTGTTATGAATGTGGTAATTCACGAGCTGCTCATTAACGAAAGCAACGTTATACTGCTTGGTTATTCTTATCCACATATCCCAATCCTGGCAGGATTCAAATTCCTCATCCCAATCTCCAACATCAGCAAAGGCTTTCGTTCGCAACATCGTGAAACTTGCAGAACCTACCATATTTTCCAGCATCAGCCTGTCGTGTATGTTTCCTTCGTAGCCGGGATTGTTTATGTCTCTCATGAGCCCTGTATTATCGTTAAGCACACGAGAATTGCAGTAAACCAAGCCTGTATCTTCCCCGCATTCCTCAAGTCTGGCTAGCTGTTTCTCCAATTTCTCCGGCAACCACTCGTCATCATCATCGAGATACGCACTAAACTCATACCCCCCCCCCCCCCGTGCGTATTGGCCGCAATACCGAGGGCAGTGTTACGGGCTCTCTGTGCCCCGTAATTCCTGTCATGTGCAACGTAGCGTATCCTCCCGTCCAGCTGAGCATACCCCTCAACCATCTTCCTGACCTCACCACGAAACTCCCAATCCGCCGGGCTGTCGTCAACCACAACAAGATTCCAGTCCGTATATGTCTGGGCTATTACGCTCCTGACTGCCCGCTCGACCATCTCAGGCTTCCGCTTGTGTGTCGTTATTGCTGCCAGTATCAACTTGCCTTATCCCTCCGAAAAATTTTTCCGTGTAATTATATCTTGACGCGCTCATAATTCCGTATCGTATAAGGCTGAATTTTTCCGCAATACTCATTCATGGCCTAACGTGTATAATTCTCAATGTCCCAAAAATTTCAAGGAGGCTTTAACTTTCCATCATGCAGAAATTCATCACCATGTTGCTGCTCCTCATGCTCATTCTTTCACCGCAGACCTCATACACTCAGGAAGAGGACGATGACCCAAGCAAGCCGGCAATGCTCGTAGTCTCGTTCGGAACGTCAATGCCTGAAGCACGCAAGGCAATCGATAACCTCGTGAACACCGTCAAAAAGGAGTTCCCAAGTGTTGATGTACGTCTTGCCTTCACGTCCAACATAATACGCCGGAAAATCCAGAGGGAGCAGGACGAGTTCATCCCCAACCCGGCACAGGCACTAGCTCAGCTCAACGATGAGGGGTTTACTCACGTTACGGTCATCCCCACGCTCATGATACCCGGCGAGGAGTTCGACGAGCTCCAGGACGTTACGGAATCGTTCGGGGCAATGTGGGGGAAGTTCGGCTTTGAGGAACTTGAGTTGTGCAGGCCCATGCTTGACGGCGTAGAAGAGTGCGAGGCAATGGCTGAAATTCTCATCAAGAGATTTTCTGACCGCCTGAAAGACAATGACACCGCAATAATCCTAATGGGTCATGGAACACCTGAGCACTTCGCGAACGCACAATACCTGCAGTTACAGCTGGCACTTGACCAGAGGGCTTACGGAAAATTCTTCATTGGGACAGTCGAGGCATCCCCTAAGATTGAGGACGTTCTTGCATCCCTGAAGCGTCATCCTGAAATCAAGAAGCTCGTATTGTCGCCCTTGATGGTAGTTGCCGGGGATCATGCGAACAATGACCTTGCCGGGAATGAAGACGACTCATGGTTGAGTATCCTCAAGGAGAACGGCTATACTGAAATAAGCACGTACCTTGTTGGATTGGGTGAGGACGAGAATTTTGCCCGTGAGTTCGTGAGGAAGGTCTACGAGGCTGTGAGTGAGACACCTGACGAGGTAGCTGACGACGAGGAAGAGGGGTAGCGTTTGTTCCCTGCCCTAATTCTTGCGGCAGTATCACTTTGGCGGATGACTTCAGGCGAATGGGATATACCGTTTCCTGACGTTGTCCGCTTTCTCTTGTCCGGCGGCAAGGCTCCCGAAGCAATAGTGATTCATTCTGTGAGGTTACCGCGTCTTCTCTGCTCAGTCATGGCCGGGGGAGTGCTCAGCGTTTCGGGGGTAATCCTTCAGGGTATACTGGCTAACCCATTGGCCGAACCCTACACGTTGGGCATTGCATCAGGTGCGGCGTTCGGTGCGTCGGTCGGAATCTTGGGCGGCTCTTTCATGGTTACACCGTGTGCTCTGGCGGGGTCATTGTGTGCGTTGCTCCTGACCGGGATAATTGCCCGTCATGGAGGAGGCGGGGGCAAAATCATACTTTCCGGGGTAATCTCGAACGCTGTGCTCTCTGCGGGAGTTACGTTCATGAAAGCGATTGCTGGCGACAAGATAGGTGCTGTAGTCCTGTGGCTTATGGGGAGTTTTTCCGGGTCATCATGGCCGGATGTCTGGCGGGCATCTTTCGGGGCGGCTGCTGTGGTACTTCCGGCGTATGTTCTGGGGAATGCCCTTGATGCTATGTCTCTGGGTCATGGCAGAGCCTCAACACTTGGCGTGAACGAAGGGCTGGTTCGTGCAGTCCTTCTTGTCGCCGCGTCAATAGGGACGGCGTTATGTGTGAGCTCGTTCGGGGTTATAGGGTTTGTCGGGCTTGCTGTGCCTCACATTTCGCGGAGGCTTTCGGGGGCATCACACAGGCGGCTAATTCTCCATGCGTTCATGACCGGGGCGGGCTTGCTGTGCATTGCTGACGGTGTGGCTCAAGGAATGGGTGAACTTCCTGCAGGGGTAATCACTGCACTGTTTGGCGGTGTGTTCTTCCTTTGGGTACTGGCTACGAGGTGAGCGGCATAGTCCCATGCGCTGAACTTCCCGCCGATGATGTAGGGGTCTTCGCCGTAGTGCTTCCAGCCCTCAAGGTTCCAGCCTGATGCTTCGAGGGACTGCCTGACGATTTCGCGGCATTGGGCTTCTGCTTCTTCCAGTGTGTCATATTCCCCGGCCTTGTAGCGTTCGGACTCGTCCATAGGATGGAAATTGTCATCAACCATCACGATATACTTCAAGTCTCATCATCTCCCGTATGATATACTAGCACAATCCCACACAAAGGAGTTCTAGCGTGATGAGTAGTTCCTCTTTCGATGCTGTAAGGAACACCAAAGCCTCAGACAGACCGGCAGAGTATGAGCCCGGTTCATTGGTTCATATTTTCTGGACGAGCGGCTGGGATTCTACCTACAGGTTAATTGAGCTCTCAAGGATGCCCGTAACTGTTGAGCCTGTTTATTGCATAGACAGGGGACGTAAGAGCATCGAGATAGAGAAGTCCGCAATGAATGAGATACTGAAACAACTCAGAGCCAAGCCTGAAACCAAAGCAGAGATACTCCCAATAAAGGAGATTGATATAGCCTTACTGCCTGAGAACAAGGATATCACTAAAGCATTCAAGACTATACTCGCATCCGGGCATATAGGCTCACAACACGAGTGGCTGGCAAAGGCAGCACTGGACTATCCCGGTATAGAGATAGGCATAGAGAAACCAATAGGAGCATTAGGCGGTTGTACTTCGGCGTTGAGTAAATTCGCAGAGATGGTTCAGGTTAATGGCATGTGGAAAATTGACCCTTCGGCTTCTTCATGGGAGGCATTGCAGATATTCGGAAACCTGACATTCCCGATACTTGGCATAAATGAACTGGAGATGCTCGACAACATAAAACGTTGGGGCTATGAAGATGTTATGAGTCATATCTGGTTCTGCCTAGTCCCAATAAATGGAAGGCCCTGCGGAGTATGTCATTCATGCACCCTGAAAATTGAGCGTGGGATGGGCTGGCTACTTCCTCCAGAAGCTCATAAGAGGTACAAGAGGCATCAGAGAATTAAAGCTATGATGAATTTGCCTGTTATAGGACTTCCTTTAAGGGCATTGCGTGAAGTAAAAAGGAAGTTTCATGCTATCATAAATTCATAGAAAGGAGCTTGACCAAATGGATAATTCACCGCAATTGACACAACACAACACAACACA
>JAFRAH010000006.1 GCA_017405525.1 Synergistaceae bacterium
CACAACACAACACAACTAAGCCTTGAAGGTGTCATTACCGGGGGCTTGTGCTGGGAGGAACTGACACGGAGACGCTGGGAGGATGCCAAGTGCCTCGAACGTTACGGCTACAAGGTCTACTCACAGAATGACGAGGACGGTATAATACAGGAGATATTCCGGCGAATAGGGACAACAGACAAACGCTTCATTGAGTTCGGAGTGCAGAACGGGCTCGAAAGCAACTGCCACTATCTTCTTCACAAGGGCTGGTCTGGATTATGGATTGAGGGCTCAGAAAGGTACGTCCGTGAAATTCGGGACAGGTTCAGGCCGGTCATCAAAGCCAAGCGGCTCAAGGCAAGAAATGCATTCATCACAAGGGACAACATCAACGAATTATTCACAGGTGAAGGATTTTCAGGGGAAATAGATTTGCTCTCAATCGATATTGACGGTAATGATTATTACGTTTGGCAGGCAGTCAAGGCTGTGAATCCCCGCGTGGTTGTGATTGAGTACAACGGGAAATTTCCGCCTGACCTTGACTGGAAGCAAGCCTATAATTCCGGGCATGTCTGGGACGGTTCGGATTGGCAGGGAGCATCATTGAAGGCACTTGAGCTTTTGGGCAGAGAGCTGGGCTATCAGCTTGCCGGGACTAACCTTAACGGGGTAAATGCGTTCTTTATCCGCGGGGATTTGGCGGGCGACAAGTTCATCACTCCTGCGACTGCTGAGGGGCTCTATAATCCCCTAAGAATGGAGCTGAGTTTTGCCTCATATCATCCTGCGAGGTACTGCCTTGTTCTTCAGGAGGAGGAGCTGGGAATCAGGAACTACTACGAGGACGGGAAAGTACCTGAGCCTCCCAAGTGGAAGAGATTTTTGCGGCGGCCAATCTTCAAGATTGGTAATGCGTGGAGGAACGGTTAAAGGCACAAAAAAACTCCCCCGCTGTAATTTCCAGTGAGGGAGCTTTATTCTTCCGTCCAGTCATCAGTCATGAGACCGTCTATCCTGCTGAACTCCTTGACGTTGTTGGTTACGAGCACTCCGTTACGTGCCAAGACTGTAGCGGCTATGATTGTGTCATTGTAGCCTATCTTCTGTCCACGTAGCTCAAGGGCTGCCCTCATTCTGGCATAAGTCAGCAGCATGGAATCCTCAAACGGGACAATCTCATAAGGCTCACAGAAAGCCAGGGTCTCTGCAAGCGTCTCATCGTGCCTTTTGCTCTTTTCAGCTCCTACTAAGAGTTCAGCCTTCACAACCGCGGGAATCTTTATGCGGTCAGTATCTATTGCGTCAATTTTCTTGCGTAGCTCTACCTTCTTGCCTCTCATGTAGAAGATGCAGATGTTCGCATCAAGGTAGTATGTTTTATTCACGGCTTAAGTCCTCATCACGGGCATAACCATCGGGGGGTCTCACGAATGTTTCATCATCCACAGAACCGTATGTGTTCATCACGTATTCATGCCAGCCTTCGGGCGTATGGTAGTCGAACACCTTGTACCTTATCTTGCGTCCATTGTAATCAATTTCCTTGTAGCGCATAACTCATTCCTCCTTTGGGATATTAGGATTATACCACAAAAAAAACTCCCCCCATGTTTCAGGAGGGAGCTAGTGATTGCTATGTGATGCTTACACTTCGTAGGGCTTAATCTCCCTCACAACGTCAAGGATAGTTCCATCGCGTGCCTCAAGAATCGCTACTACCCTGTCCTTCCACTGGAGGTCGTCCGGCTTCCCGACGAGTGAGTAGGCCTTCTCCTGGAGCTGCTTTATGGGTACGTGCTTGATGCCTGCCTTGTCGAGTGCCTCGATTATGTCTTTGCGTGCAGGGTTCACAGCAGTGCCGTAGTCCGTAACCACAACGTCAACGCAGTCGCCCGGTGTCGTAACAGTAACGACATGCTCGCAGATTGTGGCCATGCGTCCCCTCGTCAGGGGGGTAACGATAACGCAGCACTTCGCGCCCTCGGCAGTGTCAGGATGTCCGCCCGGTGCACCCCTCAATACTCCGTCAGAGCCGGTGATTACGTTCACGTTGAAGTCGATGTCAACCTCAAGTGCCGCAAGAACGACAAAGTCCAGCTTGTTGACGAACGCGCCCTTGTTGGCAGGGTTGGCGTATTCTGATGCTGTCATCTCGAAGTGGTTGGGGTTAGTCCTGATGTCCTCGATTGCCCCCGTGTCGAAATCCTGAACGTCAATAATCTTGCCTACTTTGCCCTTGCGCTGAAGGTCGCAGATTGCCGCAGTGATTCCGCCGATTGCCCACGCCATTTTGATTCCGCGCTCATCCATGAAGGGCTCAAGGAACCTGTTCACCGCCAATGAAGGCCCGCCTGCCCCCGTCTGGAAGCTGAAGCCCTCCTTGAACCACGGACATGCGGCGATAACCTTTGCTGTGTTCTCGGCCATCATGAGATCCCTGGGGTTCTGGGTCATACGCGCTGCAGCACTGGCTATCTTCTTGGGGTTGCCGATCTCGTCGACCTTCACCACGTAGTCAACATTAACGCCGTGAATGCTGGGCGGGAAGTTCGGGTAAGGCACGAGCGTATCAGTGATGACTACAACCTTGTCGGCATATTCCGAGTCAGGGACTGCATAGCTGAGGACTCCGCAATCACCTTTTCCGCCAAGAGCGCGAGCATTGCCGTATTCGTCTGACGTTGGAGCACCGATAAACGCAACGTCAATGTGAACGTCGCCTTCCTCGATTGCCCTGACACGTCCGCCATGTGAACGGAGAATTGCCGGGGTCTTCAGCTTGCCATGTGATACGACATCGCCCATCTTGCCACGAATGCCGGAGGTCTGGATGCCCGTAACTATTCCCTGCTCGATATATGCCGCTATGGGGTCGTGAGCATCTCCCAGGCTTGAGGCCGCAATCGTTATGTCCTTTATGCCGAGGTCTACGATTTCCTTCATGACCATGTTGACGATATAGTCGCCGTTCCTGAAGTGATGGTGGAATGAGACTGTCATACCGTCCTTAATGCCGCAAGCTATAACTGCATCACGGATTGAGGGAAGTAACTTGCTCTCCTGCGGGTTCTCGTAGATCTTTGACGTTGGGCCGGCCTTCTTGATGTATTTTCCGTCCCTGTAGCCCTTGCCCTGGTAGGGTTCGTACTTCCTGCCGTTCTTGAGCTGTACTGCCAATGCTTCTTCGGGTATCTCTCTTCCTACTGCGTTCTTCATGACTTAAAGATCCCCCTCGTAAATTCCGCTGGCTTTTGCGAGCCTGATTACCCTTTCAGCACCAGGAACAAAAGCAATGTCTATCATTTTCCCGTTGTCGAGCGTGAAGACCCCGACTCCCTTGTCTGCCTGCTCACGGAACGCACGGACTATCTTTTCTGCCTCGGCGATTTCCTTCTGTGTCGGCGCAAGCATCTCATGGACGATAGGAATCTGCTTCGGGTTGATGAGTGATTTACCGTCAAATCCCATCTCGACGTTCTGCTTGACTTCAGCCCTGAATCCCTCATCGTCGTTGAGGTTCGTGAACACCGTATCGAAGCACTGAATCCCTGCAGCCCTTGCCGCGTTGAGCATGAAGCCGCGCGCAAAAAGCATCTCGATACCGCCGGGAATGACCTTGACCTGCATACACTTGCGGTAGTCGCCTCCTGAGAGTGCAACCCCGAAGAGCCTCGGTGATGCCGCGCAGATCTCTACAGCATTGAGCACACCTTTGGGGCTCTCAAGTGCGGCCATGAGGAGCGTCCTGCCTACTTCAACGCCGAACTCCTTTTCCGCCTCAGTTACTGCCTCGTCGACAATCTGAACGTCCTTCGCGCTCTCAGTCTTTGCGATTCTGATACCGTCAGCACCGCCAGCAACACAAACCCTGATGTCTTCCTTCCAGTGGGGGGTGTCAAGGCCATTGATGCGCACGATTACTTCTGTGTCGCCGTAGTCGATCTCCTTCAACGCATGGTAGAGCGAGAAACGGGCTGAATCCTTCTGGTTCTCTGCCACAGCGTCCTCAAGGTCAAGCATTATCGAGTCAGCACCGTAAATGTATGCGTCCTTGATGAGCCCGGGCTTCTGTGCGTTCATGAACATCATTGTCCTGCGGAGGCGGAACCTCTCCGGCTTCGGTCTCGGTATACTCATTAGCGAATCACTCCTCCCCAGTCAAACTTGCCGTCCATGTCGATGCCGCACCCTCTGTAGAATGCGCACTCAACGCGAGCCTTAATCGTGCAGTCAAGAGCACCGTGATCGTTGACGATTACCTTAGCGTTCTTCACGCCAAGCCTCTCCAGTGATGCCAAGACTTCAGCCTTAATCTGCCTGCCGTACTGGTTGAGCACAGAGCTTTCAAGGGTCAAGTCTATACCGCCGCTGTCTTTGGGTTCGAGCGTTATCATTATGTCGCTTGACTCAAGAGTCCCGGCAGTTCCAACCGCTTTTAACTCCATCTGAACAAACACCTCCTGAATAAGATAAAGAGCATTTGCATAGAATAAACTTTTTGGGATTGTTTAGGGATAATTTTATCATGCAGTTACATTTCGGGGTTAAGAATTTTAGCGCATTATCTTCAAGCCTGAATCATGATGGACAAAAAAATTCCCCTCCAGCCGTTGAACTGAAGGGGAGAATTATTGCTTTAGGCTTCCTTCTTCCTGAAGAGCTGAGACACAACAGGCCAGAGCAACAGAACAATGCTAACGACCATTAGAGTCCCTGCGACAGGACGCGCAAACATGTTCATGAGGTTAGCCCGTGAGATCGTGTAGGCACGGCTGAAATTGCCCTCGCAGATTACGCCCAAGACCAGGCCCAGAATCAACGCCGCACTGTTGAAGTGGCACGCAGAAATCACGAGGCCGATAACCCCCGCAATGGCCATGATCTTAACGTCAGCTATGCTCATGTTCGTAGCGTATGAGCCGATTATCGCCAGCATTATGATTATTGGCCCAAGGTACGAGTAGGGCACTGCAAGAATCTGCGCAAAGACCTTCGCGATACCTATAGCCACAAAGACCATCAGGATATTCGTTACTACCATTGATGCGAACGTCGCACTGAGATACTGAGGCTGATTGACCAGTAAGAGCGGCCCTAACTGCACGCCCTTAAGGACAAGCGCACTCATCATTACTGCGGCGGCATTACCCCCAGGGATACCCAGAGAGAGGAGCGGCACCATTGCCCCGCCAGTTGCGGCATTGTTGGCGGTCTCTGAGGCAGCTACTCCGTCAATAATCCCCGTCCCGAACTTCTCCGGGTGCTTCGAGAGCTTCGTCTCAGTCGAGTAGCAGAGGAATGATGCTATCGTTGCGCCAGCTCCCGGTAATATCCCTATGATTGTCCCGATTACCGAGCAACGTGCAAGCAGCCACTTAATCCCCCACCATTCTCGCCACGTAGGCATCTTCGTATTGACGCTCGCATTGGTATCATCACTCTGGAGAGCCTCACGCTTCTTTGCCGTCTGCTTGAGGACCTCAGTAACGGCGAATATCCCGATTAAGACGGGTATCATCTCAAGCCCCGCAATGAGCTCGCCGCTCCCGAACGTGAGACGCTGTACGGCATACATAGGGTCTTGTCCCACGCAAGCCAGCAATAACCCCAGCAACCCGGATATTAGAGTGCGGAGTATGTTCTTGCTGTCGAGGCAGGTCAGTATCGACAGACCCATGAACGTAATCGCGAAAATGTCCGACGGGCTGAACGACAAAGCCGCCTGTGTGAGCTGAGGTGAGAGTGTGAGCATGGCCAGAGCCGAGACCAGTCCGCCGATTGCCGACGAGCCCAGGGCAATGCCGAGTGCCTTTCCTGCTTCCCCGCGCTGAGCCATTGGATAGCCGTCAAACGTTGTAGGTGCTGACGAGGGAACACCTGGAATCTTGAAGAGTATTGCCGTGATGCTGCCTCCTGTGATGGACGAGCAATAGACAGCAACGAGGAAGACTATTGCCGGGATTGGCTGCATCGAGTACGTGAACGGAAGACCCAGAGCTACGGCCATTGTCGCGCTCACTCCGGGAAGTGCCCCGAATATCGTGCCAACTACTATGGCGAATACGACCATCAGGAACGTGTAGGGGTCAAGAAGTACGCTGAAACCGTTAGTGAATAATTCCCATGTTGTCATGATTAGATGGCCTCCCTACATTATGGCAGACTTCACTGACGCAACGAGACCTTCAACCCAAAGCGAGAAGTTGCGGAGTTCGGGTATTGTCCCGCGCGGCAAGTTCACAGACAAGAGCACGCTGAACACGACATACAGCAGGAACGTTACGATTACCGCGAAGATGAAGAGCCTCACTACATGTGTCTGGCCGAGCAATAACCCGTAAAGGAACAGCACGAGGAAGCACGTAGCCATGTAGCCGAGGGGTTCGAGTACGAAACTTGCGGCAACAACGAGGGCAATACCGAGCCACATTCTGACCTTAATGCTGAACATTGAGCTGAACGTGAAATCCGGGTTGTTCCTGTTCTTGCGGATTATGTTGATGATGTTGACCGCTATGCAGACCAGAAGGAGGATGATTATCGCTTTCGGCCATACGTCGGGCTTGAGGGTGTAGGGGTTCCTTGCTGTCCTGTCGGGAATGGGAGCCTCTAAGACGTTGAAGAAGTAGGCATATAGCAGCCCAAGCCATAAGAGAATGTTGCAGATTAGTTCAAACACTGATGATTTCCCCTTTGTGAACGAAATAAAAACGGGGCAGAGAATATTTCACTCTTACCCCGCAAATTCTTCATGATGCTAGTTTCCGCTGTAGTAATCTTTCTTCATGACACCCTCAGCCTTTAGGTAGTCGCTGAGGAGCTTGTAGTCATTCTCGCAGTCCGCCGCATACTCAGCAGGCCCGGCAAATCCCGGCCTCTCGTCATAGCACCCCTGAACGAGGAACGCCTGCCATGAAGGATCCTGTGATGCCTTCTCGACTGCCGCAACAAGTACATCGATTGCCTCTTGAGGAGTTCCCTTCTTGGCGAATATCCCTCTTGCAGGCCCAAGAACTGAGTTAATCCCAAGCTCAACGGAGCACTCAACATCAGGATAACGCTTCATTCTCTTTTCGCAGAGAGCAAGCAACGGGACAATATCCCCTGCCGCAATGAGCCCCTCTATCTCGTCCGTACCTGTAACCATAATGTCGATATGTCCGCCGACAAGTGCCGAGTTCATCTCTGAGCCCGAAGGATAGGAGACATCCAGAATGTCGAGACCCTCAAGAGCCTGCTTCAGTGATGCGCCGTCAAGCCCCGTGCTCGTGAGCATCCCTACGCTGACCTCAAAGGGGTTCTTGGTTACGTACTCCCTCATCTCGGAGAATGTCTTGTAGCCCTTCCGCTCCATGGCCTTCTTTGAGGCTGTGATTACGTTGATTGCGTGGACAAGACGCGCTACAGGTATGAACTCGTCCTTGAAGTTCATTGACGTTGTGCCCTGTATGTCCTGCATGAAGAGGCTCTGAGTCCCAAGCATGAACGTGTAGCCGTCAGCTGGCTGCTTGTAGACGTACTCGACCGCAGTAACGCCGTTGCCTCCCGTAACGTTGACGACCTCGACTTCCTGACCGAGAAGGGGCTTGAGGAGGGTAGCCATTGGCCGGAGGGTTGAGTCAGCACCGCCGCCTACTCCCCAGGGGCACACGATGGTAACCTTGCGCTCGAACTTCCATTCAGCCGACGCGAATGATGCAAAGCTCACGACGAGACAGACAGCGAGCAATGCGCAGAGAAATTTTTTCATGAGAGATTACCTCCTGAAAGAATATAGATTGTGATGGAAATTTGGTAGTTGAGATTTTATCACATGGCCGCTCAATGAGAATACAGCTATTGCACGGGCAAGCTGATATAATCATGGCCGATATTTTTTCATGAAGGGAGTAATTTTCTTATGGACTTTATGAGTTTGCTCGGCTCTATGATTCAGGGCTCGACTGCTTCATCACCGGCGGCATCACAGAGAATGTCCAACGCAAGCGGAGGCATTCAGGACATTCTAGGCTCACTACTAGGTGCAGGCCAGACCGTCAAGAACAAGGTAGGAGGCGACAACCTTGCGGCAGGAGGAATAGGCGCGCTTCTCGGTGCATTACTCGGCGGCTCGAACAGCACAACGGCAAATTCACTTGGCGGCGGAATGATGGGACTTCTTGGGATGATGGCCTATAAGGCACTCAAGAACTCAATGGGAGGCAGCACAGCGTCAGGTGCAGTCTCACAGCCTGAGACACAGTACGTACCAGCAACGCCTCAGCAGCAGGCCAGTGATGCGGAGATAATCCTTCTTGCGATGATTGACGCGGCAAAAGCTGACGGGCAGGTTGACGCTGACGAGTTCAACAGGATCATGAACAGCGTTAAGTCATCAGGTGCAGGACAGGACGCAATGAACTACATCATCAAGAAATTGCAGGGCCCTATGGAGACAGCAAAGATAGTAGCAGCCGTGAAAGGAAGGCCAGAACTTGCGGCACAGGTATATTCTGCATCACTGATGGCGATTGACGTTGACACCGACGCAGAGAGGAACTACCTCAACAAGCTCGCCAAGGCAATGGGACTGAATGCCGCCGTAGTCGCGAACATCGAGCAGCTTACTTCTCAGGGCGGGCAGGATCTCCAGTGCTAGCCTTGTGCTGGTTTATGAGATTCTCTACAAGTTTCCTGAACAATTCGTAGCCTTTATCTGTAGGGGGGAGCTCTATTCTTGTGCCTTCCCCCTCAAACACAAGCATTCCGTTTGAACGCTCATCAGCAGGAAGGGTGATTAGTGCTCTTCCGGGCTGAACTGCCGGTTCAGTCTCCGAGACAATATCATCCGGCGATATTCCCAGAAGGTTAGCTAGCTCGATTATTCTCGTACCGTTTGGGGCAGTCTCCCCGGCTTCCCAGCGTCTCAATGTGGCGATAGATATTCCGAGTTTTTCAGCAAGCTCAATTTGAGTCAGCTTTGCTCTTTTCCTGAGTATCCTAATGTTCGTGGATATTCCCATATTTCTGAACCCAGCCTTTTCATAAAAGATTGAACGATCAGATTATACCCGCAAAAATATCTTTCCCGCAAATTTTCAGGCAATCGTAAACCGTCATTCATTCGTGAAAGTTTACAGCCCGTTAATTCTGTGGTATATATAGCGCATCATGAAGACAAAAATTTTGAACATGCTCGAATCACAGCGCGGTAAATTCATATCAGGCGAGGAGATAGCTGACACATTCGGTGTCTCACGTGCTGCTGTCTGGAAGGCTGTATCATCTCTCAGGAAAGAAGGCCACATCATCAACGCCATCACGAATAAGGGATATTGCCTCGACGAGTTCAGCGACGTTCTCACCGAGCAGGGCATAACTTCCCACCTCTCACCCCTCACGAAAATATCACGGGTAATCTGCCTGCCTGAAGTCGACTCGACCAACAACTACGCCAAGAAGCTCGCCATGAACGGAACACCTCACGGGACGTTAATCGCCGCAAACCATCAGACTGCCGGGCGCGGAAGACGTGGCCACAGTTTCGAGTCTCCGCCGGGAACAGGGCTCTATATGTCGCTGGTCTTGAGGCCAGACGTTGAGGCTGAAGAGTTCCAGATGATTACGGTCGCTGATGCTGTGGCTGTGTGTTTGGCGGTTGAGGAGCTATATCCTGAGTCGCGTGGCAGCCTTGGCATAAAGTGGGTCAATGACGTTTTCATGAACGGCCGGAAAATTACCGGGATACTCACTGAGGCAGTAACAGGCTTCGAGAGCGGCGAGATTGAGAGCGTCGTTACTGGCATCGGAATAAACGTATCAACCCGGAAATTCAGCGGTGATGTCTCAGACGTGGCGGGGGCAATTTTCACGGACGGGGCTGTGCGTTTCGGGAGGGATGAGCTTTGCGCGAGGGTTGCCGAAAATGTCATGACGTTTGCCGGAAATCTCAATGACCCGGCAATAATTCAGGCTTACCGTGAACGCTCAATCCTAACTGGACGGGAAATATCCTACATGAAGGGAGACACTAGGCATTGCGGCCATGTTGAGGGGATTGACGATGCCGGGGGGCTTGTGATTCTGAATGACGAGGGAATGAATGAGACGCTGAGATCCGGCGAGGTCTTCATGGTGAGAACGGAGGAAAAAACTTCATGACTGCAACAAAGCATCTCACACTCTGTGCACTTTTTGCGGCACTAATCGCAATCGGAACTCACATAAAGATACCGACACCCTTGCTTCCATTGACGCTTCAGACATTGTTCGTAGTACTTTCGGGTTTGGTACTCGGCAGGAAGTACGGGGCAGCCAGTGTTTGCGTTTATGTCCTTGCCGGGCTGATAGGTCTTCCTGTCTTCACGGGCTCGGCACTGAATCCGACGTTCGGCTACATTCTGGGGTTCATTCCGGGTGCGTGGCTTGCCGGGTACATTGCGGAGAAGTACAGGCCGTGCTTCATGACGTGGACGGCCGGGGGACTTGCTGGTATTGCCGTGATTTATGCGCTGGGGATACCGTACTACTACCTGATGTCGAGATACTATCTCGGCAATGAGCTGGGAGCTCGAACGCTGGTGCTCTACTTCGTGCTGATGCCAATGCCTGGAGACATAGTGAAGAGTATAGCTGCCGGGCTGATAGTTCAGAGGCTTTCGGTGTTCTTCCCTGAGAGCTTCACGTGGAAGAGATAAAGACTTCTGCCCCTTCTGGATATTTCGGGAGGGGCTTTATTGTGCGCTAAATCCCTAATCTCTTCATGAACTCTTCACCAAGTTCCTGGAGCTCCCTGACTATTTTCCGGGCTGTCTGGTTGTAGAACTTCGGGTGTGTCAGGACTACCGGGATTCCATCAGCCGGGGCAGCCCCGAACACTGTGCTGTTGTTCCTCACGGGGGAAAAGACATAGCAGCCCTTCTCCTTCAGGCCGTCCATGAACTCCTGCTGTGATGAGATTATTTCGCGGCCCTTGCTTCCGTCCTTGAGGATGCTCACCATCATGGGCACTATTCCGAGACTGCTCAGGCTTGAAGTCTCACAGTCCGAATCACTGCGTTGTTCAGCAAACTCGTTGTACTCCTTGAGGTGATCCTTGATGCTCTCCTCAAGCTGAGTTACTCCCAAAGTCGAAAGGTAGTCCATTTTTGCCGGGACTATGTAGCAATCGCTGGCAACAAGTGCATTCCTCACGACAATATTGTGTTCGGCGGGCAGTCAATCAGGACGAGGTCATAGTCATCCTGTATCTCTGAGAGCGATTTTCGGAGGTAGCTGCAGACTTTCAGGGTTGTGGACGCAAGGAGGTCTATATCATGCGCGAAGATGTGGCTCGCAAGTTTTATGTCAGTCCCTACGAGCCCCAAGTGTGAGCATATCAGGTCAAATTTCCTGTCTTCAAGGTTGAGAGCGTCCCCCATGTCGAGCTTTACGGCCAAAGACGAGAGGGAAGGTATTTTCATGTCCCTAGCCGCTGCGTCAAAGTAATTCTTCATGGTCATGTTGTCGGCGTAAAAGTTTCGCCATTCTTCCGGCATCATGAAGCTGAACGTAAGGCTTGCCTGCGGGTCAAGGTCTATCATGAGCACGCGCCTTCCCTGGGATGCGGCATAAGCTCCCAAGTTGGCCGCAAGTGTTGTCTTTCCTACACCGCCCTTAATGTTTATCACTGATACTGTCTTCATTTCACGTTCTCCTTCCGGCAAAAATATACCCCCCTGCCTTTCATGACAGAGGGGCAAAATTCCAAGCCCTACATGTAGACTTCAGCAGAGCCTTCCTCGTCCCACTTAATCACGCAGCGCAAAGGCTCTATTATCTGGTCGGGGTACATCACAGGCCAGAAGGTATCAGACTCGTCATTGAGGACGTAGAAAGTATACCTGTCCTTGTCTGAATCCTCGAAGTCATCGCGCAACTCGTGAACGTCAATTTCCCCGCGGGTAATGTCGCTCACCGAGTCAAGTAGCTGTACCCAAATTCCTTTTTCGGCCTCCGGGAGCATGTCTATAACGTCCTGCTTTATGCCTACCTCATAGCCTCCTGTAGTGAATCCTGTAGTTGATGCTTTGGGTTTCACCGGTGCAGGCAGTGAAGGTTTCACTGGTTTGGGTTCATGGACTGGTTCAGGCTCTGGGACTGGCTCAGGTTCTGGGACTGGCTCAGGCTCAGGCACTGGTTCGGGTTCATGGACTGGTTCAGGCTCTGGGATTGGTTCGGGTTCAGGCACTGGCTCAGGTTCAGGCACTGGGGCAGGAGCCGGGACACTCACGGGATGGGGTGCATCAGAATTTCCGCCGGTCTTGCGCAGGAATTCCTCAGTTACGGCCGTATAGCATTCCGCGCCTTTCGACTTTGCCTCATACTCGAATATAGACATCCCCATGCTTGAGGCTTCGATTATGCTCACGTTCTGGCGTATGTAGCTCTCGAAAAGCAAATCACCAAATGACTTTTTCACCTCATCATGTATCTGCTTGGCAATGAATAGCCTGGGGTTGTAGTTCGTCATCAGTATTCCGGAAATCTCAAGCTCAGGGTTCAGCCTCTCACGGAAAACTCCCATTGAACTGTCAAGCAGCCTTAACCCGAAAAGGCTATAAAACCCCCCGTCCATTGGCACGATTATTTTCGAGCAGGCCGCTAATACATTCTGAGTGAAGATGCCTAGCTGTGGAGGACTGTCAAGAAGTATGTAGTCGTACCTGTCAGCGTCTACCTTGTCCAAAGCATCACGCAGGGCTGTCTTCTTGCTGACCGGGCCCTCACTGTTCATTTCGGCCATGACCAGACTTAAGGAGCTGGGGATTATGTCTATGCCTTCCTTGCTGACGGCTATATCATCCCATCCTGCACCGCCTGAAAGAAGATCGAAGACTTGCGGATCACTTGGGGACGGACTTATCCCGAACCCTGCGCTGAGGTTGCTCTGGGGGTCCATGTCAACAACGGCAACTTTCTTCCCCATCCTCGACAATGAGGCGGCTATGTTCTGGCAGGCTGTAGTTTTCCCTACCCCGCCCTTGAGGTTGCAGAATCCCACTATAATCATCGTGATGCCCCCTGCCTCTGAATGAATGCCTCAACTTCAGCGTTCCTGTGTGTCTTCAGGCTCTCCCGGTAAAGGTCAAGTGCCTCTTTCGTTTTCCCTGCCCTGAAGAGTGCGTTGGCCTCGGCTATCTGGCGGTTGGCGGCGTTCACTGCATCGCGTTCCTTGAGGACAGCATCAATTCTTGCCACCCACTTCCTCATTTCCTCGGACGGTGCTATAGCCTGAGCCTTCCTGTAGAGAGCGGCGGCCTCGTCAATGTTTCCTGATGCATAGAGCTCGTCAGCCTCCTGAATGATTTTCTGTGCGTCAATTCTTGTGCCAATCCCGAAATCTTCCGGGCCACGTATCACAGTACCGGGAGCAAGTTTCACCCTGCTCAATTGCTGCAGCCTCTGCCGTGCCCTGTCAGTCGGCCAAACGTTCATGCTCTCGGTAAACCGCCTCAATGCCTCCTGGTTCTGGTTGCGTTTCATGAGGTCATCACCCTCGCGGTTCAGGTTGTTGGCCTGGCGTTCACGTCGTGATATTACGCTCTGGAGCTCCTCGACGTGCTGCCTCAATGTCGCGTCAGGGTTGCTCATTATGCTGGCTCCGTACCTGTTCAGTGCCTCCTGAAGTTTCCCCTCACGTTCGAGGCTGTTCCCCTCGCTGGCGTAACGGTCTGCGTCAGCTATCAGGGTCAGGCGGTTGCGTATTCTCTCCATCCTGTCAGAGACGGCATCACTTGAGACGATGGCAATGCTCCGGGCGTAATAGTCCAGTGCGTCCTCGTACATGTTCTCGTTGTCGTATGCGCTTGCTGTGTCGCGTAACCAGTTGGCTTCCTGAATGAGCTTCCTCATCTGGTCTACTTTCTGTTCGGCGGCCTTTATCCCTTCTGCTCCGTTTTCGAGCGGCCAAATAACTTGGGCAATGCGTAAATTCTTGAGGGCATCATCAAATCTTCTTGCCGCGTCAAAAGCTGCCGCATCCTCCCTGAGTTTCTGGGCTTTCGTGTAACGTGCATAGTTCGCCGACATTGCACGGAGGCCGTCAGAAATTTCCGTGTCTCTCGGTGAAAGGTTCACTGCCCTTTGCGCCAAAGTTACAGCCTCGGAATAGCTCTTCTCCTCCCATAGCTCTTGGGCTCTCTGCCAACTCTGCCATGCCTCGCGCTCCATTGAGGACTCTTCGTACGTCGAGACTGGAAGGGTTATGCTCACTCTGCTTTCACCGCTACCAAGCCTTACACCTGAAGCGTTGAAGGCCGTTACTGTGATCTCGCAGTCGCCGACACTCCCGCGCCTCATGAATATGTCATCCCTGTCCTGGCTCATGAGTGCCACCGATGCATCACCGTTCCACCTGAACGTGTGTTCCCCCCTGAACTGAGGATTGAGTGATGCCCGGAGCCTCACGGGTGAGCCTGCCATCAGTACGTCAGGGCTCAGGGCATAGTTTGCGCGCCTCGATGAGTCCCAGAGGGTCAAGGGCCTGTCAATCACTACGGCAATATCTATCTGGAACTCCTTGGGGGTTACGAGGGTCTCAGTGCTTGAGACTACCTCGCCGTTCCTGTCAATGAATGAGGCTATGACTCTTATGGGCTCAGTGTCGAGGGGGGTAAAGGCACATTCACGGCCCCCGGCACGGAGGGATATACGGCTTGGGTTCTTGCCTGTCGTTGGGGTAACTGACCACTCTACAGAGCCGTTAGAGGGAATCTGTGAGGTCTCGACTGAAAGCACTGCCTGTTCTCCCACATGAGCATCACCGTTCATGATTACGGAGGGAGTAGCCGCGTAAGATGATACAGTGAAGGAGAGCGATAAAGAAATCAGGAGTGCAAGGGAAAACTTTATGCGCATGAAATAGTGTTCCTCCTTATGTGAAATTAAAGCGTGTGAAAAATTATGTATATATCGTGATTGTAATTATACATTGAAACGAGGGGAAAAAGTTTTGTTCATGGCCGGACGAAATTTATTGCGGAATATCACAAATTGAATTAAGAGCGATAATCACATAAAATTTATACACATTCACCAAAGCATACAAAACAATACAGAACAAGGAGGTAGTTTCTTAATGGCAGGCAATATACGCCACGGGGTATCACCGATTACGGACTATGACATTTTCCTGTTCAAGCAGGGAACGCATTACCATCTTTACGAGAAGATGGGTGCGCAGAAATTCACCGATGCAGACGGCACAGAAGGCGTTGCATTTTCGGTGTGGGCACCAAACGCTCAGTCAGTCAGCGTTGTGGGGAACTTCAACGGCTGGAACACCGAATCACATCCCTTAGCGGCACGCTGGGACGGCTCAGGAATATGGGAGGGCTTTGTTCCCGGCCTCGACAAGTGGGAGCTCTACAAGTTCTGCATCAGGAACTCACACGGCGAGCTCAAGGAGAAGATGGATCCATTCTCCCGTGCGTTTGAGCTTCCCCCAAGAACGTCATCAATCACTCACTGGCCCGAATACCAGTGGGGCGACTCCGAATGGCTTGCGCACCGCGGCGAAAGAATGAACTTGTCGGCTCCCCTCAGCGTCTACGAGGTGCACATGGGCTCATGGCGGAGGCATTGGGACGATGGGCTGTCTCTGTCCTACCGTGAGATGGCCGAGGAACTGCCGGGCTACTGCGAGGATATGGGGTTCAACGCGGTAGAGTTCCTGCCATTGATGGAGCACCCGTTCTATGGCTCATGGGGCTATCAGACGTTGGGATACTTTGCGCCGACAGCACGCTACGGAACGCCCGAAGACCTCATGTACTTAATCGACTCCCTCCACAAGAAGGGTATTGCGGTAATTCTGGACTTTGTTCCGAGCCACTTCCCTACCGACGACTTTGGGCTTGCACGCTATGACGGCACTGCACTCTATGAGCATGAAGACCCGCGCAAGGGCTATCATCCTGACTGGGGCAGCTACATCTTCAACTACGGGCGCAACGAGGTACGGAGCTACCTGATTTCCAGTGCTGCCTTCTGGATTGACCAGTACCACGCGGACGGCTTGAGGATTGACGCGGTGGCCTCGATGCTCTATCTCGACTACTCCCGGAAAAATGGCGAATGGATACCGAATATTTACGGCGGACGTGAAAACCTTGAGGCTATCTCGTTGCTCAGGGACATGAACAGCGAACTATTCGGACGTTTCGGGACTATCCAGACAGTCGCGGAAGAAAGCACTGATTGGCCTATGGTAACGCGCCCGGTGTTCCTGGGAGGCTTGGGCTTCGGCATGAAGTGGAACATGGGCTGGATGCATGACACGCTGGCCTATATGAGCCTTGAGCCGATATACAGGAGCTGGCACCAGAATCAGCTGACGTTCTCGATATGGTATGCGTTCAGTGAGAACTTCATGTTGCCGCTCTCACATGATGAGGTAGTTCACGGGAAGGGCTCGCTCATCAACAAAATGTCCGGCGACTGGTGGCAGAAGCGCGCGAACTTGAGGCTGCTTTACGGCTACATGTGGGCTCATCCGGGGAAGAAGCTGCTCTTCATGGGCGGTGAATTTGCGCAGGGCCTCGAATGGAACCATGACTCGGCTCTTGAGTGGCACCTTCTCCAGAAGGACGACTTCAGGGGGATTCAGGACTGGGTGCGCGACCTCAACCGTGCCTACAAGGAATACCCGCCGCTGTACGAACTAGACTTCAGCTCTGAGGGTTTCAGGTGGGTTGACTGTTCAGACTGGCACGAGAGCATCATAGTGTGGCTGAGGAAGGGGAAGAGCAACGACGAGTACATACTATGCGCCGCAAACTTCACGCCTGTTCCGCGCTATGGCTACCGTGTGGGAGTGCCTCGCTCCGGGTTCTGGAAGGAGATACTGAACAGCGATGCCACGAAGTACGGCGGAGGAGGTATCGGGAACTGCGGAGGAATGGAGGCCGAGATGGTGGAGTGCCACAACATGCCCTACTCGTTGCAGCTCTCATTGCCGCCGCTGGGTATAGTGATGTTCCACTTCAGCATGAAGACAGGGACGGACAACCCGCAGGAATAATTCACGGCAGGAAAAATATTCAGCCCCCCTTTGAGTTTTCGAGGGGGGTAATTTTTTACGAGGCCACGAAACCCGCACAAAAACAACCGCCCCACAGCACAAGACAAACCCGTCCCTCAAAACTATAATAACCCGCAAAATTTCCCACACTAAGGAGCTGACTTCATGAAGCACATCATCAAGATACTTCTCGGTATTGCGTTAATCGCCGGGATAATTTACGGCCTCAACATCCTCCGGCAGGAAAAACAGGCCGAACCCGAACAGGAAATAGTCCGACCAGTCCGAACCATCAAGTTACAGGGCGGAAAGGACTCATTCACCCGCAGGTACTTCGGGACAGTTCAGGGAGGGAAGCGCGCGGATCTCTCGTTCAGGGTATCGGGAACTCTCAGGAGGATTAACGTGGACAAAGGCGCATCAGTCAGGAAGGGCACACTCCTAGCCACACTTGACCCCAGAGACTTCAACACGAGAATCTCACAGGCCCAGAGCGCACTATCACAGGCTCAGGCTCAGCACAACAACGCTCAGGCAGACTTCAAGCGTTACGAGAACCTCTACAAGCAGAAAGTCATTGCCCGCGCACAATACGACACCTACAAGACACAGGTAGACGTAACGAGGTCGGCAGTAAACTCGGCACAGGCAAACCTCAAATCCGCACGTGATGCCCTCCGTGATACTGAGCTCAGAGCACCGTTTGACGGCGTTATTGCTGACAGGAAGGCCGAGAACTTCCAGGACATTACCGCAAAGCAGACCATCTTCAGCCTTCAGGACTTGAGCACCCTCGAAATCGTCTTCAACATTCCCGATAATGATGTTCTTGTTGCCCCAGTCCAGAACGTCAGGAACCTTCAGGACCTCAAGAGCCATGCTGAAATGTTCGGCATTACCGCAAAGTTTGACGCACTGCCCGGAAAATCATTCCCTCTTGCCATAAAGGAGGTAGCAACCCAAGCCACAGCCTCGAACACTTACCCGGTAACAGCAACGATGTCCCCGCAAAAGGATTTCCGCATTCTTCCGGGAATGTCTGTTACTGTCGAGGTCAATTTTTCCGGGACAGACTCAGGGGAGGACGTGGGATATTCAGTGCCTTCAACCGCAATCCTGAACGAGGCAGGGAGTAATTATGTCTGGCGTTACGCTGTCGGTCAGGTCTCAAGGGTCCCGGTAACTGTCGGTCAGATGCATGAAGGCGGCTATGTCGACATTGAGGGCAGGACGCTTGGCGGCGGTGATGTCATTGTTACGGCGGGGGTCTACTTCCTTCATGAGGGGCAGCGTGTGAGACTTCTGGAGGACTGAGCACATGGACATAGCAAGGGTAAGCATACAGCGTTACAGGGTAGTGATATTCATCTGCCTCTTGACGTTAATCGGCGGGGTCATGGCCTATTTCGAGATCGGGAAGCTCGAAGACCCTTCATTCACCATCAAGACCGCAGTAGTCTCGGCAGTATATCCCGGAGCAAGCGCGTATGAAGTTGAGCAGGAAGTTACGACCCGGCTTGAGGACGCAATACAGGCAATGGGTGAGATCAAGCATATACGTTCGCGTTCAACGCCGGGGCTGGCAATAATCTACGTGGACATTAAGGACGAGTACACCAGCAAGGAGCTCCCTCAAATCTGGGACAAGCTCAGGCAGAAGGTCAATGACGAGCAGGTCTACATGCCTTCAGGAGTTACCACGCTCATCAATAATGACTTCGGCGAGGTCTACGGGCAGTATTATGCTCTCGTAGGTGATGGCTACACCATGAAGGAGCTCTACGATTATGCGGACTTCTTGAAGAAAAACTTGGTGCTTGTTGATGAGGTTGCGAGCGTCAAAATTTTGGGTGAACAGACTGAAGCAGTGTACATTGAGTTTTCGGCATCGAGGATGTCATCCCTCGGACTTTCTCCCCTGATGGTACTTGCGGCACTCACCCAGCAGAACACGATAACCTCTGCGGGCAACGTAACACTAGGCGACAGGTATATACGCATCTCACCAACGGGAGCAATCTTGTCGGTTGAGGACATAGGCGACCTCGTCATTGGGAGTTCGGGAGGAACCTTGACGCGTCTCAGTGAAATCGCAACAGTCAGGAGGGCATATGCTGAGCCACAGAGCTTCATGATGAAGTTCAATAACAGGCCAGCACTCGCAATAGGCATCTCGACGGTTGAAGGCGGTAATGTCGTGAACATGGGGCGCAGGGTATCGGCAAGGCTGAAGGAGCTTGAGGCATTCCGTCCTGTAGGCATTGAGCTCAACGAAATATATATGCAGTCCGACCAGGTCATAAAGTCCACAAATGACTTCATCATCAACCTGATAGAGAGCCTTGCTATAGTCGTGGGAGTCCTCCTGATATTCATGGGCTTGCGTTCAGGTCTGATTATAGGGCTTGTGCTTCTGATTACTGTTGCCGGGACATTCATCATAATGAACGGGACGGGAATAACCCTGCAGATTGTCTCACTTGCCGCGCTGATTATTGCTCTGGGCTCACTCGTCGACAACGGAATAGTAGTAGCTGAGGGTATGCTTGTCGAGACTGAGCGGGGAATGTCAATCGAGGATGCCGCTTCAGACTCAGTTGAGGGCTCAAAGTGGGCAATGCTCGGCGGAACGTTCATTGCTGTTATGGCGTTTGCACCTATTGGGCTCTCGAAGGCTCAGGCTGGCGAGTTCCTCAGCTCAATGTTCCAGGTTGTCGCTATCTCCATGATGCTGAGCTGGTTTGCCGCACTCATTGCCGCCCCTGCTCTGGGTGAAGTAATGCTCAAGCCCTCAAAGCAGGAAGGAGACCCCTACGACAGCTTCCTGTTCAGGATGTACCGGGCAATTCTTGAAGGCTGCCTTCATCACAGGACACTCACCATCATAATCACCGTAGGAATGTTCGCGGCCTCAATGGTCATATTCTCACAGATGGCAACGTCATTCTTCCCTGATGCCGAGACGGTGTACTACAGCGTTGACTTGTGGAGCCCTGAAGGAACATCGCTTGAAGGCCATGAACGGGCAACTCAAGAACTCGCCGACTATATCAGCTCACAGCCTGAAGTGAAGAACGTTACGCAGTTCATTGGCGGGGGAGGGTTGAGGTTCATGCTGACGTATTCGCCGCCTGAGAGCAACACGGCATTTTCACAGCTCATGATAGAGATGAAGGACGCGAAAGACTCACGGGCTATGATACTGAAGACGCAGAAATACATCGAGGAGAGAATGCCCAATGCTGACGGACAATGCAGGCTCTTCGCACGTGGCAGCGGTATGAGCGAGAAGATAGGGGTCAGGTTCTATGGCAATGATCCCGACACATTGAGGCGTTTAGCGTCTCAGGCACTCGGCATAATGGAGCGTGATCCTTCCTCGCAGTTCCTCCGCACTGACTGGAGGGAGCGCGTTGAAGTCATACGTCCGGTAATCCTGAAAGACCAGATGCAGAGCTTGGGGCTTGGCCGTCCTCTCATCAACTACTCGATACAGGCCGCAACAACCGGGGCAGCTATAGGCTCATTCCGTGATGGCGATAAATCCCTGCCAATATATGCCGCGTTCACCCCCGAAGAACGTAACAGGATAGCTCTTCTCTCATCACTTCCTGTGTGGTCTCCTATACTGAATAAGTCTGTGCCTTTGGGTACTGTCTTTCAGAACATGGAGACAGCCTTTGAGGACAACATAATAATTCACCGCGACAGGAGCAGGCTCATTACGGCCATGAGTGAGGTAAAGCTAGGACACAACGCCGATGCAATGCTGGAGAGGATAAAGCCAAAGATTGAGGCAATAAGGCTTCCACTGGGCTATAGTGTCGAGTTCGGGGGGCAGATGGAGCTTTCTGATGAGAGCATGGCAGGAATGGCTGTAGCTTTTCCTCCGGCAATACTAATCATGTTCCTGATAATGATATTCCTCTTCAACGGCTTCCGTCAGACGGTAATAATCTTTATATCACTGCCGCTTATACTGATAGGGGTTGTTCTTGGTCTTTGGGTTATGCGTATGGACGTGAGCTTCCTGGCAATCGTCGGCCTTCTCTCACTCGTGGGGATGCTGGCGAAGAACTCTATAGTGTTGCTCGACCAGGTGAGCGCGGATTTTGCGGCAGGACGGGACAAGTACGAGGCCATAGTTGAGGACGGCATATCGAGGCTAAGGCCGGTAGCTATGTCGGCACTTACGACCGTTCTGGGTATGGTCCCGTTGGTCTGGGATGTAATGTTCGGACCGATGGCTGTTACGATCATGGCCGGGCTTACTGTGAGCACGGTGCTGACGTTGCTGGTTATCCCGGTGCTTACGGCGGTTGCGTATAACGTCCCGTGTCCTGAAGATGACGGGGACAACGAGGAGGAAGAATAGCCAACAAAAAAGGGAGACTCCCCGAAAAAGGAAGCTCCCTTTATTTTTTTGCTGACCAGCTAACTTTTGCTGCCTATTCCTATTATCATCAGAAACAACACAACAAAGCCCCCGATAAACCACCACTTGTTGTCCTTAATTCTTCCGCAACATGTCCGTGCACCATTAAGGGCAGATATTATCTTCTCGTCATCCGTGTAATCACGAGCCCGTTTCCCTTCTTTGTCCTCAATGCGTACATCAGCCCCTGCATCTATGAGCACCTGAACTGTTGCGAGACTACCAGAGGCAGCGGCATAAAATATTGGCGTTCGTCCGTCCCTGTCCAGCAAGTTCGCATCAAGCCCCTTGCCGAGATAGTACCTCACATTTTGGGCATCTCCATATGCGGCATAAGTGAACAGCCATTGCTCATCGGTGCGGGTAAAGTAATTCCATGTTGCCTTCAGTATTTCCTCACCGGCTTTTTTGGCCAGACTCTTGGCGGCCTGCTTGGCTAATCCTTTGATGAGACCTTCACCAAATGCTGACGACGCGAAAAGAAAAATAATACAAAGCAACAAAGAGACACGAAATTTTACGGCTCTGTTCATAATTTCCTCCTAGATAATTTTGTGTGAGTTCAGAAAATCTAGCGGATAAATATTTTTCCATCAAGTGCATCAGATTTTGTTTCACCGCATAAAAAAAGGAGACCCCCCAAAAAAGGAATCTCCCTCAAATTCGTACGTTTAGAGTTCAATATGATGGGACATAAGCTAGTGCCTGAGTGTTCACCGTGTCGAGGGGTGAATATTCCCTGTCGCGTATCTCTACAATGAATACGTTCCTTGCCGCTGGCCTGTGAAGCATCGGCGAAATGTTGAGCACCTGATTCCCGAACGGTATAGCCTGTACACGTTCGAGGTTTCGGAGGAGCTGAGTTCTCGGCATCGCGTCAATAGGTTGTGGCATGTTCTCGACTGCCCGCTTGAACCACTCGTAGAGAGCTATTGCCCTCCCTGCGGCGACTGTGTCTGTTACCTGCATTGCCCGCGTCCTCCAGAGAAGCCTTCGTGTCTCGATGAAGCCTCCCATTGACGGAAGCATTATGTTCTGGTCGGCAAAGATCATTCCGCGGCACGACAAGTACATATCGTCAGGCTCTGAGACGTTCCACAACCTCCAGCTCGTGCGAAGCCTCATGAAGTTCCGCCATATCTCGCGCGCTCCCATGCTCCCCATGAATGAGATAACTACTCCGGCCTGTTCCCCCTCGTAGCTCTCGATCTCTTCGGACATCATATAGTAGCTGTCCCTTGCTGATGCGTCAGTCCAGTATGGCATAGGCATGAACCCTTCACTGTCGAGCATGGCATAGCAGATTTTGGCCTCGCGTTCTTGGTTGACGGTGAAGCGGCTTGCGGCAAGTGCTATTCTCTTTTCGCGGCTGTAAATTCTCTTTGCGTACTGTGCGAATGCAGAACACCTGTAATCCCTGAACATGTCCAGAGCAAATATGTTGCTGATTGGACGGCCTCCCATGTCGATTAGGACGCTCTCACCACCTGCAAGCATCAAGGGTATATTCCTCCCTGCAAGCCGGGCTACAAGTATCCTGTCTTCCTCTGGGGAATGCGTGAAGCTCATCACTGCCGCAGTGTATGGCCCGAACTCGAACACTATATCACTTGCGGGGCTGTCGCTGCTTTCCGGGACAGGAAGAAGGACGAACTTCACATCATGGCCGCCGATTCCGTTACTGCTCTCGGAGATTTCGCGCTCGCACCAAGTCAGGGCGGTCTTTATGGATTTTCCGGGCTCAGTGTCCCAGCCGCCTCTAGGTGGTACGGCAAGGACGTTCCACACCCAGTCATGAACCTTCTCGCTCGGAGACTGGAGAGGGAACGCCCCTTTTGCTGTTATGTTCAGGCATAAAGCTATTGCGGCCAGCGCAAAGATTTTACGCATGAAGGGTTATTTGATTGGTGGTTGTTTATCTCTTTCTTGAGAGCTGCTGTATTACGTCCTGCGTTATGTCTACTCCGCCTATGAGTACTACGAACTTGTCGAGGACAAGCGTAAGTTTCCTCTTCACTGCAACTTCACGAACAGCCTGCTCGCAGTCCCTGTATATCGGTGCCATCAGCTTCTGCTCTTCCTGCGCAAGCTCCATTCTCTTGGCCTGTACTGCCTGAGCCTTCTTTGCAGTATCGGTCTCTTTGTCGGCGGCTGCTTTTGCCTCGTTCTCTTTCTGGCGGGCAATGTTCGCTAACTGCTGGCGTGCTTGGGCAAGTCCGGGGTGGTTGTTGAGGATTTCCCCGCGGTCTACGATACCCACGAAGTCGGCTCCTGCGGGTGCGGCGGCAGGTGCTGATGCGGCTCTCTTTGCGGCGGCTGAGGCTGATACTGTGAAGCTCATTACGAGAAGTGAAACTGTGAGTGCGAGTAAGACTGCTTTCTTTGCTGACATTATTACTATATTCCTCCTGTTTCTGTTAAACGCCTAGAAATTTTTTGCGTTGCATTCTAGCATTCAAACTTTGAGCGCAATAACGTTAAAATTACTCATTAACCCCGTAAGATTATATTCCTCCGTTCAAGTATCTTCATCAAGGGAACGCCAACTACATAGCAGGCTCCAGCCTCACCAAGCCCAACGTAAAGGCACGTCGCCAACAACGGGACATCAAGAAGAACATGCAGCATTGCCCCGATGATTATTGCGTTCGAGATTACCGGCCATGATGCAGCAATGTAGATGCTCCGGGATTTTCGGGTCAGTATTGCGGCTATCAGCGTGGCCAATGACCCGAAGACCATATCAGTGAGTCCGTAGCCCCCGTAGAAATTCGCGAAGACACAGCCCGCAAACAAGCCCGGTATTGCTTCAGGCATGTAGAACGGAAGAAGTGTCAGAGCTTCCGAGACCCTGAACTGAACAGGCCCGTATGAGATTGGCGCAAGTGCTATCGTGAGGACTGCATAGAGTGCGGCAATTAACGCTCCCTTTGATGCTTTCTTTGTGGCGGTGTTGATTGGTCATTCGCTCCTTACTGTGATTTTTATCGAGTTCCTGAGTGATAGTTTAGGCTCAAGAATTTTTCGGACGGCATCAAGCGACTCGGTGTTCACGTAAATGGGCAGCTTGTCATCTCCCGGATCCATCACGAAAATTCCTGCGGCCATGAATGAATCTATCATCTCCTCACGGGCTATTTTACTCCCAAATTCAAGCTCGGTGATATATCCATAGGGTGGCAGTATAAATTCCCGTCTTGATTTCAGCTCGTCAGGTATGAACTTCCCCCAGCCCTGAGACAGAAAAACCGCAAGCCTCATTCCCGACATTCTGGACTGGACGAGAACCTTGCGCCCTGAATTGCTATCACGCCCCCGCCAGTAAGATTCCCAGAGCATCATGAAGACGTTATAGCGTGTTGTGTGAGCCTGTCCCCGTAGTTCAGCGTCAAGGTCAAGCCACGCAATAAGACCCGGCTTAACCCTCCCGCAAAGTTCGAGCCCCCTTCGTGTCGAGAGTATGAGCCCGTGAAGTCCTGAACTTTTGCCCCCGTCGTAAACGTGGACATCATTGCAGTAACGCCCCGCAATCTCAGCAAGTGCATCAAGCCCCGGCCTCCTGCCACTGAGCAAGCCATAGCCGCAAGACTCGCACTTGTCGGGCATCACCCGGACAGCCCCGCACTTCCTGCAACGCAAGATACTTCCCTCACTGACTGCCTGCATTGCCGCCCCGCACTTGAGGCACTTCACCGTTCCGCCGCAATTCCCGCAGAAGACCTCTGACGCTCCGCCTGTCCTGTCGAGTATCCAGATGACGCTATGACTTTGTGCCAGCTCCCTGTAGGTGTGCTTGATGAGTGAGAACGTAAGGGGGATATGTCCTTCCGTGCCGTGAACCTGCTCTTTGTGGGAGGCGTGAATGTCAGCAAGTATGATGTTCTTTCGGTCGGGCTTGAGGTGTTCAGTTGGTGATGTCCTGACGTAGGTCTTGAGTGATGGGATTCTTCCGGCGGTAATGAACTCGGCCTGAAGGTATGAGGCTCTTTGTCCTGCGAGGCTACGGGCTGAAATGTTTAGGGTGTAGGGCAGAACGTAGGCAGGGCTTGCTTCGTCCTCGATGATTATGCGCTGTGGACTGAGGGGTGCTGCTATTCCTCCGGGAGGTGCTACTACTATCCTGAATTTCCCGGCGTGAACTTCCCTCCATGCCTGCCAGAGTTTAGGGCTGCTGCTTGACGGCCAGAGTAGGGCATCAGCTTTCAGGGTATCAGGGAGCGACATGAAGAACTCTTTAGCGGCTTCCTTCTGGGGGAACAATATTAGAGTTCGTCCGGGCTTGTTGAGTTCATCGAGAAAAAAATTAACCCGCTCATTGTCCAACGGGTTAAAGAATGTCCTTGATGTGAATTTTCCCGGTGTCTCTTCACGTTCTGGAGGGGGATTGACCTTTTCGCCCATGTATACAGGACGGGGGATAAGTGCCTTCATTGCCGCACCATTCCCGCACATGCACACCCTTCCAGCCCACAAAGAGAGCTCCCATATGTCCGGGGGGATTACTGGAACGTCATCTATTACGCCCTCGACTGCCTTGACCTTAACGCTTGGGGGTAAATCCTTCTCCGATTGTCCGAGTACAAACCCTGCATGAAGACTCCTTCCAACCTCAACGATGACACGAACGCCCGGCCTTATGTTTACGGGGCAGTCATAGGTCAGAGAGTTCAGCGACATTTCAGGGACTGCTACATCAACCAGCAATCAGCCTGCTCCATATCTCGAACGCTATATCTTCCTTGAGGCCGGAAAATATCTGTTCGGGTTCGTCAGGATTTCGGGGGATGAGCCGTAACGTGTTGGTGTCTGATGCAAAGCCCGTGTTCTTTCCCGTAACGTCATTGGCGAGTATGTAGTCGAGGTTCTTGCGTTTGAGCTTAGCCCGTGCATTCTCGTTGACGTTGTCGGTCTCTGCCGCAAAACCCACGAGCACCTGCCCCTCACGTTTGAGCCTCCCGACTTCAGCCGCAATGTCCGGGTTCTGGACGAGCTCAAGGGTGATAACGTCCCTTCCTTCACGCTTGATTTTGCGGGGGGTGAAGTCCTTTGCCCTGAAGTCCCCTACTGCCGCCGCCTTCACGACATAGTCAGCCCACGAGAGATTTTCCCGGACAGCCGAGAACATCTCCTCAGCCGACTTAACCCGGACGACATCGAGACCGTAACTGTCAACTTCAACAGGCCCGGCAATGAGCTTCACTTCCGCGCCCCTGTACCATGCTGAACGTGCCATAGAAACGCCCATCTTCCCGGTTGAAGGGTTCGAGATATAGCGCACTGGGTCAATGTATTCATGTGTCGGCCCGGCAGTAACCAGCACCCTCCTTCCGGCCATGTCGTGAACGCACAACGCCCTGAATACCTCGTGAAGTATCTCGTGGGGTTCAGGCATCCTTCCGCGTCCTGAGACACCGCAGGCAAGTGCACCCTCTGACGGCTGGACTACCCTAACGCCACGTGATGCAAGCGTCTTCATGTTGTCCTGAGTTGCGGGGTTGTCATACATGTCCTCATTCATGGCCGGGAATATCAATACCGGGCATTTTTGGGGGGCGGCTATGACTGCGGAGGTCAGGAGGTTGTCGGCTATACCGTGTGCAATCTTGGCGAGGGTGTTTGCGGTGCAGGGGGCAATCACGAGAACATCAGCCCAGTGTGAGAGCTTTATGTGTGGTATCGTACCGTCAAACGAGTCATCATCCCGGACTTTGTGGCCTGAAAGTGTCTCAAGCGTCATGGGGGCAACGAAATTCTTTGCGCTCCCGGTCATGATGATTTCGCATTCACATTCTGACTTCCCGATGAGACGGACTAATGAGGGAATCTTGTAGGCCGCTATTCCCCCGGTGATGCCCAAGAGAATTTTGCGGCCATTCTTCCAGCTATTCATCTGAGAGGCTGAGGGCTTCCTGCTGGTGTTCCTTGTTGATGGGGCTCTTCCCCTCCTCAATCTCAAGGAGTACGTTCGAGATAAAGCGTTCATTTGCGGGGGAAGTCCTTTCGTTTGCGGCCTCCTCACTCTCACGCCTAGCCTCTGCTGCAACTTTGGCGGTAATCTCGTATTTGTTGTCAGTCCCGCACTTCTCAGCGAGCCACTCCAAATCATAGAACTTCATGGTGATTATTCCTCCTTCAAGTTTGGCGGGTATATTTTACAGCAACACGCTACATGAACCGCCGGGCAAGCTCCGAAATGTTGTTGTCCTTTGTGGCCTGTCCTGTTGCGTTGAACCTCCACTGACCGTTTCGCAGGTATATCTCCCCGAATATCATTGCGGTCATTCCGTCATAGTTCTCCGAGAGATTGTAGCGGCATAATTCTTGATGTGTATCGTTGTCGCATATCCTGATGAAGGCGTTGCGTATCATCCCGAAGTGCTGGCCTCGTTCTTTGGCCTTGTAGATGTTCACGGTGAATATTACCCTGTCATAGCCCGCTGGCAAGTCCTCAAGGTCAACGTATATCTGTTCGTCGTCGCCTTCACCCTCGCCCGTAAGGTTATCGCCCATGTGCCTGACAGCCCCGGAGGAATGCTCAAGGTTGCCGAAATATATTATGTCGTCATTGCCGGTGATTTTTCCGTTCATGCATAGGAACGCCGAAGCATCACAGTCAATGTTATGTGTCTTCTTGCCGCCGAAAATTGCTCCGAGTATTCCGCCATTGTTCCCGGATTTTTCCGCCTCGTCCCAGCCAAGCCCTACCATGACGTGCCTTAGTGCTGAACCGTCAGCCTTTCGGAGGTCAACTTTCTGCCCCTTCTGTAGATTTACTGCCATTGTGATTAACCCTCCCTATTTGATCGCAGTCTTGAGGAGTCCCTTCATCCATACGGAGAATGATTCGGGTTTCCTCGTCTGTATCAGCACAGTACCGGGCCCCCTGAACCTGCACACAAGACCCTCACCGCTGGCAAAACTCGAAAGCCACCCGGAAGATGCCTTCTCGATCGTGTAGTCCATGTAGTCCGGCCATGCCACAAGATGACCGTTGTCTATGATGACCTCTTCGCCCTCGTCAATCTTGAGCTCATGTATTGCCCCAAAGCTGGAGATGAATACTATTCCTTTGCCCTGAAGTTTAAGGAGGAAGAAGCCCTTTCGTGAGAATAGACCCTGCGACAAATTCTGCATGGACGCGTCAATCTCTATGGTCTCCTCAGCCGCAAGGAAGCCGTTTTTCTGCACGACAAGACCGCATGAGCCGTCAAGGGCAACATCACTTATCCCGCCCAATGCAGAATGAGCAAGAAGTACACTCCCTGCCCCACGTGCCGCAGTTATACGCTGTAGGAAGAAGCTCTCACCTGCAAGGCTGCGTTTCAGCCCTCCCCAGATTCCGCCGTCATCCATCGAGGCCGAAACGTCAAGCGTCCCTGACATTGCGACCATAGCGTCAGACTCGGCCTTCAGTGATTCGCCGGGCATCATGTCGCACTTGACGATGGAGAACGCATCCTGGTGCATGATCTCGTACTTCATGGCATTTCAGCAGGAGAAGTAATACCTGAAAGCCTCAGACATTCACGCCGAAGTTCTGGCACAACGCACGAAGTCCCCCCTTGAAGCCTGAGCCCACAGCGTTGAACTTCCACTCTGAACCGCTCCTGTAGAGTTCCCCGGCAATTACGGCCGTCTCAACGGAGAAGTCCTCGCCCAAGTCGTAGCGTATAAGCTCTTTGCCGTTCGACTCGTCCATGATTCGGATGTAGGCATTCGAGACCTGCCCGAAATTCTGGCGGCGTTCTTCAGCCTCGTGTATCGTTACGGTGAAGGCTATCTTGTCGACACTCGAGGGAACCTTGCTCAGGTCAACGCGTATCTGCTCGTCATCCCCCTCACCGATTCCTGTCCTGTTGTCGCCCATGTGCTGGATTGCTCCTGATGAGTGCTTGAGGTTGTTGTAGAACAAAAAATCAGAGTCGCTTGATACTTTTCCGTTAGGGGCAAGAACGAAAGCGGCAGTATCGAGGTCAAATGCTGCTTGGCCGTCATACTTATTCACGTCCCAGCCAAGTCCTACTAGTACCTTTGAGAGGCCGGGATTGTTCTTAGTGAGGTCTACCTTCTGGCCTTTGAACAAACTTATCATGTATTAACACACTTCTTTCTTTGGGATTGGGCTATTATAGCAAAACCCCCCAGCCTTTAAGCCGGAGGGTCTGTAATTCTTGAGGGGCTATAAATTTTTGAGCTTGCCTATGAGTTCATTGAAGCCGTAAACGTCGAGGGTAGTCATTCCTGCCTTGAGCTGCTCTACAATGTGCTGTTCCTTCTCGAACTTAGCGAGTGCCTTCGCGAAAACTTCATCCTCATGTTCACGTGGGACAACAACAACCCCATCACAATCCCCCGCAACAATATCGCCCGGCCTCACCTCAACGCCCCCGCAAATCACCGGGACGTTCACCTCACCTAGAGACTTCTTCACCGTCCCTGAAGGGTTTAACGCCTTGACGAACATAGGGAAGCCCATTGCCTTTATGTCCTGTGAGTCCCTGCATGAGCCGTCGAGTATCACCCCTGCTATTCCCCTGACCTTGCAGGCAAGAGCCATGATGTCCCCGAAGTGTCCTGCCTCAGTATAGCCGTGGCAGTCGAGAACCAGGACATCTCCGGGATTTGCGGCGTATATGGCCTGATGAAGTGCCAGGTTGTCGCCGGGATAGCACCTTGCTGTTGTTGCGCGGCCTAAGACGTGGCTTGCGGGGTCTATGGGCTTTATGGATGAGTTCATCACTCCCTGACGCGGAGCATCGTTGTTGTTGTCGGCTATGTTGCCCGTGGGAAGCTGTGATAGTTCCCTGAGTTTCTCTGCTGTGAGTTCCATCGTCCTACTTCTCCGGGGTTTGAAGGGTATGGTAGCCTGTGAGCCTTCTTGCTTCCTTGAGGGGCATTCCTGACCTCACGTGAGCAAGTATCTTCTGTTCAACCCTCTCAATGTTCTTTGCAGTCTCCAGAACTTCATTCACCCGCTCAAACGGAACGACAATAACCCCCGTGTTGTCCCCGCACACCAAATCTCCGGGGTTGACCTGAATACCTGCAATGCTTACGGGGCAGTTAGTGCGGTCGACAAAGACGCGGTCTTTTCCCGTTACCATATATGTGCCCTTCGTGAAGATGGGATACTTGAGCTCACGTATTACGTTGATGTCCCGGCAGACACCGTCAATCACTGTCCCGGCTATCCCGTGCTGTGATGCGTATATGGACATTATGTCGCCCCACACCGTGCAGTCATCGCGCCCGTTGTTGTCGAGCACCGCAACTTCTCCGGGCAGAATGTCGTCAATGAAGTCGCCTACTGTTCCCTTAGTCGTCCCGTTGGGCATGTAGTGGACGGTGAAGGCCTGGCCGCAAAGGTACGTGTCAGGAACTACTGCCTTGATGTGGTAGAGTGCTCCGAATATCCTCAGCTTGTCCATCGCATCAGAGACTGAAGGGACATCGAGCTTCTTGTACTCCGCAATAATCTCAGGGTCTAACGTTCTTTCGGGTAACATGTCAATCTTCCTCCTGTACTATATTTTTCTGTGAGTGTTCATGAAGAGCAGGCCAATACCGTAGCATACAACCATCAATCCCGCACCGAAACCCAGAAGCATCATCGTACCGTTCTCCAGAACAGCAAGCTCCGGGCCGACAGCAATCATCCCTACCCAGATGGGCATGAAGAGGAACAGCCCCATTCCTCCGGCATCACCTGCGCAGCTCTCGTTCTTGGGGTCAATGCAGCGAAGGAGTGTGAGGCCTGTTGCCGCGTTCCCTATGCACTGCCCGAAGACTACTACCATCTTCTCGAACCATTGCTCCTTGCAGATTTTCGCGCTCATCCAGACGTAAAGGAACGTGAGGACTAAGAGCATGAGGACGCAGTAAATTGTGATGGGGATGATGAAGGAGACCATTGCACTGACGCTTATTGTCCCTACTGCCGAGACTATAAGGTACTCAAGGCAGAACCCGCTGATGTTGGAGCAGGTCTTCTTGTCGACGTAAACATCTGCGCCGGTCTTGCACATTATCGGCCAGATTATTATTGCCCCGATTATGCCAAGCACGAGGTCATTCACGTTCTTGAAGTAGGGTGATATGTAGGTTACTCCCGCAGTCCTGAGAAGGTAGCCGAGCATCATGCACATCGAGATGAAGAACATCTGAAGGGCTATAGCGTTGATGCCTGCCGTTGAGGTCTTGATGGTGCCGATGGGGGTCTGCTTCTCCGGGGGCATTGGGCCTCCGTAGTAGTCGGGCGGGAGCTTTTCGGGTTTGTCCACGAACTCACAGAATCCCTTGCGTATTCCCCAGTTGAGGAGGGGCATTCCTATTGTGAGGGCAGCTACAAGTCCTACGGTAGCCACGACCATTGAGATGCCCATGAAGTCAGGGTAGCCTTTCTCCGTGAAGATTGCCGCCGCGCTACCTGCCGCACCATGACCGGCAAAGAACGAGTATATAGCCGTTATCCCCCAGTTGGGTGGCATTGATGTCCAGACCTTCGAGAGCAATGCACCGATGCCAACGCCAAAGAAGAGCTGTGCCCCGTATGTCCCTGCCGCAACAAGGGTGTAGTCCATGTATGAGCGAGCCCTCTTGCGGTCAAAGCGAGTTCCGAAGACGAGACAGGTCAGTATTATGTTGATGAGGAAGCCGGGATACTTGCCTATCATTGGGGAGATTGGGACGATGCCGAGAACCTAGGGGCCGCAGATGAGGAGCAATATACCGCCGACTACTGACGAGGGCATGAATATTCTCTGAAGAACGGGGAACTTTTCGCGCACGAACCAGCCAAGTCCGAGAAAAATATTGAGTATCATGAAGTCCATAAGCAGATTCATTTTTCACTGCCTCCGATACCATATAAATTTTCCTTCGCGCGTTGGAATGATGGAATATTAACAACGAACAAGTAATTAGTAAAACGAATATATCAGATATATAATTTCGTCCATCCCAATATTTCCGGAAGTGAATGACAATGACATATGAGCAGATTGAAACCTTCATGGCCGTAATGACCTACGGAAGCATCACAGGGGCATCAAGTTTCCTCCACGTCTCACAGTCAACCGTAAGCACAAGAATACAGCAGCTTGAGGACGAACTCGGCACTCCCCTACTCGTCCGCCACAAAGGACACCGTAACGTCTCACTCACACCCTACGGAAGCGCATTCATCGCCGTATCCAGTCAGTGGGCCTCAATCTGGCAGGACCTCCAGAGGATACAGACCCTCGCCAACATAAACACCCTCACTGTAGCTAGCGTTGACGCAGTGAACAACTGCACGTTTGTCCCGCTCTTCAGCAGGCACATCGAGAAGTTCCCGAACATAAGGCTGACGATAAGGACGCATCATTCAGACGAGATACACGGGCTCATCGCTAACAGGTCGGCAGATGTCGGGTTCGTGTTCTCGCGCTCACCTTACCCTGACATAATCTCGAAGCCTGTCTACCGTGAATTGATGTACCTGATCTGCCACAAGGAGAGTGATTACCATGACGGCATGAAGTGTTCAGAGCTTGAGCCGGAGAACGAGATATTCCTGCGCTGGGGGATAGACTACCAGCAATGGCACGACAGGTATTTTCCCCCCGAACGTTACCCCCTCGTCAGCGTCAACACTGGCTCAATGTTGCAGCACTACCTCAACGTTCCGGGACGCTGGGCAGTAGCTCCGATGTCGGTCGTCCGGGCAATCTCCCACCGTACTAGCCTGACCTTCTACACACTCGCAGAACCTCCCGCACCGAGAATATGCTACATGCTCACGAACAGATACCCCACCCAAAGGAGCATGGAGGCAATGAAGGTATTTGAGGCTGAGCTTGAGGAGTTCATAGCGGGCAATGAAGACATATGCACGTTCGAGGCATGGATGCTTGAGCAGCAGAAGGAGTACAGGAAAAACTTTGTGTGATAATATCCCCTCATAACAACGAAAGGAGATATTAGCTCATCATGGATTTTCTTCGCAGGGTCAGTGATGCCTTCGGGCGTTACATGGCCGCAATCGTCGTAGTAATTACTGCGCTTGCCTTGTTCGTCCCTGAGTCGTCATTGTGGATTCAGACAGGCTGGATTAACCCGCTCCTTATGGTCGTAATGTTCGGTATGGGATTAACCCTCGACTTCAACGATTTCAGGTTAGTCTTCACTCAGCCCAAGTATATATTGCTGGGATGCCTCGCACAGTTCCTCATAATGCCCGCGCTTGCCTGGGGGTTAAGCCTCGCCTTCAGTCTTGACGTTGCATTGATGGCCGGAGTGGTCTTAGTGGGTACATGTCCCGGCGGAACTTCAAGCAACGTAATCACCTACCTATCACGCGGTGATGTTGCCCTTTCTGTCGGAATGACGAGCGTCAATACATTACTTGCCCCCTTCCTCACACCGGCAATAACCTACATGATACTGAACGCAAGAATCAGCGTTGACGTTATGGCAATGTTCATGTCAATCGTCCAGGTGGTGATAGTCCCGATAGTCTTGGGGTTCGTCATCAACAAGCTCTTTTCCCGCCTCACCAAGAGCCTCGTTGATGTCCTTCCTGCCGTGAGCGTTACTGCAATCTGCCTAATTGTCGCCTGTGTTGTCTCGCACAATGCCTCCCGTATCCTCTCGACTGGATGGCTCGTGTTCGTTGTCGTGATACTGCACAATGTTCTGGGCTATCTCTGCGGTTTCGTACTGGGCAAGGTGCTGGGTCTCAATGTGGCGCGGACAAAGGCAATCTCGATTGAGGTCGGTATGCAGAACTCCGGGCTGGCTACGAGCCTTGCGGGGTCAACGTTCCCTGATCTGGCGATGGCTACGGTTCCGGGGGCACTGTTCAGCGTGTGGCACAATATTTCCGGGGCATTGCTTGCGAGCGTCTACAGGAGGTGGGAGTGAAAGGGCAGCCCTTCCGTTTGGGTCAATGTGATTTTCCGGGAAGGCAGGAAAATTTTTGAGACTGGCTTCACAATATACACAGCCATGAAGTAAGACACTTGCCACAGAATTTTTTTGCGGTATAATCCGCCTAATTTCATGAGAATTTAACGTGAAAGGAGTGGGAACAAAGCCTGCTCCTTTTTCGTTATGAGAGATTTATACACGAGAGAAAAAGACAATGACAGAAAATTTTTTGCGGCACATTGAGGACATAGTAACAGGTCTCGGATATGAGTGTGTTCACGCCGGAATACGTACCGACTTCGGGAGGCTCAAGGTTCAGATCCTCATTGACACATTAGGAGGCATCAACGCAGGAGACTGTGAGCTTGTTTCCGGCCATGTCAACAAGTATCTTGACGAGAACGTGGACATTCCCGAACTCGACAAGGGACGCTATTACCTTGAAGTGAGCTCTCCCGGAATTGAGCGGCCACTGTACAGGCTTGAAGACTACGAGAGATTTCAGGGCAAGGAGGCAAGAATACGTCTCGGAAAACTCATTGAGGGACGAAAAACTTTCACAGGGATAATTCAGGGCGTGAGTGATGGCAATGTTATCATTCTCTGTGAGGGTGAGGAGAAGACTATTCCACTTGATGCAATAAGAGGAGGAAACTTGGTATACAGGTTCGATGATGAAGGCAAGAAGAAACCCAAAGGCAGCAAGAAAAGGAGGGAGACGAGATAATGCGCCTCGGACGTGAATTTATTGAGGCACTTGACACACTCGCCGAAGAACGCGGGCTTGATGTGAACGTCATAATCTCAACACTCGAAGCGGCGTTGCTCTCGGCCTACAACAGGAAGTACCACCCCAACAGCTCATCAGGAAGTTCCGGGGAAAAGGCCACTACAGAGATACGCATTGACCACGACACCGGCGACATAATCGTGAACGAGCTCCGAAAAGTGGTTGAAGAGCTCCAAGACCCAGAGAAAGAGATTACCCTTGATGACGCACTGGCCATAGACAGGACTGCAGAACTTGGGAGCACGCTAAGGATTGAGAGAGACCCAACGGATTTCGGGAGGATTGCGGCACAGACAGCCCGGCAGGTCATAACCCAGCGTCTCAGGGACGAAGAACGCAGGGTAATGTACAGCTCATTTGCGGACAAGGTCGGGGACATGGTCAGCGGTACGGTCTTCAAGATGGACGGCGACCAGATCATAATACACTTGAGCGACAAGACAGATGCGACACTCCCCAGACGTGAGAGGATTCAGGGGGAGAAGTACCTTCCCGGTACAGTGATGAAGTTCTACGTCCTCGAAGTCAAGAACAACGTAAGAGGCCCAAGAATCACAGTATCACGGACACACCCCGGCCTCCTCAAGAAGCTGATGGAGCTTGAGATACCAGAGATACAGCAGGGCACGATTGAGATCAAGAACGTAGTCCGGGACGGGGGAATGCGCGCAAAGGTATCACTCGTAACGCTTGACCCTGAAGTTGACCCTGTGGGTGCATGTGTTGGGAACGGTGGAGCAAGGATTAAGGCAGTGAGTGCGGCACTCAGGAACGAGAAAATTGATGTCATCGTCTACAGTAATGATCCCCTAGTGTACATTAGGAACGCTTTATCACCCGCACAGATTGCACGGGTTGAGCCGGTACTTGACCACGAGAAGGAAGCTGTAGCTTACGTCTACCCCGACCAGCTCTCACTTGCCATCGGGAAGGCCGGGCAGAACGTCAGGCTTGCAGCAAAACTCACGGGGTGGAAGGTCAACATTACCACTCTTGAGCCTGAGAGGATGCCGACACTGAAGGACATATTCCATGACGTTTTCAGCGAAGACGAAAAGCACTAAGCACATTCCCCAGAGATCCTGCACGTCATGCCGGGTAAAATCCGACAAGCAGGATCTAGTGAGGATAGTACGCAGTCCCGAAGGCCAAGCGGTGATAGACATTGCCGGGAAACTTCCGGGAAGAGGTACGTACATTTGCCCGGACAACGACTGCATAGACCGTGCCGAGAAGTCAGGGAGCCTCAGCCACGCTCTGGGAATAACGGTACAGCCGGAGTTCTGGACTGAGCTCAGGAACTACGTGAAGAGCCATGACGTGAATACAGACCTTAAGGTGCGTTCAGTTCTTGGGCTTGCGAGGAAATCAGGGACTCTTCTTGTCGGCACAGACAACATTGACAGCGCAAAACGCAAAGTATTGGTTATGACAGCCTCGGACTGTTCGGAGGGCGTGAAGAGGTTTGCATCATCCCGCGAAAATATCACGCTCAACATGAACACTGAAGAACTGTCGGAAGTTATCGGAGCAAGGGGCGGAGTCCAGATTGTCGGCCTGCCTCAAAGTTCCGGGTTCGCAAAAAAGATTATGAGCCTGAACATAGAAAGGGGCAGCGCGTTTGAATAACAAGATAAGAATCTACGACCTAGCCAGAAAGTTAAACAAGAGCAACAAGGAATTATTAGCCGTATTGCAGCAGCTTGATATACCTGTGAAGTCTCATTCAAGCTCAATAGATGAGGAGACGGCGCAGATAGTGGAGAACATACTGAACGAGGCCAGCGAGGCAAAATCTCAGGAGAAGAAGCAGCACGGAAGCGAGCCCTCAAAGTCAAAGCCTGAGAAGCCCGCAAAGTCCCAGCCCTCAGATGAGGAACGTTCCGTGAAGAATCCGCCTGAAAGGGAGTTCACGCCCAAGCCCTCACGTCAGCCTGAAGGACAGGACAGGCACCATCAAGAGCACCGCAGCAATCAGCCTCAGAAGCCTTCAGCCCCCACAGTCCCGCCCAAGAACTCACAGCCTCAGAACCCCCCGAAGCCCGCTAAAACTCCCGAAGCCCCGAAACAGCCCAAGCTCTCGGAACGCCCCCCAATCATCACTGTAATGGGACATGTTGACCACGGAAAGACCACACTCCTCGACAACATCAGGCACTCAAGCATTGCCGCACATGAAGCCGGAGGGATTACCCAGCATATTGGCGCGTATGTAGTGATGCAGGACGGGAAGCCCATAGTGTTCCTCGACACGCCCGGACATGAAGCGTTCACGGCCATGCGTGCACGTGGCGCGGGGGTTACGGACATAGTCATTCTCGTGATCGGAGCTGATGACGGGGTAATGCCGCAGACGAGGGAGGCTATATCGCACATTCAGGCCGCAGGAGTGCCTCTTGTCGTTGCCATCAACAAGATCGACAAGCAGGGTGCAAAACCTGACAGGGTACGCCAGCAGTTGAGCGAGCTCGGAATTTTCGTTGAAGGATGGGGCGGTGATGTCGGTGCTGTGGAGATTTCGGCCAAGCAGGGAATAGGCGTGTCAGACTTGCTTGAACGTGTCCTACTTGAGGCTGAGATGCAGGAACTCAAGGCAGACCCTAACGCTGACCCTGAAGGTGTCGTGATTGAGGCACGTCTCGACAAAGGCAAGGGCCCGGTCGCAACCGTAATCGTGAAGAACGGAACGCTCAAGGCCGGGGATATAGTCCTCTTCAGCTCAACATGGGGAAAGACCCGCGCATTATTCGACTGGGCAGGAAAACCACTCAAGAAGGCAGGCCCAAGCACACCGGTTGAGATTTTAGGGCTTGACGGAGTGCCCAACCCCGGAGAGTCATTCAGGGTGGTGAAGAGCGAACGTGAGGCAAGGGACGCAATAGCTGAGGCAAAGATTAACGAACGTGATGCTGTTGCTGACGTGAAGAAGGCATCCTTTGAGGATCTCTACTCCAACCTTGCGGAAGGCCAGATGCCCCACCTTAACCTTGTGGTGAAGTGCGATGTCCAGGGTTCGCTTGAGGCGTTATGTGCAGTGCTGGAGAAACTCGCCACCAATGAAGTTGGAGTGTCCATAGTTCACAGGGGCGTAGGGAGGATTGCAGAAAGTGATGTGATGCTTGCCTCAGCCTCGAACGCCGTAATAGTTGGCTTCAACGTAAGGCCCGACGGTAACGCAAAACGTATAGCTGACCTCAACGGTGTAGAGATACGAATATACAACGTCATCTATGATGTGATTGACGATGTGAAGGCGGCAATGGCAGGACTCCTCAAGCCCGTACTGCGTGAGGACACTCTAGGGGAAGTCGAGGTGCGCAAGCTCTTCCGTGTTCCGAAGGTTGGGACTATCGCAGGCTCACACGTAACGCGGGGATTAGTGAGACGCACGGCAAAGGTCAGGGTCATTCGCGACGGCATAGTGATATGGGACGGGAAAATCGCCTCACTCCGCCACGAGAAGGACGAGGCTCGCGAACTCAAGGCCGGAATGGACTGCGGAATATCCCTCGAAGGCTTCCAAGATTACCAGCCCGGAGATGTCCTCGAAGTCTACGATGTCATAGAGGAGAAACGGACGCTCTGATGCTGATTGACTTCAACGCGATGGAGGCAAGGACTTTCACGGGAATGAACGGCGGGCATGGTGAAATCTCCGCAAAGATGTTCATGAACGGGTCGGGGAAAGTCATAGTGAGCAGGCTTAAACCGGGAGCATCAATAGGGCTTCACACGCAGGCAACAGGCAATGACATTAACTTTGTCGTCAGCGGAAGAGGCAGGGCACTATGTGATGGAGCGGAGGAGACATTAACGCCCGGAGTCTGCCACTATTGCCCGAAAGGTTCACAGCACATGATAGAGAACACAGGCAGTGATGACCTGCTGATTTACACGGTGGTGCAGGAAATATGAGCAGCAATCTCAGAATGTCGCGAATAAACAAGCAGCTTCAGAGGGAATTAGCGTTAATCTTCGAGAGCCAGATAAAGAAGGAAAGCGTGAAGAGCATCATCATCACTGGTGTCGAATGCTCAAAGGACTTGGAGAGGGCAAAGGTATTCTTCACGGCACTTGAGGCGCGTAAATGTCCCGGAATCTTGAAGGACTTGAACGAGATTAAGGGAGCTGTGAGGGGGCTACTGGGTCAGACGATAAAGTTACGGCGTGTTCCTTCGCTTGAGTTCGTGATAGACACAAGCAGTGCCTACGGGGCTAAGATTGATGCCATCCTCGACAGTCTGGGCTTCTCCAGCAACTACAGGCAGGGCAATGACACGGAAGGTGAAGGCTATGATGACGATGAACAGCAGCTTTGATGATGCTGACCTTCTCAGGGCTTCGGAGACACTGAAGGCTCATGACGTGTGGCGTATCTTCACTCACAGGAAATCAGACGGTGATGCTATGGGTTCGGCCTCAGCACTCTTTGAGGCGGGCGTGAACTTGGGCAAGCGCGTAACTTGGTGCAGTCCTGACGTTAAGCTCCCTGAAGGCTACAAGTACCTTGCTCACTTCGGGGACTTCGAGACCGTCGAGGATTTTGCGTTTGAGGATGACGGCACTCTTTACGTCTTCCTTGACTGTGCTACGGAGATACGGAGCGTCTCAGGCTATGATGTCAGCAGGGGCATCAACTCCCTCAACATTGACCATCACGAGGACAACTCACATTATGCCCGCGTGAACTGTGCAGACGGCAGGGCTTCCTCAACCTGTGAGATGCTCTACCGTATGTTCATGGCCGGGAACTGGGAGATTACCCCCCGGATTGCCGAGAGCCTGTATACCGGGCTGTTCACCGACACAGGAGGCTTCACGTTCTCGAACACAACGCCGCTAGCCCACGACATGGCCGGAAGGTTGATCGCTCTGGGGGGGGTAAAACCAGACAAAATGAGCGACCTCATCAGCCAGAACAAGAACCCCGCTGACTTCAAGGTCTGGGCAAAAGCATTCTCACGGGTCAAAGTCTTCGGGCCGGGAAATATTTTTGCGGTTACGGTGCTTTACCGTGATGATTTCGTCGAGGCAGGCGCGGACATGACAGGAACGGAAGGGCTCTCCAGCATGTTCATGAGCATACGGGGGATAAAGTTCATTGCCGTGATAACTGAGTACCCCGACGGAAATATACGCCTCAGCATAAGATCCCGTGAAGGCAGCCCGTTCGGTGCGGGGGAATTTGCGCGCATGTTCGGGGGCGGAGGACATGAGAGAGCTGCAGGGTGTACGCTCAATGTCCCGATAAGTGAGGCCATGAATGAGCTTGAACGCCAAATCATGAAGAAATACCATGAATGCGGTTGTACTAATCAATAAGCCGGTTGACTTCAGGAGCACTAAATGTGTAGCCATTGCCCGCAAGAAACTCGGAGGGGTTAAGGTCGGTCATGCCGGGACGCTGGACTCCACAGCTTCAGGTCTCCTAGTCCTACTCACCGGGAGCGCGTCAAGGTTCTGTGAATACGTCATGTCCCTGCCGAAGGTCTACCGTGCAGTGATACAGTTCGGGGCAGAAACCAACACCTACGACTATTCAGGCGATGTAGTCTCAGAGCTAGGACATGATGACGTTGACGGGAGGATGCTTGAGGATTCGCTGTTCAGGTTTTCGGGGTATCGTCTTCAGGCTCCTCCTGCTGTCTCCGCAATCAAGATTGACGGCCAGCCAGCCTACAAGCTCGCACGTTCGGGAGCTGAGGTAGAGATGAAGGCACGCCCCGTATTCTTCCGGCGGATTAGTGTACTCTCGCCCTACAATCCAGAAGACGGAACTATGACCCTCGAAGTCTCCTGCGGACGTGGAACGTATATTCGCAGTCTCGCCCATGACTTGGGGAAAATCGCAGGCTGTGGTGCGTTCGTCAAGTCCCTCGTTAGGACATCAACAGGCATCTTCACCCTCGACAATGCCAACTCACCCGATGATGAGGACTTTACCCCCCTGCCACTGAGTGAACTGGCCCGGAACTTCACACGTATCTATGTCGGCAGCAAGGACGCAAGGAGTTTCACCAACGGACTGAGCATATTACTGCGTCATTCCGTGAAGGTCTCGCGGGGTATCGCAGGGCTTGGCGGTGCGTTGTGCGTTGAGGGTGATGACTTCCTGGGGTTCGGGCAGTATGCAGGGTATGACTATGTCCGTCCTGTCGTGGTTGTCCCGAAGGATTCATTATGTTGATCACTATCGGGGCATTCGACGGCTTCCACAAAGGGCACGCTGAACTCCTCAGAATATGCCGCGAAAACTCAGACGGCAAAAACTGGGGAGCTGTTACGTTCCACCCCCACCCCTCCGAATACATGCACAGGCTCAATCACTCACTCTTCACGCTCAGGGAAAAGGAGTTTATCCGCCTCGTTCTCGGAATCCCCAACATGTACGTCCTGAAGTTCGATGACGGGTTAATGAACTTGTCGCCCTCTGAGTTCTGGGCATTGTTGCGCGGGAGGCTTCACGTTGACGGCTTGGTGATGGGAAGTGATTTCAGGTTCGGCAGGGGAGCTTCAGGGAATGCTGAGTGCCTGAAGGGTCTTGCTGAGGCTGACGGCCTGCGAAAAATCTTCATTGCTGACGTGATCGACAAGGTGAGGTATTCGAGCTCCCAAGTCAGGGAATGCGTCAGGTCTGGCAGTGTCGACATGGCCGCAGAAATTCTCGGTTATCCGTTCTTCATGATGGGCAGGGTACTTCATGGCAACGAACGCGGAAGGACTCTCGGCTATCCGACGGCGAATATTGACGTTTCGGGCGGAAGGATTACCCCGGCTTATGGCGTGTATTCCTGCTCTGTACTTGCGGGCGGCGAATGGCATTGCGGGGCTCTCTCGGTAGGGATTAACCCGACGTTCCGGGACGTTCACGAGACGAGGGCAGAGGTTCACATTCTCGGCTTCAGCGGGGACATTTACGGTGAGGTTCTCCCTGTGTTCCTTCTAGGACGAGTGAGAGACATCAAGGCGTTCAATGGGAAGGACGAACTTACGCGGCAGATAGCACGGGACGTTGAGGCTTGCAGTAAAATCTACAAGGAGGTGATGGACAGGGACGACACAAAGAAATTCATGGAACGCGCAAAAGAAATATACAGCTCACACGAAAAATTTACACCAGAGATAATAACGCTAATATAGAGACAAACTAACATGCTGATAGATTCACATTGTCATATTAACTCAGACGAATTACGCCCAGACGCAAGGGCAGTAATCATGCGTGCAATGGATGCAGATGTTCGCAGGATGGTCATTGTGGGATGCGATTACGAGGACTCCTGTGAGGCCGCCGCAATGGCCGGAGACTTCCCGCAATACGGGCTCTATGCTTCAGTAGGCATTCACCCCCACGAGGCGAGACGTTACCCGGACATTCCCCCGGAGTTCTCACGGATCATCCAGAACAAGAGAGTGGTTGCCATAGGTGAGACAGGACTAGACTATCACTATGACCATTCCCCGCGCGACGTGCAAAAGAGAATGTTCGAGCTCCACCTGAAATTTGCTGAGGATAACAACATGCCCGTAATCCTTCACATTCGGGACGCAATGAATGACGCTATGGAGATACTGACTGTTCACAGAGGGGTGAAGATGCTCTTTCACTGCTACAGCGGAGGGCTTGAGTACTTGAACGAGGTTATAGGCATGGGCGGAATGTGTGCATTCGGCGGGGCGATAACTTGGGACGGGAAAAATTCAGAGGAACTCAGGGAAGTCGTCAGGAGGATACCCGCAGGCAATATACTCTGTGAGACTGACTCGCCATACATGACACCGTCGCCATTCAGGGGAAAACGCAACGAGCCTTCATATGTCCGCTATGTCTACGAGGCAATAGCTCACGAACGGAGTATCAGCCTTCAGGAACTTGCAGGCATCGTTGAGGGGAACGCAAGACGCTTCTTCGGGTGGGAGTAATTCATGTTCGAGTTCAGAATCATAGCCCAGTGCCCAAAGACCGGCGCAAGGGCAGGTGAGTTCGTTACACCCCACGGAATTATACACACCCCCGTGTTCATGCCCGTAGGTACTCTCGCAACCGTTAAGGCAATGTCCCCGCGTGAACTTGAGGAGATTGACGCACAAATCATCTTGGGCAACACCTATCATCTCTACTTGAGGCCCGGCCCTGATGTCATCACTAAGGCAGGCGGCCTCCATAACTTCATGAACTGGGGCAGGCCAATACTCACAGACAGCGGAGGGTTTCAGGTCTTCTCACTCGCACGACTCCAGAAAATCACGGACGAACATGTACTTTGCCGCTCCCACATTGACGGCTCAATGCTCACAATGTCCCCCGAATGGTCAATGAAGATGCAGGGCGTTCTAGGTTCGGATATAGCCATGTGCTTCGACCAGTGCACCGAATACCCCACAACACACGAGAAGGCTGAAGAGGCAGTCAGGCGCACGACATTGTGGGCTGAACGTTCACGCTCCTACTTCATGGCGCATAATGACCCTGAACGTCAGGCACTCTTCGGGATTGTCCAGGGCTCAGTGTATGACGACCTGAGATTGCGGAGTGCTGAGGAGATTACAGGGCTCGACTTCCCCGGCTATGCTATCGGCGGACTCTCAGTCGGTGAATCACATGCGGCCATGTACCACGCTCTTGACGTTCTTGATGAGGTCATGCCCCGGCAAAAACCCCGCTACCTTATGGGAGTGGGCTACCCCCTGAATATTGTTGAGGGCATCGCAAGGGGTATCGACATGTTCGACTGCGTCATGCCCACACGAAACGGCAGGAACGCTACAGTGTTCATCTCATCAGGAAGGCTCAACATGCGCGGAAAATCACATGCCGACGACTTCAGCCCGTTAGACCCGGAATGCGACTGCTACACCTGCAGGAATTTCTCCCGGTCATACTTGCGGCATCTGGCCATGTGCGGGGAAATTCTCGGCTCAAGGCTCTTCACGTGGCACAATCTCAGGTTCACGATAAGGATCGCAGAGCGTGCACGTGAGGCAATAATCGCAGGGACATTCCCGGAATTTTTGAGGGACTTCACGGAAAAATTCCATGACGAAAATGAAGACAATAACAGCGACAGTTGACAGGTGGCATCCTGACCCCCTCAAGGTCTCGAAGGCAGCACGTGTACTCATGGCCGGGGGGCTTGTGGCTTTCCCGACTGAGACGGTCTACGGTCTCGGTGCTGACGCGCTCAATCCTGAAGCAGTCGCGAAAATCTACGAGGCCAAAGGCAGGCCGTCAGACAACCCGCTAATTCTTCACGTCTACAGCATAGTTCAGGCAATGCATCTCGTGGAGATGAACGATACAGCCGAGAAGTTAGCCCTGAAGTTCTGGCCTGGCCCGCTCACTCTGGTACTCCCGGCAAAATCTTGCGTCCCCTCAATCACTCGCGGAGGTCTCGACACTGCCGCCGTCAGAATGCCCGCCAACAAGGTAGCTGAAGCTCTCATCTATGCGTCAGGATGTCCTGTTGCCGCCCCTAGTGCACACCTGAGCGGAAGACCTAGCCCCACAGATGCAGACAGCGTACTTCAGGACATGGACGGAAGGATAGACTTCATACTTGACGGAGGAAGCACTACGGGAGGGATTGAGAGCACCGTTATCGACATGACCAACCCGGAAAGACCGTTGATGCTCAGGCCGGGAGGAATGCCGCGCGAGGACATCGAGGAAGTCTTAGGGTGCAGGCTTGAACTTCCCGACACCCTCAGCACGAAGAGATCCCCCGGAACTCACTACAGGCATTATTCCCCGGATATACCAGTGATAATTTGGCGGAAGGGCGAAAAATTCCCTGACGTTTTCCCGGCGGGCTATATGGGCATTGATGACCCTGAAAGCGACGGAGTAACCAACAAGATAGTCTTCACGTCATACGAGGATTATGCGCACGGTCTCTTTGCGGGATTCAGGAAGTTCGAGGCTGGCGGAGTGGCCTGTATTGTCGTTCAATGGCCGGAAGATGACTCAGGAATAAACGAGGGACTTAGGGACAGGATAAGCAGGGCAGCAGGTTTGGGATAAGTTGACGTTTTGCCTGAATGTGCATATATAATAATATCGTTCAGAATAATAACAAGAAGGAGTGAATGCAGGAGAAATGAGCTGGATAATTTTGGCGTTGACTTTGGGAGCGTCCATAACGTCAATAATACATGGAGTGTTTATGCTTTTCGGGTCATTGTCAGTGAACGGCGGGGCTTTATTCGGAATACCCTCGACGATGCTGGCGAGCCTCCCGGTAATCTCGGCGGTCTTTGCGCTCATAGGGGGGATAATAGCCTTCAACCAGAGCAAATGGGGGGCATTGTTCTTCTTTATTGCGATGGGCTTGTGCGTTCCTACACGTGATACGTGGCTCTATGGAGGGCTGTATTTCTTTGCGGGCTTGTTCTGTTTCTTCCTGAAGCCCAAACAGGCAGAACAGGAGGTTATTTACAGCGACTATGACAGCGAGGACTACCCGGAAGATCAGGACTTCTACTATGAGGAGGCACCCCGTACAATCCCTGCACCTGACGGGAGCACGATACAGATCAGCAGCATAGACATATCCCACGGGTCTCTTGACGGTGATGTTACGGTGAATGATACCCTCAAGATCAACAGTGAGCCCCTGAAGATGCGCCGCCGTAGAATGTCAAAGTCCTGCCCTGAATGCGGGGCTATAGTGTCGTGGGAAAACAGGTTCTGCCCAACATGCGGAGCCCGGCTCTCAGTTCCGGCAGATGAAGGCGGGGTTATGCTGACGGGGAATGATGACGTTGACATTCAGAGCGTCAACGAACAGCTATTGATGCCCGCAGGCTCTGACATTGAGGAAGAAGAGTTCAACGCGGCGGTGCAGGGTGAGGAGATCACGGCACTGCAGGAAGAACAGCAGGCAGTAAATCTTAATGCTAGTGATGGTGATGATATGAGTACGCAGACAACACAGAACTATCGGGTTCTTGTGAAGCCCAGGAGAGAGGGGCAGGAATTTTCCCAGCGCAGCAGTTCAGGCCGGACTGCAAGGAATAATCCAGTTGACGAGGAAGCCGCATCGTCCTATCAGGAGTTCTCGAAGTATACCCGCCGTGCAAAGAAGCGCAAACGTTCGACAGGCCGTAAAGTCTTGAGCATGATGCTGCTGGTTGCCGCAGTCGGTGGAGCGTTGTACTTCCTTCTTGGTCTGAGGAAGCTCCCGCCCGGAGACCTCCCGCCGATTGCCCGCAATGAAGTAGCCCCGGTGAATGACCCTCTTCCTGTGAGCCCCAACCTTCCGCCCGTTCCAGTGAATGAGGAGGTGGCCGAGCCTGTGAGTGTTGCGGTTGCCGAGAACGTCCTTCCTGACTTCAGGCCAGAGACAATGCCAACAAATGGGATAATCACCGGCAGCAGCGTAAACGTCCGGGCCGACCACAATACGAGCTCAGCGCGAATAACGAGGCTAAGCGTGAGGTCAAAGGTCGACATAATCGGGACGTTCAACGTTCCATCAGGGCAGTATTCGGGCATCTGGTACAACATCAGGACAGGAGGCCGTGAAGGATGGGTTTACGGCAAGTACGTTCAGCCTGTAGGGTCAGGTCTTCCTTCCGGGTACTCGAATGCGTTGCTGAAGACGTTCGGGAGCAGCAAGAGCCAGCTTGTCGAGGCATTGGGCAACCCAACGAGGAGCACGGGTTCAAGCGCGGAATGGCCGGGGCTCACTGCCACGCTCAGGGGTGAAGACATCACGAGGATACGTCTTTCGTCGGCGAACAGGGAACTTCAGAACGGCCTTAAGGTAGGGATGAGCCAGACGGCATTGACGCAGATTATGGGCTACCCTTCGAGTCAGAACGGCAGGACGCTGAACTACAATGAGGGCGGAAAAACAGGAATGACCGTGCAGCTTGACAGGAACAACGCAATATCATCAATAACGGTGAACGAAATCTAGGATATTCCCCACAAAGAAAAGCCCCCGGTTTTGAGGCCGGGGGTTATTTTTTGCCTTGATGCTATTCTGAGATGATGTAGAGGGTATCGGATTCGAGCTCTGAGCCTTCATGTAGTGCCTTCACGTACACCTTGAAGTCTCCTGATACTCTTTCAGCCGGAAGAATGAACTTGCCTTCCTCCGAAACCGTAATGCCCTCAGCCGGTTTGTCGTCAATGAAGACTGTAACGCCTGAGACCTTAACACCCCAATCACCAATGATGAACGTTAGGGCTTTTCCTGCCTTGACGGTAATCAGGTCGCTGTCCCGTCCTTCACCAGCCTGCAGAATGTCATCACTCTCAACGCTAAGGGTTGCATGGAGTGTGAGAGTTCCTGCCGTGCCTTCAGGAAGACCCGCAACAATTCCGGGCATCTCAGGAGCTGACGGGAGGCTTTGAGTGTTCTCTGCTGGTGTGCCGGATTGAGTACCTTCCGTGTTTCCGGGCAATGCCTCATTCGCTGACGTTGCCGCCGTAACCTTGAGGGTGTATTTCTTCGTCCCTGCAGCACCATTCTTGTCTTTGGCCTTAACGGTGAACGTGTAGGTGCCTGCCTTTGTGGGAATGCCAGAGATTTTCCCGGTTGAGGCTTTGAGTTTCAGCCCTGTGGGTAATTTCCCGGATGATACCGACCACTTATAGGGTGCAGCTCCGCCGGATGCCTTCGGTGTGAACATGAAGGTGCTTCCTGTTGTTGCTGTTGCCGGGATTTTGCCGGTTACTTTGGTCTCAGTTACCTTAACGGTGAATGACTTAGTTGATGCCGCACCGTTCTTGTCCTTTGCTTTGATGGTAAACGTGAAAGTCCCTGCCTTTGTCAGCGTCCCGGTGATTTTCCCGGTTGAGGCTTTGAGCTTCAGGCCGTCCGGGAGTTTTCCACTACTCACACTCCAAGTATAGGGTGCTGTTCCGCCCGATGCCGTTAGCGTCTTTGTGTAGGTTGCCTTTCTCGTTAGGGTTGATGCAATCGTCCCTGTGGCTTTGGTCTCAGTTACCTTGACGGTGAATGACTTAGTAGAGGCCGCGCCGTTCTTGTCCTTCGCTTTGATGGTGAACGTGAAAGTCCCTGCTTTCGTGAGCGTCCCGGTGATTTTCCCGGTTGAGGCTTTGAGCTTGAGACCGTCCGGGAGCTTTCCACTGCTCACGCTCCAAGTGTAGGGTGCAGTTCCGCCCGATGCCTTGAGTGTCTTCGTGTAGGTTGCCTTTCTCGTGAGGGTTGAGGCAATCGTACCGCTGGTAGTAGTCTGGGTTACCTTCACCGTTATGCGCTTGTCGTCAGAAATCCCGTTCTTGTCGTCCGCCTGAATGGTGAATGTATACGTTCCTGCCTTCGTCAGGGTCCCGGAAATTTCGCCGGTGCTCTTGTTGAGTTTCAGACCGTCAGGAAGTTTCCCGGTGCTGACCTTCCACTTGTACGGTGATTTTCCGCCGGAGACGTTGTACCGCAGACTGAATGATGCTTTCCTTGCAGCAGTGATTGACTGGACAGGTGAGGCATTCTTGGGTGCCGCAACAGAAGATGACGATGATGCACTGCCTATAGTGGTTCTTGTCGCCGTCAACGTGAACTGCCTGGGATTTTCCGGGCGTGCCCCGTACTTGTCGGTCGCTGTAACTGCGAACGTATAGATGCCTTCCCTTCTTGGTGTCCCCATAAGAGTGAACTTTGCCCCGCTTGCGGTGTAGCTCAGTCCTTCAGGAAGTTCCCCGGAAGTTATGGACCACTTGTAGCTTGCTTTACCTCCTGTTGCTGTGAGTATGCCCTCGTAGTAGTCGCCCACTATCGGCCCTGAAGGAAGACTGCCGCCAAGTGATGGCCTCGACACCGTTACCGTCTGTGTGTCGTCAGCGTATACCCCGTTCTTGTCCGTTACTCTGACCGTGAAGGTGTACGTTCCGGGAACTGCGGGCGGTGCAATGCTGACCCTGACCCTCTCGCCGGGTGTGGTGTAGCTCAAGCTCCAAGCCTTCGGAATGTTTCCGTTCACGACCTTCCACGTGTAGGGTGCAGTCCCTCCAGCTACGAGGTATTCCGGGAAATCCGCAACGACTGCCATCACGGTGATGCTGAGTGTCTTTGTCCTGCTTCCTGCTGAGTTGGTGGCCTTGAAGGTTACGCTCTTGGTGATTGCCTCTGTCGGTGTGCCGGTAATAGCTCCCGTTGATGCGTTGAGCGTCAGGCCTGCAGGAAGTGTCGTACCTCCGGCCATGCTCCAAGTTACCGGGGTCGGGCTCGTTGCTTTGAGCGTGGCACTGTAGGGCTTGCCGACAACACCGCCGGGAAGTGTATCACTCGTTATTATTGGAGCTGGCGGCTTGGCCTTGAAGGTGAATGCCTTAGTGTCCCTGCCGTCCGATGTCTCAGCCTTAAGCGTGAAAGTGAATGTTCCTGTTTCTGTCGGTGTACCTGTGAGCTTCCCTGTGGCCTTTCCGAGCGTGAGCCCTGCCGGAAGATTCCCGCCGGTTATGTCCCATGACACTGATTTTGTGCTGTTCGTTGTGGCCTCGAACGTGAACGAGTATTCTATGTTGGCCTCAGCGTCAGGAATGTAGTCCGTAACGATTACTGGTCTTGCCGGAATCTTGAGGCTGACGGTCATATACCTGTTCGGTGAGTTCGTGCGTCCTGTGTCGAATATGTAGGTTATGAGCTTCGGGAGCTTCGGGAACTTCGCTGTGCCTTTGGCTGTGTCGTATGATGACAAGGCTATCAGACTTCCGCCGTTCACCTCATCATAGCCCCTGACGTTGCTGACCCTTGAGGCCATGCCCTGAGTGTAGCCGCTGAAGTCCACGTAGTAGACATCATCGCTCTTCTTTGCGCTCCGAAGGTTCAACGGGTACTGTGTCGAGCAGGTCAGGTTGTTGATGCTTGCGTTTGCCGTAAGATCGAGGGCTGTCAGCTGGTTGCCTTCACACCGTAACTGAGTGAGTGCCGTATTCTTGCTCACATTAAGGGAGGTCAACTGGTTGTTGTAGCATGACAGGACGACCAAGGCTGTATTGTTGCTCACGTCAAGGCTTGTCAGTTTGTTTTCCCAGCAGTAGAGCTCCTTCAAGGCTGTATTCTTGCTGACATTGAGGGAGGTTAAGCCTGTCCTGAGACATGATAGCCTAGTCAGAGCCGTGTTCTTGCTCAGGTCAAGAGTGCCTAGATTGTTGTCGTAGCACATAAGCACGGTCAAAGCTGTATTCCTGCTCAGGTCAAGTGTGGTCAGCTTGTTGTTGTAGCAGCTCAGATACGACAAGGCCGGGAAATGCTCAATACCCTTCAGTGAGGTGATGCCCCTGTTCTCAAGGTTGAAGGTTGTTCCCTTTCCTGCCTCTTCACGGTCGAGCCATCCGTCATTGTCGGTGTCGTAACCAGACTGCACGAACCCCCTGAACGTTGCATCCGGGAAGTTCTCCGAGTTTATCTCAACGCCCCTGTCAATAATGCTCAAGGTCATGAATTCATTGTCAGTAACGTCCCCGCTGTTAGCGACCTTGAACGTAACGGTATAAGACCCTGTGCTTGAAGGAGTGCCCGAAAGATGAAGCGTTGCCCCTCCGTTTTTCTCAGTTGCGGTTATCTCTGAAGGAAGCCCGCCAACCGTCCAGGTTATAGGTGTTGTTCCTTTTGCCGAAACGTCAAAGCTGTAGTTCTTCCCTACCTTGCCATACGGAAGCGCGGTTGTGGTAATTTCCGGGGGCTCTATCACTGTGAGGGTGAACTGTTTTTGCTGGCCATACCCTCCGCTGTTTCCTGCCTTGACGTAGAAGCTGAATGTCCCGGATACTGTGGGGACTCCAGAGAGAAGGCCGGTTGAACTGTTGAGCCTTACCCCTGAAGGCAGACTTCCTCCCGACAGTGCCCACGTTATGGGAGTTGTACCTCTGGCCTTGAACGTGTAGGAGTAATACATTCCCCTTGTCGCGTAAGGAAGAGGCGGCGTTGTCGTAATTTCAGGAGGAGCGGGCTTTATGGTTATGGTGAATGTCCTTGAGGTCTGTCCTGCCGAGTTTATGGCTCTCACTGTTGCGTAGTATGTCCCGGTTGTCGTTGGGGTGAAGAATATTCTTGCTGTCCTAGTGTTGCCCAAGTACTGCCATGAGATCCCTGATATTCCCGACACTTCCCACGTCATAGGCTCAGGGCCTGTTGCCGAGATGTCCGCGCTGTACATGGCCGAAAGTGTTCCGGCGGGAATGCCTTGTGTCGTGATTACCGGGGCTGATGAGTTCACTACCCTCATGGTGAAAGTCTTTGCGCTGCTGCCCCACTCGTTCCTAACGTAAACCCTGAATGTCCATGTTCCCGTGCTTGTGGGAGTTCCTGCAATCACACCTTCAGAGTTCAGAGCGAGACCGTCAGGCAATGTCCCGGAAACAAGCCCCCACCTGTTCGACCCGGCAGAGACTGAGTGTGTCCCTGATGCCGTAAACGCGAAGTAGTAGCCTGATCCCTTGTAGCCTTCCGGGATTCCTGGAGTCGTGATTGTTGGTGCTGAGGCTGAGGCAGTTATGTTGAGCGAGAACTCCTGCGAGACTTTCCCGGCATCACCGTTGAACTGGAGGGTGAACGTCCAGCTTCCCGAAGAGGTCGGCGTTCCCATGAGCTTGGTGCCGTCTTCTATCTTGAGGCCGGGGGGAAGGTTTCTGTTGGTCAGCGTCCATTCTCCGGGTGTCCAGCCTGCGAGTGCGTCCATGAGGTCATAGAGATATTCCCTGCCATTTGCGCCGTCAGGAAGTGATGAGGCCGTTATGACTGGTATGAAGAATTTGGGGGCATCCTTGACCTCAACGGTATAGGTCTTCTCCTCGTATGCTGAGCTCTGGCCATGCTGTGCCCTTATGGTGAAGGTGAATGTCCCTGTCTTTGTCGGAGTTCCTGAGATGACCGGGCAATAATCACCGTCTGACATTGTGAGGCCGTCTGGTAATTTTCCGCTGACTATCTCGGCAAGCCCTGTGCTCTTTATGACGCTGCTGTTCCGCCTGAAGTTCCTGAAAAGAAGTATCTTGTAGCTTTTTCCCTTGATGAGGCCGCCGCGAATGTCGTTGCTCTGGTTTCGTATGTCCTTCTTCCCGATTCGCATATAGGCGTCCCCGAACGTCTCAGGCAAAAGCCCCTCAGAGTTCAGCGTGAATGGTATGTACTTCAGCGTTGAGCCCTTAGAGTTCGCCGCACGTACCATGATACCGCCTGATGTGCCGTTCGTGTCCCATGCATCATATTCTGGTATGCCGCTGAGAACCCCGGACTCGCTCAGTGTCAGCCCTGCCATCCATGAAGGAAGAGACCCGACAATGCTCCATGTTGCCGCACCTGTTGAGGCTTTGAGCTGTGCCTTGTAGGGTATTCCTGTTACTGCAAGAGGGAGCGATGAAGTCAGGATTACCGGCGCGGTTGAGGCTGATACTTTCAGCGTGAAGGTTTTTTCGGCCGAACCGTTGGCGTTATATGCCTTCAACGTAATATCGAACGAGCCGCATTCTTCGGGTTGTCCCGTAATTCTGCCGCCTGAAGAGAGCTCAAGTCCCGCAGGAAGTTTCCCGGAGGTCAGAACCCAGACGAACGGTGATGTGCCTGATGCCTCAAGCTGTACGTCGCAACTAGCCCCTGCCTCAAGTTCAGGGAGGGTTGCTGTGGTTATTGTGGGCTTGACTGAACCGGCCTGAACGTTGATCGTGAGGTTCTTTGTGTCAGACCCCGCGGAGTTCGTGGCTGTTACGGCGAATTTGTACGTTCCGGCTGTGGTAGGTGTGCCTGCAATGTAGTAGCTTGGTCCGTTCATGTCCCATTTGTTATAGGCGAAAGACATGCCGGGGGGCATTGTTCCGCTGTATGACCATGATATGGGACCTGTCCCGGTGAACTTCAGGCCCGTGCGGTAAGGGATGCCTGTTGTTGCGTCAGGAAGTTCTGCAGCTATTACTGAAGGCTTCTTCTCACTGCTGTATATCGTAACGGTGAAGTCTTTCTTTTCGTAGGTTCCCCATTCTTTTATGCCGTACCTCACAGTGAAAGTATACGTGCCTGATTTAATTGGCGTGCCCTCTATGTATCCCTCATCTGTCAGGACGAGTCCGGGAGGAAGTTCGCCGCCTGATATGTCGAATTTTTGCTCGGAGGTGTAACCAGTCCTCGAAAGGTACTGGTTGTAGCTCTTGCCCGTAACACCGTCAGGTAGGCTCTCGGTTATGATTCTTGCGTCCTCATAGCCGGGACAGGTATACCAGAAGACAACGTGCTTTGACACAGAGCCCTTGCTGTTTGAGGCCCTCACGTGAAGGTGCGTGTATGTTCCCATATTTACAGTGTAGAGCCCGCTGATGATGCCGTTCTTGTCGAGGGTTAATCCCTGAATTAGCTCATCGTCTAAAGACTCCCAAGTAACAGGCTCAGTTGATGAGGTCTCAAGTTTCGCGAGGTATGGGATGCCGTTATAGCAGTGAGGGAGTTCCTCAGTCAGTATCTCAAATCCCGGCTCTGATGGCAGGTCGTCAGCATACATGAGGAAACTTTCTGAGTGGCTGCCGTATTCGTTCTCTGCCTTGACGATGAAGACGTAACGGCCGGATTTTGAGGCTGTCCCGCTGATTACTCCCGAAGAAGTGTCAAGCGTCAATCCTGGAGGAAGTTCCCCGCCGACTACGCTCCATGTGATCGGGCGAGTTCCTACGGTTTCGAGCTGTTTGCTGTATTTTGTCCCGACCACAGCATTAGTAAACCAGCGAAGGCTCAAGATGGCAGGCGTTACTCCCCGTATCGTCAACGTAAGCTGTCTAGTGCTGCTCCCTGCACTGTTCTGTGCCTTGACAGTGAAGGAATATTTACCGGCCTTTGACGGTGCACCGCTGATAGTCCCGTTTGAGGAGAGCGTCAGATTTGGCGGAAGAGTCCCGCTCTGAAGGCTCCATGTGATGGGCTTTAACCCTTTGGCCTCAAGAGTGCCGCTATATATTTCCTGTATATATCCCTCCTTGAGGTTGTCCAGAATTTCAGGTGTCCCGTTCGCAATGGTTATAGTGATGTCCTTAGTGTCTGACCCGTTGGCGTTCGATGCCTTGACCTTGAACGTGTAGTTCCCCGGACTGGTGGGAGTGCCGTAGACCCTTCCCGCGCTGAACGTAAGGCCCGGCGGAACTGTCCCGCTAATTTTCGTCCACGTTATGGGTCTTGCTCCCTTTGCCTGTATCGTCTCGTCATATGCCTCCTGAAGGTAGCCTTTCGCGAGGGTTGTCGATATTATTTCAGGCGGCACAGTGTTTCCATAAGTCCCGGCCAAAATCTCAAGGGACTTGCTCACGTCAAGGAAGCCGTTTGCCGTATAGGTCTTTGCGTAGCTGGCATTAGCTCCCCTTAGTATGGCATCTTTCAGTGCGCGGGCATCAGCGTCAGGATAAGCCGAGGCAAGAAGTGCAACTGCTCCGGCAACGTGAGGTGTAGCCATTGACGTGCCGCTTATGGTCAGGTACTTGTAGCCGTTCTCCGTCTCGACCCTGCCGGGGTAACTGCTGTTGAGGGTGCTGGACTGGGGGGCTGTGCTCAGTATGTTCGTTCCTGGGGCGGCCACGTCCACATGTGAGGTGCTGTAGTTACTTGATGAACTTCTAGTGTAGCTGCTGTTATTCTGAGCGTTGGCTACCACTATCATGTTGTCAAGGCCGGTAAACGACGCAGGGTATACATATTGCCCGTTGCCTATCTCGATGCCTTCATTACCTGCCGCAACACAGAGCACTATCCTGTTGGTATCGCTAAGTGCCTTGTACGCGAGATATTCGGGAGTACTGGTTAGGGTTTCGGGTCTTTCCGTTGTGGGCTCAGAACTTCCGTACGACATATTCACCGAAGCTATTTTGAGGCTTGGGTGATCGTTCAGGAGTTTCAGCAGGGCATTAAGGGCGTTAAGTATGTTGCTGGTCGAACAACTCCCGCTAGCGTTGAAGACTCTTAGGGAGATTAGTTTTGTCTTCCAGTTTACCCCGACAACACCGAGTCCGTTATTTCCGACAGCCCCGATAGTTCCGGCTACATGTGTTCCGTGTCCGTTCCCGTCCGAGTAATCACCTGCTGTTGTCCCAGATGAGTAGTTGCCGCTATAGCCCGAAGCCTCGAAGTTGTCCCTGATGTCTGCGTGTGTGTAGTCGATGCCTGAGTCAATCACAGCGACATAGACATTTTCGGAGCCGGTATTAAGCTCCCAAGCATCAGGTGCCTTAATTGCGGGCATCCCCCAAAGTGAGCTGTATTTCGTGTCTGAAGGAGTTATTGCGCTGATGGTGTACTTATAGTTGAGCTGTGCACCTGCGACATCCGGCCGGGCCATGAGCTGAGTTAGTGCCTGAGCCTCTGAGCCTTCCGGGACTTTCAGGCGGGCAAATACTCCGTCCCCTCCTGCAGATAATTCGCTGTAGGTTTCCGCGACCTGAGCACCCACAGAACCGGCAGCCTCTGAGAGATGCTCAGCATATGCCCCGTAGGTCGACTGCCCGGATTGGGACTTGAATACGACGATCACATCACCGGGAACATAGTTCTGCCCCGATGATGACGAGACAGGTGATAGTGATGACACTGAACTCCCCTCGGTGTCAGACCTCACTACTCCGGCCTCCATGCCGCCATTCACTGAGACTTCCTCCCGAACCACAGCATAGACTGGTGGAGACAGGAAGACGCACAAAAGCGTAGCAATCACGAAGACTGCCCAGTAATTTTTACGTGCAACCATGAATAAGACCTCCTTAATTTTTGGGATGAAAATTATTTTATAGCGGCAAGAATTTATTGTGTACCACTAAACACATGAACACACAAAAAAAATACCCCCCGGCCATGAAAGCCAGAGGGGTGGTGATTATTCGCTTGTTACTGGGAGATGATGTAGAGTGTCTCTGATTCGAGCTCATCACCTTCATGCAGTGCCTTGACGTAAACCTTGAAGTCCCCGTGAACTAACTTCTTCGGGATGGTGAACGTCCCCTCGTCCGAGACCGTAATACCTTCAGCGGGCTTGTCGTCAATCATGACCGTAACGTCCGAGACGCTGAGAGGTGAGCCGTCAAAGCCGAGCCATTCGCCGAGCACGAACCTCAACGGGAGATTGGCCTTGACCTCAACAAGTCCAGTGTCAGCATCTGTTCCCTCACGGACTACATCCCGGCTGTCTACCTTGAGGTCTGCGATCGGTGTCAGGGTTGTATCTCCGTCATGAAGCATCAAGTTATCCGACTTGCCGTTTGACGATGACGAAGCTATGTAGACCGAGAAGCTCTTTGTGGCTGAATAACCGTTCCCGTCCGTAACCTTGAGGGTGAAGTCATAGTATCCGGCCTTTGTCGGTGTACCCTTGAGGTAGAGGTAGCTCCCTGAAGGACTCATAGCCAGACCGTTGGGCAGTGATCCGCTCGACACTGTCCATGAATACGGTGCAACCCCGTTACTCACTGAAATGTAGTCAGAATATGACGATCCTTCCGTGCCGTTCCTGAACGACCAGTTGATGGTCATTGTGGCTATAGTTATCGAGAAGGACTTTGTGGCTGTGCTCCCGTTCTTGTCGGTAACTTTCAGCGTGAAGCTGTAACTCCCTGCCTTTGTCGGAATCCCCGTGAGGTAGAGGTAATTCCCTGAAGGAGTCATAGACAGCCCCTTAGGCAGTGATCCGCCCGATACCTTCCAAGAGTATGCAGCAGCCCCGCCGCTGACACTAACATAGCTGGAATAGTACGCTCCTAATACGCCGCTGCTGAACGTCCAGTTGATGGACATAGAACTTATTGACATCGAGAAGGACTTTGTAGCTGTGCTCCCGTTCTTGTCGGTAACTTTCAGCGTGAAGTTATAGCTCCCTGCCTTTGTCGGAACTCCAGCAAGATAGAGGTAATTTCCTGAAGGAGTCATAGCCAGACCCTTGGGAAGTGATCCGCTCGTTACCTTCCATGAGTACCCGGCAACACCGCCGCTAACGTAAATGTAGTTGGAATAGTAAGCTCCGACTGTTCCGCTCCCGAACGTGTAACTTATGGACATGGGGCTTATAGTCAGAGTGAATGACCTTGAGGCTATGCTTCCGTTCTTGTCCTTGACTTTAAGGGTAAAGTTGTACGTTCCTGCTTTTGTCGGAACTCCAGAAAGGTACAGGTAGTTTCCTGATGCGAACTTGCTCAACCCTTTGGGCAGTGAGCCGCTGGTTACTGTCCAAGTGCACGGTGCTGTAGCATTCCCCACGCTGATGTAGTCAGAGTAGTACGTGCCAACTGAGCCGCTCTTGAATGAGTAGCTTATAGTCAACGGAAGGGCGTTTATCTTGAGCGTGAGGGACTTTGTGGCTGTCTTGGCACGTGGATCCTTGACCTTTACCGTGAAGGAACGTGTCTCTATTTTTGTTGGTGTGCCTGAGATTACACCGGTTGAGGCGTTCAGTGTGAGGCCGCCCGGAAGTTTGCCGCTGCTGATACTCCACGAGTACGGGTTCACGCCGCCTGTTGCAGTGAGCTGTGCGTTGTAGGCAGTTCCTATTGTCCCGGACACAAGCGAGGAAGTCGTAATACTCAGCTTTGCGGGGGTGATTACCTTTATCTTGAGCGTTTTCGTGGCGTTGCCTTTTGTGTTCGTAGCCTTGACCTTGAAGCTGAATGTCCCTGCTTTGGACGGGGTGCCGGTAATCTTGCCGGTGGATTTAGCGAGCTTGAGGCCATTCGGGAGGCTCCCGCTGGAGACAGTCCATGTTATGGGCGTTTTACCGAGTGCTAGGAGCTGGAAGGAATACGGAGCTCCAACATAGCCGTCAGAAAGTGAGGAAGTCAGTATTACGGGTTTAGTGTTCTGAGGTATCATCCCACGAAGAACGTCATATGCTTTCTTGGCATCAAGGAATCCGTTGACAGTGTAGCTCTTAGCGTAGTTCCCGTTTGCTCCACTGTTTATGGCTGTCTTGATCTGGGCTGCTGTTGCTGTCGGGAATGCAGACCTCAACAACGCCGCAACACCTGCGACATGAGGCGTGGCCATTGATGTCCCGCTCTTTGTGCCGTACTGGTTGCCCGGTATAGTGCTGTATATGTTTGCCCCTGGTGCGGCAACGTCAACATAGGTCGTGCTGTAGTTACTTGATGAGCTCTTGGAGTATGTGGAGTCATTCTGGGCATTGGCTACTACAATCATGTTGGCGATGTTCCTGTAGGAGGCCGGATAGACATACCTTCCGCTTACCGGCTTGCCGACCTCGCAGGATTCATTTCCTGCCGCAACGCATATCACGGCCTTGTTCTTGTCGCTCACAGCCTTGTATGCCAAGTAAGACGGGTCATTGCCTGAGATCATTTCCTCCGGGCTCTTGCTCTGCCATCCACCAAGTGAGAGGTTGACCGATGCAAGGTTCATTTCGGGGTGTTGGTCAATGAGTGTGCAGAGATAGTTCAAGGCATCCGTGGTCCAAGAGACATAACCGCTTCCGTCATCGCCCAAGACTTTCAGGGTGATGATCTTAGCCTTCCAGTTTACGCCGACGACTCCGAGTCCGTTGTTTCCGACAGCCGCTATTGTTCCGGCAACATGGCTTCCGTGCCCGCGAACGTCCGAGTATGAAGACTCATCCGTGAAGTTCCTGCTGTATCCCTTTGTCTCGAAATTAGCCGCGAGGTCTTCATGCGTGTAGGCTAGGCCGGTGTCAAGGACTGCAACATAAACCTCACTTCCGCCGGTAATGCCATTATTCCAGAGCTTGTCGGCAGATATAGCGTGCATACCCCAGAGCTGGCTATATTGCGGGTCGTTTGGGGTATCGAAGGCTTGTATCCTGTAGTTCAGTGATGCGCCAAGAACCTGCGGATTTTTGCTGAGCTCCTTAAGTAGTGCTGTCTCTGATTTCGTGTTAGAGTGAAGAAGGGCAAAGCTATAACCTGCTGCCTCAGAGAGTGCGGAATAAGTTTTCAAGACCTCTGCGCCTGAAGATGCAGCGAGCGATTTTATCCTTGCTTTTTCTTCTTTAGCTGAGATAGTGGAGCTTCCTGATGATTTCGGCCTCTTGAGGACAACAAGGACATCACCGGGAGCAACTGTCGGCTTCTTTGTTGATGCCCAAGAAACTCCTGCAACGAACAGCAACATCAATGCAACGAATGCGGTAAAGAATAACGCTTTGTGTTTTCTGAACGTTAACATAATAAATCCCTCCTTGAATTTTTGCTGCTGAAGTTTATTCGAAGTTTATTCATTATACAACAAAGTGAAAAAAGCCCCCCTGCCTTTATTGGACAGAGGGGATAAAGAAACAAGTTCTATTCGTCAGTTTTGGGAGATTATGTAGAGAGTTTCGGACTCAAGCTCTGAGCCGCCATGTGTCGCTTTGACGCAGACCTTGAAGTCTCCCGCCACCATTTCCGCCGGAAGTGTGAACGTCCCATCTTCCGAGACAGTTACAGCCCCGGCAGGTTCATCGTCGACATACACTGTTACACCTGAGACCTCAAGCCCCCAATCACCCAGAATGAAGGTTAATGCCTTTCCAGCTCTTACTGTGATTAGGTCGCTGTCTCTTCCTTCACCGGCTTCAAGAATGTCATCACTGGCCACGTTCAGCGTTGCACTGAGGGTGAATGTCCCTGCAGGGTTTCCGGGAACTACTGCGACAGTTCCGGGGCTCTCAGGAGTTGCCGGAAGGTCTGTCGTGTCAGGCTTGCCGGATGATGGAGTGCCGTTAGTGCCTTCAGGTTCTACGGACTGCGTTGATGTCGCGGCTGTAACTTTCACCGTGTAGGTTTTCGTCCCGGCGGCACCGTTTGCGTCTTTGGCCTTGATGGTGAAGGTGAACGTGCCCTTCTTTGTCGGAATGCCTGAGATTTTCCCGGAAGACTTGCCCAGCTTGAGGCCGGTGGGTAATTGCCCGGATGAGACCGTCCACGTATAGGGGCTCGCACCACCTGTCGCCTTAAGGGTCTTGCTGTAGCTTGTATTCTTTGGGAGGCTCGCGGCAATCTTCCCGGATACTGTCGTCTGAGTTACGGTTATGGTGTAGGACTTAGTCCCGGCGGCACCGTTCGCATCCTTGGCCTTGACCGTGAATTTGAACGTCCCGGCCTTAGTGGGCGCACCCGAAATTTTACCGGATGACTTGCCCAACTTCATACCATCGGGGAGACTTCCCGAACTCACTGACCAAGTATAGGGGCTGAAACCTCCTGTAGCCTTGAGAACTTTCGAGTAACTGGCCTTCCTCGTCAGGGTTGCGGTAATCTTCCCGGATATTGTGGTCTGAGTTACGGTTATGGTGTAGGCTTTAGTCCCAGCCGCACCGTTTACGTCTTTTGCTTTCACCGTGAATTTGAACGTCCCGGCTTTTGTAGGAGCACCTGAGATTTTCCCGGATGACTTGCCCAGCTTCATACCATCGGGGAGACTTCCCGAACTGACTGACCAAGTATAGGGGCTGAGGCCACCTGTAGCCTTGAGAACTTTCGAGTAGCTAGCCTTCCTCGTCAGCGTCCCGGCTAAATTCCCGGATATTGTCGTCTGTGTTACCTTCAGCGTGAATGTCTCTGACGTGCTCCCGATAGTATTCGAGGCCCTGACCTTGAACGAGTAATTACCCGAAACAGTAGGAGTTCCCGAAATTTTCCCCTTACTGCTCAATGTCAACCCTAGAGGAAGTTCACCGCTAACCTTCTCCCAAGTTATCGGTGCCGTTCCGTCCGCACTAAGTGTTACGGAATATGCCTGCCTGCGTGATACTGACTGAAGAACCTTGCCCGTTGTTATTCTCGGTGCTGAGCCGTTGCCTATGTTCAGGGTTAGTTCGCGTGTTGACGTTCCTGCTATGTTCGAGGCCTCAACAGTGAATGTGAAGCTGCCGTTTTCTTCTGGAACTCCTGAGATTTTGCCCGAAGAACTGAGCGATAATCCCATAGGAAGACTACCACCCGAAATTCTCCATGTCATGGGTGTAAGTCCTGCTGCTGTGAGCTGTGCAGTGTACGTTATACCTTTTGTCCCAGCCGGAAGGGTGATTGCGGCAAGTTTTGGTGTTGTGTCGTTGCCTGCCTTGAAGGTGAACGTTTTGGTGTCAGACCCTGCCGAGTTCCTTACTGTTGCCTTGACTGTGTACGTTCCTGCTTTTTCGGGAGTTCCCTCAATAAGTCCGTATATGCTTGCCTGGAAACCATAAGGCAGAGCCTGACCTTGATTCGGCAGACCGCTCACAGTCCAATCAACCGATGCCGTGCCTGTGCATGAGAACACAAATCTGCAGGGTATGCCCACTGCAACAACTGGAAGGCTCTTTGTCGTGATTACGGGCTTGGCCGGTGTATTACGTACTGTGAGGGTAAACTTCTTCGTCAGGAAAGTATTGCATTCCCCCGTGTCAATCCTTACGGTGAAAGTGTATGTTCCAGCTGTTGACGGAGTGCCTTTAAGCATACCTCCTACATTGGCCGTTGCAGGATTGTAGAGGACAACACCGGGAGGAAGTGAGCCGGATATTATGTCGATGCCGTAGCTGTGCACGGTGCTAATGAATATCGGTTGCTCATAGTATTTCCCAGTCAAAGCATCAAGCAGCGTTTTAGTCATGACTTCATGGATTTTGTCGTCATTGTTCGTACAACGGAAATCAAAGTACTTCGACACAGAACCTTTCTTGTTTGAGGCAACAATGCGTACCCTGTTTATTTCGCTGTGCCAGAGCTGATCAGGACGCACAAATTTCCCGCTTATTGTGCCGTCAGTCTTGAGGGTTATTCCATCAGGTAACGGGAAGCATTCAGGCTCAGTATCGTTGAGGGGCTGCCCTACTGTCCAGGTTATGGGCGATGTTCCTGATGCCTCAAGTTTCAAGCTGTAAGGAAGGCCCTCAATGCAAAGCGGCAGTTCGTCAGTCAGTATCTTGATGTCGGATGAAGTTGAAGGATCATTAACCACCATGACGCAATCAATGAGGCACGATCCTTCACTATTTGCTGCCTTGACCGTGAACGTGCTCATACCCAGCTTGTAGTAGTCTGAGTTTTTGCCCGGCTTCTTGGGTGTTCCGCTGATTACTCCCGTTGTTGCGTTCAGTGCCAAGCCTGGAGGTAGCGTGCCTTTCGTGATGCTCCATGTCAGAGGGGCGGTACCTATGGCTTCGAGCTTCTTCGTGAACGCTTTGCCTGTCGTTGCTGTCAGCCTGTAGTCATCATGCTTTGATGGTGCTATGCCCTTGATCTTCACGCTGATGTTCTTTGTGGAGCTTCCGAGCCTGTTCGTGGCCTTGACGCTGAAAGTCCATGTTCCACGCTTCGATGGTGCACCTTTTAGCGTTCCGTCAGATGCTAGGGTGAACGATGTAGGAAGAGACCCTCCGGCAATGCTCCATGTTATGGGGGAAAGTCCTTTTGCCGTTAGCTTCTGTGAATAAAGCTGTGTGATTGAGCCGTCGGGAAGGCTTGAACTTGTGGTGATTTCCGGCTTCCCTATAGTTACAGCAATTGTGAATTCCTTTGAGGCATTGCCCTTTGAGTTCGTTGCTTTGAGCGTGAAGGTGAAGGTTCCTGCCTTTGTTGGTGTGCCGCTAATCCTTCCGTCCTGCGAAAGGGTGAGCCCGTCCGGGAGTTTGCCGCTGGTGATGCTCTAGGTCATGGGTCTTGCTCCCTTTGCCGAGAGCCTGAGATCATATGCATCATCCGTTAGGCCGCTGGGGAGTGAGGTTGTCAGTATTTGCGGCGGAAGGTTCGTTGCTACAGTCTCCTGCAAGGTCTGGAGTGCCTTCTTTGCATCAAGCAGCCCTTTGGCAGTGTAATCCTTTGCGTATTTCCCGTTTGCACCTTTATTTATGGCGGCCTTTATCTGGCTTGCTGTGGCTTCTGGGAATATTGACTTCAGCAATGCCGCAACTCCTGAAACATGGGGGGTTGCCATTGATGTCCCACTGTATGATAAATACTCGTTGCCCGGCGTAGTACTGAGTATTTCTGTACCCGGCGCGGCAATGTCCACGTACGTTGTGCTGTAGTTACTTGATGAGCTCTTGGAGTAGGTCGAATCATTCTGTGCATTGGCTACTACGATCATGTTAGCGATGTTCTTGAATGATGCAGGATAGACATACATGCCGTTTACTGGCTTGCCGACCTCACAGGATTCATTTCCTGCCGCAACGCATATCACTGCTTTGTTTTTGTCGCTAAGGGCCTTGTATGCCAAGTAGGACGGGTCATTACTTGAGATCATTTCCTCCGGGCTCTTGCTCTGCCATCCACCAAGTGAGAGGTTGACCGCCGCAAGTGTCATTTCTGGGTGCTGGTCAATGAGTGTGCAAAGGTAGTTCAGTGCGTCAATAGTCCAAGAGATATAGCCGCTCCTGTCGTCATCAAGAACCTTCAGGGCAATGATTTTCGCCGTCCAGTTCACACCAACAACGCCTTTCCCGTTGTTGCCAACAGCCGCTATAGTTCCTGATACGTGGCTCCCGTGCCCGTCAGCGTCGGCATATGATGCGGCATCCTAGAAGTTCCTACTGTAGCTATTGGTCTCGAAGTTGGCCGCAAGGTCTTCATGTGTGCTGGCTATTCCCGTGTCGAGAACTGCAACGTAGACATTGCTCCCGCCTGTGAACCCCTCATCCCAGAGCTTGTCGGCAGATATAGCGTGCATACCCCAGAGCTGGCTATAGTACGAGTCATTTGGTGTGGCGAAGGCATGTACCTTGTAGTTCAGCGACACACCCAGAACCTGCGGGTTGTTGCGGAGCTCGTCCATTAGTGCCGTCTCTGTTTTAGCGTCTGAATGGAGAAGTGCAAAGCTGTATCCTCCTGTCTCGGATAATGAGGAATAAGTTTTTGCCACTCTTGCCTCGTAACTTTCAGCAAGGGAGTTCAGCCTTACTTTTTCCGCAAGCGTCCCTAACTTTGAGCTTCCTGCGTATTCTGGCCTCTTGAAGACAACGAGGACATCCCCCGGAGCTACATCCGGTTTTACAGGTGATGCCCAAGAAATTCCTGTAATGAAAAGCAACACGAACAAAATGAATGCGGGAAAGAGAAACGCTTTACATTTCCTGATCGCAAACATAATGAATCCCTCCTTGAAATTTTGCTGAAAACATGCAATTAATGCCGGGATGAATATATTTTACAACAACGTGAAAAAATCCCCCTGCCATAAAGACAGAGGGACAAAACTTTATATGAGGAGTTAAGTTGCCGCCTAGTAGAACAGATGCCCAAGGTTGAACACACCAAGCCATGACATGAGCACGTTGATTAACACATTCGCCACACTCAGAAGGAACAAGGTCTTGAACATGTTGTTCATCTCTTCAGTGGTTGTCTCCTTGCTTGCACTGTAGGATGACATGATGATTGCGCCGCCGGTTGAGAGTGGGCTTATTGCCGCCGCAAATGACGTTGCTATTATCGCCGACATGAGCTCGACATAGCTGACCCCGAAGGTCTGAGCAACATTATGTGCAATGGGAAGGAGTGCGGGCATGACTACTCCGGTCGTTGAGCTGACCCATGAGAGTATGCCCGAAGTCGCCGACATTATCGCTACTGCACTGTTCGCGCTCATCAGGCTGGAGAGGTAATCAGATACCAGCTTGATGCCGCCCAGCTTGTTGATGACGTTCACGAGGGCACCAACGCCGCAGATGAATACCAGAGTCCCCCAGGGGATTCCCTTGATGGCCTTCTTCTCGTCAGCACAGCCAGTGAGTATCAGGACGCTCGCCGCAAGGAACGCGAACAATCCTGTATCGAGCTTGAAGCCTATGCAGCAGATTACCACGATTACGATTACGATGATGGTTATTCTCTGCTGTTTGTTGAACGCCGGGATCTCTGACCACTTCATGGGGTTGTCGGCCTTCACCGCGTAGCCCTTGTAGAGAATGTAGACTACCAGAGTGAAGATGAACCCAGATAACAGAGTGGACAGGAAGAGATGAAGCCCGAACCCTGAATATCCCATAGGGTTGGAGAGCTGAGCCGCAAGGATGCCCGTAATTGAGAGTGTTGAAGCACAGCCTGCATTAGCTCCGAGCTTGGCATATAGTGATGTCGCCATAGGGTTAATTTTCATCTCGAACGCCAGGAACATAGCGAACGTCGTCATGAGGATACCAGCCGCTATATGTCCGGGCCCTATCGCTGAAATGAACGCCGAGAGTACAAACATAAGGATTGGGATTAAGACGGTGCGTTTTCCGACGAGGGCAACAACCTTCTTCGAGAAGAGCTCAAGCGTCCCGTTCTGAGATGCCATCCCGAACATGAAGGTAACGCCGACGAGCGTAACGAACATTGACGAGCTGAACCCTGCGGTGATCTGTGAGGCCTTCATTCCCCCGACAGTGCCGAGAACGAATGCCGCGCCAAGTGCGAAAAATCCGAGGTTGATCTTCTTGATGAAACCGATAGCCACGACAACGGCCAGAACTAACAGCGATATTATGGGCAGATATTCCTGCATTATGATTTACCCCCTTGAGTGTGAGAGATTAGAGCCTTATCCTTGCGGTGCCTTCCATGAGGAAATTAGCCGTCCTGAACCCGAATGTGTCTATGATTTCCGGGACATTGCTGCCTGCCTCAAGCCGGAAGTCCGCGCCGCATTCGAGTATTCCTGCCGCATGTCCTATCCTGATGAACTGGGTATCAGCATTCGGGGCTAAGACCTGGTTGACGATTGAGCCCGGAGTTACTGCCGCCGCCGCCGTGCACATTGCGCCGGTCATTGCGTAGGAGGGATGAGCCTTCTGCATCGACATCATTCGTGAGAGGAGATCTATCTTGTCCTTCGCGATTGCCTTACCGTCCGAGGCTGTGTAGTCGTCAGGTTCAGCGACAAATGTCATCTTAGGGATTCCGGGAGTGTCCCATGCGGAGCGTTTGTAGTCGTCAATGAGTCCGAGCTTTACTGCCGCAAGCCCCCTGATTTTCTCCAGAAGGTCGAGTGTCTCAGGGTTGCCGTTTATCTCGTCAGGAAGTTCCTTGCCAGTAAGCCCAATATCTTTTGCCTTCGCGAACACCAGCGGGTTGGCCGCGTCAACGATGGACACGTCAACTTTCCCGAACCCCGGAACGTCAAGGGTATCTACAACGTTGCCGGTGGGAAGAAGTCCTTTGCCGAGAGTTCCTGCCGGGTTGACGAACTTCAGCTTTACGGGTGATGCTGTGCCTGGTACTCCAGCAATGGCGAAATCCCCGGAATATTCGACCTCTCCGCCGGGGGTCTTAACGTCAGCAGCAATGATCTTGTTCGTGTTGGTGTTGAAGATTCGTACGGTTGTCGTTCCGTCTTTGGCCTCAATTAATCCTTTCTCGATGGCGAAAGGCCCGACACCTGAAGAGATATTCCCGCAGTTCCCCTTGTAGCTCACTAATGGCTTGTCCACGCTGACCTGTGCGAACGTGTAATCTACGTCAGCTTCAGGGTGTGATGACTTCTTGATGATGGCTACCTTGCTGGTTACTGAGTATGACCCTCCAAGCCCGTCAATCTGTTTTGCGTCCGGGCTTCCCATGAGCCTGAGCAGAAGGGGCTCCCATTCGTCGTGATTTTCGGGCAGGTCTGATTCGAGAATGTATACTCCCTTGCTTGTGCCGCCGCGCATGATAGTTACCGGCAGTTTCTTCACTGTCATTGCTTTTACCCTCCGTTATCTGTTGTTTATGTGTGGGATGTCTTTGTGATGGGCAAATAATAAATCAAGACTGCTATAATGTGAAATATAGATTAGTCATGAAAAACATAACCTGAAATTATTTTCATGAAACGAGGAATTGTTGATGGACTTCCGGGAAATATCCTACATTGCCGCAATAGCCAAGCACCAGAATATCACCAAAGCCGCCGAAGCACTCTATATCAGTCAGCCGGCATTGAGCAAGTTCCTGATGAGCCTTGAGGATGAGTTAGGGTTAAAGCTCTTTGACCGTGTTGAACGAAAATACATTCCTACATATACCGGGAAAAGATACCTCGAATATGCCCGGACTATCCTTGAGACCAAAGCGAGCCTTGACGCTGAACTTTCCGACATCATCAAGCGTGATATTGGCATCCTGAACATCGGCCTGCCTAATATGCGCTGCACCTTCATGCTCCCGAAGATACTTCCCGACTTCAACCGTAAGTATCCTAACGTTAAGGTGAATATCTTTGAGGGGACGAGTGCAATGATTGACGTTAAGCTGCTTGAGGGGGATATTGACTTGGCGTTCTACAGCAAGCCCCACGAGGTTAGCCCGCACATAGAGTACGAGACCTTAGCACATGAGGAGCTCCTGGTCTGCACGTGCCGTAACCACCCGGTAAAATCTTCGGCCATGAACGGGCACATAGAGCTGTCATCGCTGAAAGATGAGAGGCTGATACTCCTTTCGCCGGAGCAGAGGACCGGGCAGATTTCGCGGCACTACCTGAAGCAGGCAGGAATAGAGCTCACAAACTCGATAACGACAAACAACATGCCCGCCGTAATCTCACTGACTGAGCAGGGCTGGGGGGTATCGTTCATCTTCGAGAGCCATTTACGCTGGCATTCCCCCAAGCCGGAGATTGACACCTACAGTTTCGGGAGCCCTAGGGTTACGAGTGATTTCGTTGCGGCCATGAGGAAGGGCAGCTATGTTTCGGCCTATGCGAGGGAGTTCGTGGAGGATGCCAGGAAGTTGTATGCGTGAGTGATAGTGTAGAATATGGAATGTGAAAATTTCCATTAAGGAGTGAAAATAATGCCGGGATATTCCTACAACGCTACCTATAATGCATTGAGGCTTAACGAGTTGCTTTCCTCGCTCAACAATGAAGATCTGACGAAAGCTATAAGCTATGTTGAATTTCTCTCAGAACAGCGTGCAAAGGCTGAGGCTGACAGAACCGACAGAATAATACGTGAAATACAAGAACTTATTGGGGATGATAAAGGCTGGGCCTCAGAAGAAGAGATGATTAAGGACATGGCCGAGTTCAGAAGGAGCAGGATGAGTGAAAATATTAGTTGATACCAATGTGCTTATATCAGCTATGATATTTGACGGAAGGGTTTTGAGACTGCTGAAACATCTGCTGAAATTCACGCATCGCAACATTAACGTACTCGTCTCAGAATATGTGGATAATGAGTTTAAAACAACGCTGTCAAAGAAATGGCCTGCTTCTGTTGCTAAAGTATACTCAGATTACCGCTCCATGAAGTTTATTTTTTGTGAAAGTAGTCCTAAATTAACAGGGATGCTCCGGGATACCAAAGACATCCCTGTTCTTAGTGATGCTATATATCATGATGCAGATATTATTCTTACGGGAGATAAAGACTTCCTAGAATCAGGAATAACCCGCCCCTTGATATATTCCCCCGCAATGCTGGCTGACATTCTCAGAATCTAGACTGCCTGCCTCATTCCCTGAGCATTCCCGTCGTGAATCTGTCTGAGTATCTCCACAGCAACCTCAAGAGCCTTCTTGCCGTCCCCTCCGCCAACAACAGGAGGACGATGCTCACGTACGCACCTCACGAAATCCGCAAGCTCCAGCTTCAACGGTTCACTCTTCGGGAATACGGGAGTCTCGCGAATCTCTACCTGGCCTTCAGGATTGTTCACACACCGGGAAATCTGCACGGTCTGTAGCTCATAGTTCACGGTAATCTGCCTCTCACGCTCCACTACTTCGAGCTGACGGCACTTCTTCTGTGCACACCTTGACGTGAGAATATGTGCGACCGTCCCGTCCTCGAACGTGATATGTGCGTCGGCTATGTCCTCGTGGTCTGTGAAGACACATCCCCCCGTCGCGGCAATCCTCGCAATACGTGAAGGAACGAGGGACATCACTATATCTATGTCGTGAATCATCAGGTCAAGGACAACCCCAACGTCATTGATGCGCGGGGTGAAGGGTGCTGTACGTCTGGCATCAAGATAGACGGGTCTGCAGGGTATCCCGGAAATGTAGCGTATGGCACTGTTGAAACGCTCAATATGTCCCACCTGAAGGACGAGGTTCTTTCTGTCGGCGATTTCGAGGAGTTCACCGGCCTCTGACGGTTTCACAGTTACGGGCTTCTCAACGAGCACATGAATACCTGCCTCAAGTGCGGTCTTCGCGATCTCGTAGTGCTGGCTCGTGGGAACTACAACGGAGATTGCATCGGGAGACTGCCTGCGGATGAGCTCCTCAAGTGATGAGTAGGCAGGAACTCCCAAGTGTCCACCGATAAGCCGGGCTCTCTCTATGTCGCTGTCAGCAACCCCAACAAGCTGGGCATCAAGAAGCTCGGTGTATATCCTTGCGTGATGCTGTCCCAAATGCCCGACACCTATAACTGCAACTCTCTCTGTCATGATGAAAATCCTTCCCCTTAGTGAAATATCTTCATTGTTACTTATCACATAATACGTAATTTTTGTGGCATAATATTACGAAATTTTCTAGGAGGCAATAAGGACATGACGAAACAGGAAATTCTCTCGAAGGTCAACGAGCTCATCAATGCCCCGTCAGTTTGCGCACCCGTGAAGTCAGCGGCAGAAGCATACGTTAAGGCTCAGGACAAGAAGACGGCTGAAGCACTCGTTAAGGAACTTGAGGCTGAGGTCTGCTCAGTCGATGAACTCATAGGGCTGTGTGAGTCCGACAAAGGCAGGCAGATATTCGGAGCTGAGAGGGCGGCAGGAATGATCGAGGCAGCCAGGAAGTCGAAAGAGTCAGGGAACAAGTACTGCATTTGCCCGGCATGTCAGGCAGGGGGAGTCATCTAGGAGAACAGGGAGGCTCTTTAGCTCAGAGGCAGGAAGGTAGGTTGATGGCCTTGTCAGAATTGGCAGGGTCATTTTTTTTTGCGTTGTGGCATAAAATAATTCATGATAATCTTTTCACACTTCAAATCCAAAGGAGACAATATGTTACTAGACAGCATAAAGAAATTATTGGGACTAGATCCGAATGACCGGGCATTGCAAAAATATTCCGGGCTCGTTGAGATAGTCAATTCATATTCGGAGGACGTTCACGGAAAATCTGACGCTGAGATAAAATCCCGTTTCCTCGAACTCAAATCACAAGTCCAGGAAGGAAGCTCAGAGCTTGATGATGTTCTCCCTGAAGTCTTCGCTATCGTCCGTGAAGTCAGCGAACGAACTATAGGCTTGCGTCATTATGACGTTCAGCTCATCGGAGGCATGGCACTTCATGACGGCAGGATTGCAGAGATGAAGACCGGTGAAGGCAAAACCCTAGTCGCTCCCCTCGCCATAGTCTTGAACGCAATGAAGGGTGAAGGTGTCCATCTCGTTACGGTGAATGACTACCTCGCCAAACGAGACGCTGAATGGATGTCCCCGCTCTATGAGTTCTTGGGACTTACTGCCGGAGTGATTTACCCCTACATGCCCAATGACGAGCGAATAGCCGCATACATGGCCGACGTTACCTACGGGACTAACTCAGAGTTCGGCTTCGACTACCTCCGGGATAACATGGTGCTCAACAGTCAAGAGATGGTACAGAGGGGGCATCACTTCTGCATTGTTGACGAGGTTGACAGCATTCTGATCGACGAGGCAAGGACACCGCTAATCATCTCAGGCCCAAGCGATGATGATGCAGGGTTGTACGTGAAGGCAGACAGTGCCGCCCGCAACCTCAAGGCAGGAACTGACTACGAGGAAGACGAGAAGGAACGGAGCATCTCAATGACCGAGTCAGGCATCCAGAAGTGTGAGGACTTCCTGAAGATGCCCGGCTTGTTCTCTGACGCTGCACACTCAGACCTTGCACACAGGATAGTTCAGGCTCTCAAGGCTCACAGGCTCTACAAGCGCGACACTGATTATGTCGTGAAGGACGGCGAAGTGATCATAGTTGACGAGTTCACAGGAAGGCTCATGATTGGGCGGCGTTACTCTGACGGTCTCCATCAGGCCATAGAAGCAAAGGAACGTGTGAAGGTCGGGCGCGAATCACAGACACTCGCAACAATAACACTGCAAAACTATTTCCGAATGTACAGGAAATTAGCCGGGATGACAGGAACTGCCGCAACTGAAGCCGAAGAGTTCAAGGAGATTTACGGCCTCCAGGTTGTGAGCATTCCCACGCACAAGCCCATGATACGCACCGACAACCCCGACGTGATTTACGCCACAGAGCACGAGAAGTTCAGCGCAGTAGCCGATGAGGTCCAGGAACGCCACAAGAACGGCCAGCCCGTACTGGTCGGCACAACGTCAATCGAGAACTCCGAGAGGGTCAGCAAGCTCCTCAAAGCCCGCAAGATTCCCCATCACGTCCTGAACGCCAAGTACCACGAGAAGGAAGCATATATCGTAGCTCAGGCAGGCAGGGAGGGAGCAGTTACGGTAGCCACGAACATGGCCGGTCGAGGAACTGACATCATGCTTGGCGGAAACCCCGAATTTCTCGCGAAGGACAAAGCACAGAATGACCCCGCCGAATATGAACGCCTCCTGAAGGAGTTTACGGCCTCCTGCAAGGCTGAGCATGACCGCGTAACTTCAGCCGGAGGACTCGCAATTATCGGCACGGAACGCCACGAATCCCGACGAATCGACAACCAGCTGCGTGGACGTTCAGGCCGTCAGGGAGATCCGGGAACATCGAGGTTCTACCTGTCGCTTGAGGATAACCTGTTGAGACTTTTCGGGTCAGAGAAGATTCAGCCGTTGATGGGAAAGTTAGGGCTGAAAGATGGCGAGGCTATAGAGTCCTCAATGCTCAGCAAGATAATCGAGAACTCACAGAAGAAGGTAGAGGAGCTCCACTTTGACATCAGGAAGCAGCTATTAGCCTATGACAACGTAATGAACCAGCAGAGGGAGGCCATATACTCCGAACGTTCAGCGATACTAGGAACATCAGAGGACGAAATGCCACAATACGGCTGGGAAGTCGTAGAGGGTGTTGTGAATGGCATCCTCGACAAGTATTTTCCCGAAGGACACGACGCAGAGCCTGACCCCTCACGCGCGGCCTCAAGGTTGCGGTCATTGTTCGGGCCGGGAGCTGAGGGCAATATTGCTACTGTCGACAACCGCCTAGACATGGAGGGTATGAGGGACGAGCTCACCGACGGCATAAAGTCCCGCTATGACGCAAAGATAGCCGAGCTCAATGCCGACAACATGAGCGGCCACAATATAGCCGGGTCTCTCGTGCGCTATATCCTCCTGAACACGCTGGATATTGCCTGGCGTGAACACTTGACAGGCATGGATGAGCTCCGACGGGGTATAGGTCTCCGTGCAATCGGGCAGAAAGACCCCCTGATTGAGTACCAGTTCGAGAGCTACAACCTGTTCACCGAGATGATGGACAGGGTAAAAGATAACTTCTGCGAACATGTCTTCAGGGTTAGGGTGCTCAGCGAAGAAACTCACCGTGAACGAAAAATGACGATGGAGAAGAGGGAGTTCCAGATGTTAGGTGCAGAGGCAGGCGGGGCAGTCCGCGAACCAGTCAGGAAGGTCGCTAAGGTAGGACGCAATGACCCGTGCCCTTGCGGCTCAGGCAAAAAGTACAAGTATTGCCACGGAAGGGGGCTGTGATTGTTGGCACGTAAATTTCTGGCGTTGGCGTTGGTGATGATGCTGTGTTCCCCGTCATTTGCTGATGACCTCATGGACAGCTCACGCCTCAACATGCGTAGGATGGACAACCTCAACATGGGGAACGTCCTTCCCAGCTACACAGGGACAGGCACTTTCACGTTCGGCGAAGACAACGGGCCGGGCTATAGCTTGTCGCGAATGAAGCAGATGAACCCGGACTTCACGACTTATCCGGCAGAACAGGGCATAATCTGGCTCAAGCGCGCAACATTCTCACGTTCGGACAACGGCGGCACTGAGATAACCCGGCTCTATGTGATTCTTGGCCGTCAGGGTCTCGGCGGCAAGTGGCTGAACTGGAACATTCCCATTCCGGCAAAAGGAAGCGTTGACGTTCTGGAGGCTGACATTTACGACTTCAACACCCTCGCGAAAATCAGCAGTGCATCACCCGATGAAGACACAACCGCTGGCATTAAGTCGGTCAGTTTAATGGGGCTGCCTAATACGTTCATTATGGTGGTGTCATGGCGGGAGAACTTGACCGAACAGCTCAGCATTGAGGGGCTCTTCTGGTTTCAGGATGAGCTCAGGGTATGGGAGTCAGTCCTGGAGGTAACATCACCGCAAAAACTCTCGTACAAGACGTTTCCCGACATTAGGAGCCCTGAGACTGAGGAGCTTGGCAATGAAACGTCATATTCTTGGCGGCGCGTGAACATTGAGCCGTATAATCCTTCAGGTGAGCTTGCACGTACGCAGAGGGCAGGGGCAGCATTCAGCACGAGGCAGGTAAATTCAGGGATTGATGGGATGCTCAAGGATGCAGAGAATGCTGGGAACATCACTGCACCAAGTGAAGCACTCTCAGGTTTCAGACGCTCGAAGAATGACGGGGCTATGAAGCTCGTTCAGTGGCTGGCCTCACAACCTGAAGCTGAATTGTCGGAAGGAACTCCCCGGAAAATCCCGGCCTCCGGGCCATGGACAAGGCGCGAAAAGGTATTGCTTTCCCGGTCGTGGCTCTCCTCACAGAAAATTGATGCCTCGTTGTGCTGGAAGCTCCCGTTTGAGCCCGATGACAAGTCCCCAGTATGTCCGGCCATGTTCACGGACCCTGTTCTTTACGTTCAAGGCGTGAAGGGTCTTGAGTTCCACGACATGACAGATCCGGGGTTGCTTGCAGGCTCAAAGGTCTTCAGTGCCACGAATGACGGCAAACTAGTTTCCCGGCGTATACCCTCCTCGAAGTCCGGCGATAACAGATTGAGCGCAGTAATGGATCTCAAGCTCTCGGAACAAGGTATGCTTAACGGCAACATCAGGGTGATTCTCAGAGGAGCATGGGGGGCATTGATGCTCGGAAGAAATCCTACGGACGGGACAGCTAGGGGGGCGTTGCTCTCACTTTTCCCCGGACTGACGAACTACAGGGACGTGAAGCTCAGGAACGTAAAAGGCACTCCCGAAATCTCGTTCACACTGACGAACAAGCCCGGAGTTGCCGGGAGCGGCCGGGGCATTCTCGCGATCCTGCCGGTCTTTGAGCCGGTGGCAATGAGGAAGCTCGGAGGATATGAGCCGCCCGTTGAGGTATTGTTCCCGTTCATTGTGGAGCAGAACATAACGCTGGGCTTTCCCAAGAAGGCAACTGAAGCCCTCGTCTCAGGAAAGACACCGAAGAACCCCGACAAGATAAATTATTCCGACAGCTACCAGAACCGAAGGCACAGGCTCGAAGCATCATCACGTTTTGAGCTGAACATGCAGAGCGTCAGTTCCGGGAACATGGCCTTGCTCAGGCGGCACTTGGACAACTGGCGGACGTTCTCATTCAGGCATATACCAGTAAGATAGAAGGTACAAAATGACAGGCGAAAATACAGCAGCAGTGAAACTTAATGAGGCACTTAACGAAGCGGTAAAGTCATTAGGCGTTGATGGCATTCAGGCAGGGTTTGAGCGTCCCAAGCATGAGGGGCATGGAGACCGTGCGGCAAATATCGCGATGAGGCTCGCAAAGGCACTCAAGGCTAACCCGTATGATATTGCCGTGAATATAGGTGAGGCTCTCAGTTCGGACGTTGTGGAGCGTTACGAGGTGGCTAGGCCGGGTTTCCTGAACGTCTTTCTGTCGGGGAAGTTCTATGCTGACGTTGTGGCAGATATTCTCAGGCAGGGCATGAACTACGGCGGGGTTAATCTCGGCAATGGCAGGAGCATTCAGGTTGAGTTCGTGAGTGCCAACCCTACAGGGCCGCTCCATATTGGGCACGGAAGGGGCGCGGCAGTAGGTGATTCTGTTGCGCGGATCCTGAAGTTCACGGGATGGGACGTTCAGCGGGAATACTACGTGAATGATTCGGGCCTCCAGATCACGAACCTGGGCAAGTCGACGCAGGCAAGATACTTTGAGCTTCTTGGGAGAAATATAGAGTTCCCGGAGAACGGCTACAAGGGAGCTTACTTGTACGACATTGCACGTGAGATTATTGACGCTGAGGGCGACAAGTTCCTTAACGTCCCACTTGATGAGAGCCTCGAATACTTCAAGAAATACGCCGCCGGTAAAATCATGGCCGGAATACGTGAAGACCTTGAGACCTTCCGGGTTGAGTTCGACAACTTTTTCCCGGAAGGATACTTGCACGCCAACGGCCTCGTGAAATCAGCAATGGATGAGCTCAAATCCGAAGGCTATGCATACGAGCAGGACGGTGCATTGTGGTTCAGGACTGAGAACACAATCGGCGACGACAAGGACAGGGTCTTAATCCGCGCTAATGGCATCCCGACATATTACGCCTCAGACATAGCCTATCACCGCGATAAATTCATCACCCGGAAGTTCGAGAGGGTCATAGATGTTTGGGGAGCTGATCACCACGGATATATAGCACGTATGAAGGCCGCAATAAAGGCAATGGGTCGCAACCCCGACGATTTTACGGTGCTCCTGATACAGCTCGTTAATCTCTTGCGTGATGGGAAGGTCGTAACCATGTCGACAAGGGCAGGGGAATTTATCACGTTGCGTGAAGTTCTTGACGAGGCAGGAGTTGATGCATCACGTTTCTTTTTCCTGATGAGGCGTTCGGACAGCCAGCTTGATTTTGACCTGTCCCTAGCAAAGAAACAGGGCAATGATAACCCCGTCTATTACGTCCAGTATGCACACGCAAGAATTTCCGGGATACTCCGCGAATACTCGAACAGGGGCGGCAATGTCGAGGCACTTGACCCCGGCAACATACCCGCAGAGATTTTCGCCAATAAGGACGCTAAGGAGCTCGCTGATGCCTTGTCGTTCTACCCTGATGCAGTGCGTGAGGGCTCAGAAGATTTAGCTCCCCAAATTCTCACGGGGTACGTCCTGAATTTGGCGGGAGTGTTTCACTCGTTCTACAACACCAATAGGATAATTGACGAGCCTGACGATAATATCAGAGCCGGAAGGATTAACCTTGTGAGGGCAGCAAGAATAGTGATTGCGTCATGCCTTGAACTTCTGGGGGTTAATGCCCCGGAGAGAATGTGAGATGTTCTCCCTCAAGAGGATAGTCATATTCGCGCTTTGTGTTCTTGGTCTGGCCATAACCTGGAGCTATTACCGTTTTGAGCTCGACAGGATAGCACAGATACGTGAACAGATAAGCCGGAGTGAGGTTGTCCTGAAGCAGAAGCGCGACTCAGTACGGGACTACAAGGAGAAGGTAGCGTTCTACAAGACACAGGAAGGAATAGAGCACTTGGCACGTGAACAATATAACCTTGTGGGCAATGGTGAGCGTGTAATACTCCTGAGAAGTGAGGACGTACAGCAAGCCCCGCCTGAGATTGCAGAGCCGTCGCAGGAACTCCCCCACGAATAACGGAACACAGCACGAAAAATCCCCCTCCATGTGTGAGAACGTGAAGGGGGATAAATTTTTTCCCTTGAACCCTAAATATCCTTTACGATTTTTGCCGGGACACCTACAGCCACGCAAGCCCGAACATTACGCCGTCCTCAATAGGGGATTTACCGATTGACATTGCAGTAAGGCCATGGTTGGCGAAAACATTACGTCCGAGCATCATTCTGCAGGCTATGTCAACCTGGAACGGCGGGGTGAAGAACGTACCTTCCGGGAGGTTCCCGCAGGAGAGTTCGCGTTCAAGTGTGATGATTGCGTCCCTGTCGTCCGGGTCTCTGATGTCGCAGGGTATTCCGTTCCTCAAGTCGTCAAATACACTCATAGCTAGAACGCGTGCTGCTTAGTGTGAGCCGTGTAGGGTGCTTCGAGTGCCGCAATCTCCTCATCACTCAGCTTGATGTCAACGGCTGAGGCTGCTTCCTCGACGTGCCTGACGCTGGTAGTTCCGACAACGGGCGAGCATATGTAGGGCTTGCTGAGCATCCATGCAAGGGCTTCCTGAGCCATTGAGCGGCCATTCTCACGCGCTACACGTTCGAGGTTGTCCACTACGGCCTTGTCCTGCTGGGCTGTCTTGTCCGTCCAGACCATAGGGCTGACAGCGTCAATCTTCGTGCGTGCCGTCTGAGTTCCCCACGGGCGGGCGCATCTTCCACCGGCAAGGGGGCTCCATGGGTTCACGCCGACTTTGCGGTCAAGACACAGGGGCATCATCTCGTGTTCTTCCTCGCGGTAAATCAGGTTGTACTGGTTCTGCATGGTGATGAACTTTGTCCAGTTATGGCGTTCGGCGATGTTCTGAAGTCTCTCGAACTGCCACGCGTCCATTGTGCACGCCCCGATGTAACGTGCCTTCCCTGACTTGACCACGTCGTGAAGTGCCTCCAGTATCTCCTCCATTGGTGTGAACGCGTCAAGCCTGTGAATCTGGTACAGGTCAACGTAGTCGAGGCCTAAGCGTTTCAGGCTGTGGTCAATTTCAGCCATGATGTTCTTGCGTGATGACCCTGAACCGTTGGGCTTTCCTGCACGCATCTCGAAGTTTACCTTTGTCGCAACCACTATCTCATCACGGTTGAGCCCGAACTCACGGATTAACTTGCCGGTGATCTCCTCGCTTGTGCCTAACTGGTAGACGTTCGCGGTGTCGAAAAAGTTTATGCCGAGCTCTACTGCCTTCCTGAAGATTGGTTTAGCCTCCTCGAACGGTAACGCCCAAGGAAACACGCCGTTTTCAGTGCCGGGTTTTCCGAAGCTCATCATGCCGAGACATATGCGCGAGACATCAACGCCTGAATTTCCGAGTTTCACATACTTCATTGCTGTCTACTCTCCTTCTTTGGGAATGGTAGTAATATTAGCCGCGAACAATCCAAATCTCAAATCGAAACATTCTATTGATGATTGGGAATGTTTATCGTTGCGTCAGTCTTCAGGTGTCCAGTCATTGAAGCGTTGGGAGCTCTCGAACGTCCCGGTGTAGAACCTCTCCTCACGGTCAAGGCCGCGAATCCTCTCCATGTCCTCTGGTGAAAGCTCAAACCCAAGCACCGAGATATTCTGCCGTATATGAGCCTCATTCCTTGAGCCCGGTATGGTGCTGAAGCCCTCCTGAACGTGCCAGCGCAGTATGATTTCCGCCGGGGTTTTCCCGTAACGCCCAGCAATCTCATTGATGACCGGGTCAGCAAAGAGCACCGAATTTCCGCCCAAAGGATACCAGCCCTCAACAGCAATATTATTCTCAGCACACTTCTGACGGAATGCCCTTCGTTGCGCGTAAGGGTGAAGCTCAATCTGTACTATTGCAGGCTTTATCTCTGCCCTCGCGATAACGTCATCAAAAAGTTTCTCGTTGAGGTCAAAGTTCGAGAGACCTATAGCCCGGACTTTCCCCGCCTTCACTGCCGCACCTACTCCGCGTTCCGATGCCGAACTGCGGAATGTCCAGGCCGTTGTTCAGGTGTATCTTTGCGGTTGATTCTGGCTCGTGAATGGCTGATGACCCATCCCGAAGTTATAGCCGCCCAAGCCGTAAAGGTGGAGTTCAGCAATTCCCCTCTTCTGCCACGCCTGGATGACCTCGAAGCCGCTCTGCCCCGAAAGCTCATCATCTGAGGACATGGCCGCAAACAACGGAGGCAGCTTGTCGGGCATCTCACGCATAACCAACTGGCCATAGATTGACGCGATGAAGTCTGCCCTGCACTCAGCGGGTGCACTCTCTGCATTGTAGACCGCCATCAACGCCACTGCAAAGAAGCCCACAATCCCGACTTTGTCCGGCCTGACGAGAAACTCTCCCGCCCTCGAACGTACCAGCCTCACAGCCGCGTTAATGTCCTCGAACGCATAATCAGGTGTTGCAGGCGCATAGTTCCCGCTGAGACCTCCCGCACGGTAGCCCGCCATCTTCTCCGCAACATATGCCTGATATTCCGCCTCATCTCTCGGAGTAATCTCTACCCTGTACTGCGTAACTTCAACAGTATGAACGTCGCGACCCCCTGAGACTTTAACCCCCATTCCGCAGCCTCATAGCCGCCGCTGCCGTTGGTTTTGCGCACGTGTGGTGAAGGAACGCACCGCCCGGAGCAATGATTATTGCCGCACCGTTGGACTTTGCAGGGTCTGGAAGGTAGGGGATTAACGCAGGAGCTTTGACGTTGCGCACGAACTGTCCGCGTCCCTGTATCTCGTACCACTGCTCGAACTCTACATCCTCACTCTTGGGCTCGCCGTAAAGGTATATCTGCCCCTCGAAATTGGGAGCGTCAATATACTTCACTTCCTGAGCAATTGCTGATGATGCCAACAACATTATGATTATTGCCGTGATTATCTCTCTCATTAGTCATCAAGTCCTTTCTCGTGAAGCCACTTAGTGAGGAGGTCAGCAATCTCAAGGTTATTCAGGTCTGAGAACATGAAGTGAGTATTACCCTTTATGCCAAGTTCAGGAAGGTGAATCACTGTGCAGTCCCCGCCGTATTTGTTGACGAGCTCGGCAAATTTCCGTCCCATTGAGAGCTCAGCACGCCACTGGTCAGAACCGCAATTGTCCGTTGGCTCTGTAGCTATGTGGTCGCCGTAAAATATCACTATGGGGAATCTCGTGAACTTCCTGAACTCCTCAAGCGTTACAGCCGTACCCTCGATATAGCCCGAATGATGTAGTTATTGCTTCAGGCACTTCACCTTCCGGGAAAAGCCTGGGACTTCCTCCGGGCTCAAAGGCAGCTATAGCGCGTATCTTGTCCGTACGCAGTGCAGTGAGCCACCCCGCACCGCCACCCTGTGAGTGAGTTACGAGGATTGCCGGGCCTGTCCTCTCCAGTACTGCCGACATAGCATCAGCCACGACCTCAAAGTCAAGCGGGCCGGTGTTGGGAGTTCCCTGCCTGTAGAACTGCTCAAGGCTGTCATCATCCTTCGGAATTTGAGTGTCAGGGTAAAATTCCGGCCATCGTCCAAGCCTGAAGAGCGTGAACATCGTGCGGTCATAGTGCATTGGTGTCATCGCATCGCCTGACGCAAGACTGAAGCCTGCATCACCCCTTCTTGGCTGGTCAACAAGGTACGTACTGAAGCCACGACGGAGAAAGATATTCCCGAACCCCTCGCGTCCGTCCGGGGTTGTCTCCCATGTCTTCATGGACTGGCCGCCACCGTGAAGGAATACCATCGGGAGCTTTCGTGCGTTCACCGGGACCTGATACCTGACGAAAGCATGATCCCCGTATGCTGTCTGTCCTGACTGGCTCCAGAGATCGGAGAATACGAATTGCCCGCTGTCCTTGAGGGTGCTGCCTCCTGCCGTAAAGCTGCCCTGTTCCTAGATGATGATAGGCTCTTGGGTTGCCAACGACACGAAAGGCAACGCAATAACCAACGCCACGCAAATAATGAGTTTCTTCATGGACTGCCTCCTGAGATTAAAATTGTGATGAGGTAATGCTAAGTGGGAGTAATATAATTTGCAAATCAAGTATACTATTGACAATCAGGAAATTTTATCATGGACACAAAACAGATTGACTATATATTGGAGCTCTCGAAGACAATGAACTTCAGCCGCGCCGCAGAAAACCTCTTCATCTCACAGCCTGCACTGACCTATCAGATTAAGCTCGTTGAGGAGGAATTACGGTTCAGGCTCTTTGACCGTTCACCGAAGGGAGCAGTCCTCACTCCGGCGGGGGAACAGTTCTGCATCACTCTCAGGAACATACGCGACGAACTCAGACTAGCCATAGAGCAGGGGCAGAACTTCAGCACACGTTACCGCGCAAACATCACGATAGGTCTTCCCATGAGGTCGGCAATATACTTCCTCCCGGGGGCAATCGAGGAATTCGGCAGGACGCATGAAGGTATCTCTGTTACTCCCCACTTCCTGGCACTCTACGACACTTCATCATTCCTTAAGGGCGAGGAGGATATATTGTTCGCGAGGCATAACAACGTAAAGCACATACCGGGCATAAAGATTCACCCGTTGTTCGAGAGCAGGATATACCTGATTACGGAGAAGACTGACGAACTGGCCGGAAGGGAGATTGTTCACGCTGGGGATTTGAGGGGGCGCGTCCTCATGGTCGGGGGAGGTTCGCCGACTGAACTCAAGGCAGTACAGCAGAGGATCATAGACACGGTGCACCTGGACTACTTCAACAGCAACGACCGCGAGACCACACTAACGAACATCAAGGCTCACAGGGGGATATGCCTAGCTCCCGGCTTCCTGAACGACCATAACGGCGAATTTGCCTGGACACCGTTCGACTGCCCGGAAAGGGTCAGGTGTGTATTGTGTACTCATTCGGGCGACAAGAGGGAATGTGTCAGCGATTTCGTGAAGTTACTTCAGGGGATATACAGGGAAAACCCGGAGTTCATGGCCTGACCTCCTGAAGCTCCGGGCAATTTACAATCAGCCTAATATGTTTTCGAGTTTCTCCTCACCTATTCCGTGCTTTTCGGCATACCCTGTGAGTATCAGCGTCAATGCTCCGTCTCCCGTAACGTTGCAGGCCGTTCCGAAGGAGTCCTGAAGCGCAAATATCGTCAGCATCAAGGCAGTACCAGTAGCGTCAAACCCAAGAACCCCGGTAATCAGTCCCAATGAGGCCATGACCGTACCGCCGGGAACTCCGGGTGCACCGATGGCGAAAATTCCAAGCAAGAGGCAGAACAGTATCATGTTGCCCACTGTGGGGTAAACGCCGTAGAGTATCTTTGAGACCGCCATAACGAAGAACGTCTCAGTCATTACCGACCCGCAAAGGTGAATGTTCGCGAAAAGAGGAATGCCGAAGTTCACCATGTCATCACGTAGCGTTGGCTCAGACTTCCTTGCGCACTCAAGGGCAACGCTCAATGTAGCCGCACTCGACATTGTACCGACAGCCGTCATGTATGCGGGGCCGTAATGCTTGATGATGTTGAAGGGGTTTTTCCCGGAATAAACGCCCGCAATGAAGTAGAGCAATGCCATCCAGATATAATGTCCGGCCATGACGATGAGGATTATTGCCACGAAAACAGGGAACTGCTTTGTGATTGAGCCCTCATATGCCAGCCCGCAGAATGTCGTACCGATGAGCCAGGGAAGCACAGGAATCAGGAAGAACATTACGATGCTGAGCACGATTTTCTGGAACTCCTCAAGCAGGTTAATCACGTACTTGCTCTTGTTCCAGGCCGCCGCAAGGCCTACAGTTATTGACAGGAAAAGGGCAGAGATTACGGGCATTACTGGGTTAATGTTGAGCTTGAAGATGACATCAGGAAGAGCCTTCAGCCCCTCGACTTCGGACTCTATGTTCATGAACGGAAGAATGCTGTAGCCCGCGAAAGTTGCCAGGAATGCCGCACCGATTGACGATATATAGGCCAGTGTGAGGGCAAGGAGCAACATTCTCGATGCGTTCTGACCGAGACGGGTTATTGACGGCGCAACGAAACCGATGATGATTAACGGAACGCAGAAGTTGATGAACTGCCCGGCTATGTAGCGGACTGTTACTGCGATGTTCATTACGGCATTGGCGAATGAATTTCCCTCAAACGTGCTCAGGACAATTCCCGCGAATGTTCCCACTACCAGCGCAACAATCAGCTTGAACGGCAGCGAGCTCGTGAAACCTTTACTGCTCATGATGGATTTACCTCCTGAGAAAAATTTTTACTGCCTGAAAGTTTACACCATTGCGCAATACTACATGCACGAGTCGACATCAACGCGGTCAATCATGACGTTCAAGATTTCCCGGTCAGTCTCCTTCATTCCGATTTTGCCTATATAGCCCATGTTCTTGATGGTTTCTTCAACGTCATCCTCAACGAACCCTTCACCCCCGCGGAACTCGTCATCATTCATGCTCATGTAGTGCGCGAGTAATGCGGCGTGAACCGACGAGGCGATCTTTGCGGCACAACTAGGTTTTGCCCCGTCGCACACAATGCCCCCGACATTGGCGAGTGTGTTCGTGATTGTCCGTGCAACCCCGGCGAACCCTCCTCCGGCCATGTAGGTTATTCCAGCCCCGGCACCGCATGAGGCACTGACAGCCCCGCAGAATGCAGACAGCGAACCTATATAGTGCTTAATGTATATGCTCACGAGGTTGCTGACGGCCAGGCACCTGTAGAGTTTCTCCCTTGAGATTCTCCACTGCTCCGAGTACTCGAGGACAGGCATCGTTACGGTTATACCCTGATTGCCGCTCCCTGAGTTTATGATTACGGGCAGGGGGCAGCCGCTCATCCGGGCATCACTTCCTGCGGCGGCACGGGCACAGGCACATGAGCGAATGTCATTGCCCCATGTCTCGATTATGGTTTTCCCGACACACGCGCCCCATTTGTTGTCGAGTCCTTCCTGTGAGATCCGGGAGTTGTACTCTATCTGCCGGTCAAAGAGTTCCTTAACGTCCTCAATCTTGAGGCTGTCGGCAAAGTCAATAATTCCCTTGAGGGTCATCATGTTTTTGTCTGTGGTCGAGGCTGAGGCTTCAGGGGTGGCCTGTAATTTTTCGGGGGCGTTCCTGCTCAGTGTCTCATTGTCGCGCTTGATTAGGGTTATGTTCGTGTGGTAGTGCTCAATCCTCACGAGTGCCTTGTGTTCCTTCCCCTCGGCAACGACCTCAATATACAGGTTAGGGACATCCTCAGCGAGTGAGACATCACAGAACCCCTCACGTGCCAGCTTCCTGGTGACGCTCCGTGCCTCGTCCGTCGCTCCCGCAATGACCTCAAGCTCCCTAGCTGCGTCCCCGCCCACTGCTCCGAGTATTGCCGCCGCCTCAATGCCTTTCTGCCCGCCTGAGTTGGGGACGATTACGCCCTTGACGTTCTTGATGATATTCCCGGAACATGAGACATGAAGGCGCGTAACCTCCTCCCCAAGTTCCTCACGTGCCTTTGCTGATGCGTAGGCTATTGCTATTGGCTCCGTGCATCCCATTGCCGGGACTAGTTCCTCTTTCAGGATTGAGATGTAACTTTCATACTGGTCATGTGAAATCATTTTTGTTATTTCCGCTTCTTTCCTTTTGAAGGTACATCACGCCTCTGTTTTGCAGCTTCCTCTAAATTTGTAAGCTCCTGCTGAAAGTTTGCTATATCTTGTTCTGTCATGTCTTCCATGCGTTTTATGCCGTGCCGTTTCATGTAGCTTTGTAGCAACGACATAACTTGGGCTCTTGATCCCTGATCAGTCTCCCGAGATTGCTCTGCGGCCATGTTCATAACGTCTTCATCGGTCATTGTGTCATAAGTTTTTCCGTGCCGTCTCATATAGTCATCAAGAGAGGCTTTCTTTCTTTCCCTGAAACTGTTCATCATGGATGTGTAATGTTCTCGGTCAATGTCGCAGTATTTCATGTTATGCGCTTTCAGGTAATCAGGCACAAAATTTATGTCTTCAGCAGTTGCAGTCTGAAGCATTCTGATTCTGGAGAAAAGAATAAAAATTTCCCCGTCATCTTCACTGGATATGCTCTCATAATTTGGAATGCCGTGCTTGCTCATGTAGTCATGTATGACTGAGGAAGCAAAGTTTATCTCACTTTGTGAAAGATCCGGATTTGAGTCCGTTGTGTACATTCTGAGGAGGACATAATAATATTGCCTTTTGTTTCTGCCCCATTGGTAGCTAAACTCAAGGTAATAATTCTGAGGACTTCGGGAAATTTTTATTTCTGCCCTGTTGTCGTCATATGTTACTCTGCCGAGAGGGTTACCCTTTGAGTCAAGCATCCTCAGCTCATATGCGTCCAGAAACTCTTTTTTCTGCTTTTCAAGCCATAGTGTTATTTTCTCCCTGTTAGTCTGAACTATTACAGGCTTTCCGGGATTGAGAAGACCGTCTTTTTCTTTAGGAACGGAATTTTTTGCCACTGGTTTTGAGACAAGCTTGCCTTTCATATGAACAGCGGCTGACCATAACCCGCCCTTGTATATTTTCTAGACGTTTCTAGCGTAGGTCATTATCGGATTTTTTTTGTCATGGGGCGATATGATGTTGAATGTTTCGGAATCGGAGTCTGTCACCATTCCCAACGGCGGTTCAGGAATTATTACGTTGCTGTTGCCGCCGGAAATTTCAACAATGCCGTCAAGACCAAAATAACCGGAATATTTATCAGACGTTGAACATTCCGAACATTCCGCGGTGAGAGCCAGAATCATAGTAACGAAGAATACAAAGCACATTAACTTTTTCACAAGTACACTGCCTCCTGTTGTGAGTTATTGGAATGAAAGTAATATAGCATCTCACTATAACAATTACAAGCAAGCTAATCTTGATAAAATTTGTAGGATATGTTATTCTTCACCGCGTCAAAATTGGTCAGAAGGGAGAAGAATTTTCGTTGAGGCTATCCACAACAGCACGTTACAGCCTTCGGGCATTATCCGACCTCTGCACGCACTCACACGATGAGCCCGTCTCAGTCAGCGACATAGCATCACGCCAGAACATCCCCGTGAACTACCTCGAACAGCTCTTCAGGAAGCTCCGTTGCGGCGGAATACTCGACAGCGTCAGGGGTGCTCAGGGCGGCTACAGGCTTGCACGTCCAGCCGGTGAAATCACAATAGCCGGGATACTTCAGGCACTTGACGAGCCGTTCATCTTCGGGTCATGTCAGACAGAGAAAGGCTGTGAGAATGCCCCGACATGTCCGACGTTCAACCTTTGGCGGAAGGTCAAGGGCTCAGTTGACGAGATACTGAAGGCTACAACGCTTGAAGACATAGCCAGCGAGAAAATATCACTCCTTGAAGGTCTGACCACTGACCCGGAACGTGAAGAGGCCGCAACCAAAGCACTGAAACTAAAGGGGGAATAATTCTATATGTTCGTATACATGGATCACACGGCAACAACACCGACAAGCCCGGAAGTCCTGCAGGCAATGATGCCCTACTTCGGGGAAATATTCGGCAACCCTTCAAGCGTCTACTCATTCTCACGGAAGAGCAGGCAGGCAATCGACAAGGCTCGCTCACAGGTAGCAGCTGCCCTCAATGCAGACCCGGCAGAAATATTCTTCACCGGTTCAGGGACTGAGGCCGACAACTGGGCACTGAAGGGAACTCTTGAGGCGGCGAAACTCAAGGGCAAAAACCACCTCATCACCACCCAGATTGAGCACCATGCAATCCTTCACACTGCCGAATATCTGCACAAGTATGAGGGCGTTGAAGTAACGTATCTCCCGGTCAATTCTGAAGGTCTCGTGAGCATCGAGGACGTGAGGAACGCCATAACCGACAAGACCGCTCTGGTGTCAGTGATGTTCGCGAACAATGAAGTAGGGACGATTGAGCCGGTTGCGGAGATCGGGGCACTCTGCCGCGAGAAGGGTATACCGTTCCACACTGACGCAGTTCAGGCCGCCGCTCACCTGAACATTGACGTGAAGGCCATGAACATAGACATGCTCTCAATGTCAGCGCACAAGATGTACGGGCCCAAAGGAGTCGGAGCGTTGTACCTTCGGAAGGGTCTTCACCCGGAGAACTTCATTCACGGCGGGGCTCAGGAACGAAAGCACAGGGCAAGCACTGAGAACATTGCGGGCATTGTGGGCTTTGGCGAGGCTATGGAGATCCTCAAGGGCAGGATTGACGACGACAAGGCCACGAACTCAGCAAGGCGCGACAGGCTCATTTCCGGCATTCTTGAGCGGATACCTCACGCAAAGCTCAACGGTGCGACGGGCGAAAAGAGACTCCCCAACAACGTGAACTTCAGCTTTATCGGTGTTGAGGGTGAGACATTGCTTCTTGACCTCGACGCTAGGGGCATCAGCGCGTCAACAGGCAGTGCGTGCTCATCAGAGAGCCTTGACCCCTCACACGTTCTTTTGGCGTTGGGGCTGAAACACGAGATGGCTCACGGGTCATTGCGTTTCACGATTGGGAGATTGACGGACGACTCACAGATCGACTATGTGCTTGACGTTCTGCCGGAGATAGTGGCAAGACGGCGGGCAATGTCGCCATTATGGGAAGACTACATGAAATCACAGGAGGGCAAATAGATTATGGCACTAGATTACAGCCAGAAGGTAATGGATCACTTCATCAACCCGCGAAATGTCGGGGAAATCGAGAATGCTGACGGAATAGGCGAGGCAGGCAACCCCAAGTGCGGGGACATCATGAAGATATATCTCAAGGTCAACCCTGAGACGAATATCATCGAGGACGTGAAGTTCAAGACGTTCGGCTGCGCGTCTGCTATAGCGTCATCGAGCATGGCTACGGAAATGATCAAGGGCAGGACGGTTGAAGAAGCCTGGAACCTCACGAACCGGGCAGTAGCTGAGGCACTTGACGGATTGCCGCCCATAAAGATGCACTGCTCGGTACTTGCGGAGGAAGCCATTCACGAGGCACTGAACGACTACAGGGCCAAGCACGGAATGGACGTTATACCCGTTGAGCATCACGAGGACTAGAAGAACAGCAATCGTCCCTCCTCTGATTTTTTGGGGGAGGGATTTTTTGTACCTTGAACCGTCAAGCCCGTGAAAGTATCTCGGTGTCGTGTATTTCGTTGCGGTCGTGGTCATCAAAATCTGACATTGGCCTTATGCCTAAATTGTCAGCCATGCCGCGCTGCCTCTTGGCTTTGTATTCCTCTTTCGATTTCGTGAAGTAGTGGTTTATCCGTATAAGCCTGAAACTTACCTTGCTGGTGAAAGGGCCGCGGACTATTCCCCCGTTTTCGTCTATGCTGTAGAAGCCCCGGCGGTATGTCGGAAAATGGCAGTGCCCGTAATGAAATACTCTTATCGGGTCGCAGATTGTCTTGATGTGAAAATTAGCCCTGAAGTCATTTTCTGAGCGCATGGTGTAGTTTTCGAGCACTCCGCCTTCAGGTTTAGTGATGTGTCCAGCTGAACCGAAGATGCACCAGTTCACCCCGATACCCCCGGCATTCTTATGTGAGGCAATAAGGCCGTCAATGAACTCATAAAGATTATACCCCCCCACCCCTATTGTATTATTACGTATGAACAAGAACTCATCAGCATCAAGGAATGCCATATACTTGAACTTCCGGCCATAGTCATTGATTGCCATGTTGTAGGCATCACACTGCCTGCATCTTCCCTTTATGACGTGGTAGGTTACAAGCCCCCGCTCAATGTAGGGCTTCAGGACTTCGTGAAGGTTGTCTGTGCTTTCGTTGTCGTAAATGATGAAGTGAGATGCTCCCTGCTTATGGTGAAAGTTTATCCATTCCTCAATGTACGGTGCCTCGTTCTTGGCTATAAGTATGAATGCTAATCCTTTGCGTCCGGGTACGAGAGGGCGGCGGAAGTACCTGAAAACTGTTACAGGCAATACAAAAATCCCAATTAACTTGAGTATGTAGCGGTTGCTTGTCCATTTTCCCAAGTGGTATATGAGAGGGCTTGATGATGTCCCGGCAATAATATTCCTCAGAAAACGAATAATGTCTAAAATTTTTTGCTCCCTCCACAAAAAAACAGCAGGCCGCATGAAAATCACACAGCCTGCCGCAAAAATTCTTATGCCTTCTCGATGCTGCTTACAGTGTAGCCAGCTTCCTCAATTGCCGCCCTGATGTCAGCGTCCGAAATCTCCTCACTGCTCACAAGTTCGGCAGTCTTTGCCTCAAGGCTCACCGTTGCCTTGTCCGTTGCCTTGAAGTCCTCCAGAGCTTCCTTGACGTGCTTCGCGCAGTTCTGGCAACTCATTCCCTCGATGTGAATTACTTTCTTCATGACGTTATCCCTTTCTGCTCTCAGGAGCGTATACTCTGACCCAGTAGATTACGAAGAACAATACCGCAACACCGATTCCGATGCCGTAAGCAAGTGTACGGTCAAGCATCAGATAGCATTCGGGGGCAATGCAGAAGTAGGTTACGCTGACTGCCGACATGAACGCCGCAGGTACCGCCGCAATGAATCCCTTTCCCGCGCCGACGTTCCTGCAGAGATACACAGCTCCTGCCCACAAGGCTATCATTGCCAGTGTCTGGTTTGACCACGAGAAGTAACGCCACACTATGCCATAGTCAAGGAACGAGATAGCATAGCCTGCCGCCAATAACGGAAGGGCAAGCGCAAGTCTCGGAGCAAATCCTTTCTGGTCAATCCCGAACCAGTCGGCAAGGGTCAATCTCGCACTCCTGAACGCCGTATCACCTGACGTAATCGGGCACGCGACAACTCCCAGCAATGCCAGGATGCTCCCTACAGGCCCAAGAAGTCCCACTGAGATCTGGTAGACGCTCGTCGAGTTACCGCCACCGACCGCAAGAAGCCCCGCCGTCGAGAAGCCGCCGCCAGTCTCGTTGTAGAACGCTATACCTGCTGATGCCCAAATCAACGCGATGATGCCCTCAGCAACCATTGCACCATAGAACACGAAACGCCCCTGACGTTCGGACGTTAAGCACCGTGCCATCATTGGGGACTGTGTAGCGTGGAAGCCTGAGATTGCCCCGCAAGCTACCGTGATGAACATCAGCGGCCATATAGGCATTGAGTCGGCCTTCGGGTGCATGTTGTAGAGACCCTCCCAGAGCTCTATCATTGGTTTCGTGCCGTCAAGATGATGCATTACAGTAACGCCGCCGATACCGATTGCCATGAAGATTAGGCACAGCCCAAAGACAGGGTAGATTTTCCCGATGACCTTATCGATGGGAAGCAACGTAGCAAGGAAGTAGTAGACCAGAATAACGACCGTGAGAATCTTCGTCCAGTCAGCAGTAGTGTAGCCCATGAGGGTAGCCGCCGCTCCTGATGCCGTGCCTACTGCCCCGCTCGTTCCCTGAGTAACCATGAGGGCAAGAAGTCCAGCCGGGCCGACCATGAAGACTACTCCGACCATAACGAGCAACACGACCGAGAATATTCGCATGATGAAGAGCATGAAGCCCCCCAAGTATTTGCCCGTAATCTCCGAGACACTCGCGCCGTCATTCCTGATTGAGAGCATCCCGACCAGGTAGTCATGGACAGCACCCGCAAAGATTGTCCCGAAGACTATCCAGAGGTAGACCTGAGGCCCCCAGATTGCGCCGGTCAATGCCCCGAATATCGGCCCAAGCCCCGCAATGTTCAGGAGCTGGATGAGGAATGCCCTGCCTGCCGAGATGGGTACGAAGTCAACGCCGTCCGGGTGAACCGTGCAGGGTGTGGGTCTGTCGTCCGGCCCGAAGACGCTGTTCACGATTGCGCCGTAAATCAAGTAGCCCAGTATGAGAAGCACAAGGCCGCCTAAGAACGAATACATGAAATAATATCTCCCTTCTGTGTGTATATGAATGTGGTAGTATTATGACGATAAAATTTTAGTCCATTCACAATTTAAATCAAGCATTCTTGAAGGAGGTTGCAATTATGTCCGCACGTCCCTTAAAGACACTCGGAGTTCTTGGAGGAATGGGCCCGGCTGCCTGTGCCGAATTTCTCCGCATATTAGCCCGCGACTGCCCCGCAAAAAACGACTCAGAGCATCCACGCATCATTATGCTGTCAGACCCCGACACTCCCGACCGAAGCGACGGCCTCATGGGTACAGGCCCAGACCCCCTGCCGGTAATCCGCAAGAACCTGTTGCAGCTCATAGAGTGGGGGGCTGATGTCCTCGCTGTTCCCTGCAACACTGCTCACTACTTCATTGACCGTTTCAGGGATGAACTGACCGTGCCGCTTGTCCATATCGTCGAGGCTACCGTTGAGGCCGCTAAAGAGTTGAGCCGGGGCAACTGCTCCTGGCTCCTAGCTACTGACGGGACGCAGAAGAGCATGATTTACCCCGAATGTGCCGAGAGAATGCACTACCACTTCCTCAAGCCCTCCCCTGAACAGCAGGACAGAGTCCAGTCATGCATCCGCTACGTCAAAGCTGGCGACATGAAGACAGCCGGGGAAGTCATGCATGATGTGGTCAGTGAGCTATGGCGTGAACGTGATGTGCCTGTTACGATGGGTTGCACTGAGCTCCCGCTGGCCTATGGTGCTTCAGGGCTTCCGGGTGAACGTCAGGTTTCGAGCCTTGAGGCACTGAGTGATGCATGTATTCATGTCCTATATGAAGGGTAATGCTATAATCACACGGAAAATTTCACATGAAGGGATTTGATTTCACACATGCCGTATGACGATGACGAAGAGCAGGAACTGTCATTAATCGACATATTCAGTATTCTTTGGCGGAGGAAGTGGGCTATATTCTTCCTGACGTTTGTTTTCGGTACTATCGCCACAATATACGCCTTCACCTCCCCGTTCATCTACAGGGCTGAATGCAGGATACTTCCACAGCAGGGCGGAGGAGGAATTGCCTCAGCCTTTGGAGGGCTTGCTGCCTTCGCAGGGCTGTCAGCTACAGCAACACAGGGGCAAATGATGATTGGCGTGATAAAGGGCGACACGGTGGTTGATGCCATAATCGACAAGTTCAACCTGATGGAGGAGTTTTCGCTGGACATACGCCTTGACGCAAGAAGGAGGACTCTGCGCAACCTTGAAGCCGACGAGGACTCAAAGAGCGGTATAGTGAGCATTGCCTACCTGAGCAAAGACCCAAAGAAAGCCGCCGACATAGCCAATGAATTTGTCGCAGAGCTCCAGAAACAATTATGGACAATCTCATTCAACGATGCCCAGGCGAAAAGAAGATTCTTCCAGGCTCAGCTAGACCTTGCACAGCAGGAACTTAGCGAGGCAGAAGAGGCCATGATGAACTACCAGCAGTCAAGCGGAGTAGTCGCCCTTGAGGCACAGACGAGGACAATCCTTGAGTCAATCGCTAGGCTCAAGAGCCAGATAGCCGCCAAGAATATCGAGATCTCCTCACTGAGCAGCTACACTCACAGGGACAACCCAAGACTTAAGCTCGCAAGAACACAGCTTGAGGCCATGAACAAGGAACTTCACAACCTCGAAGAAGAGCAGAGACGGACAAGCAGGGGAAGGAATGACGGGCTTCTATCAGGTGATGCAATGCTGTCGATCGGGCAGGTCCCGGAGTTCAGCCTTGAATACCAGCGTTACTACAGGAAACTTAGGGCGGCAAATGCAAAGTATGATAGCTTGCTCAGACAATACGAGACTGCAAGGCTCAGTGAGGCCAGCGACATATCCACAATCTCAATCATTGACAGGGCAACCCCTCCCGACTGGAAGTACAAGCCCAAGCGCGCGCAGATCATGATGATCGGGACAATGGCAGGCTTTGCTTTGGGTGTATTCCTTGCGTTCCTTGCGGCACATTTGGCGGCACTTAAGGAATCTAGGGAGGCTCAGGAATACTACGACGACTAAAATTAATCCCCTCTGCCGTGAATGACAGGGGGGAATTTTTCTGCCCTCATGAACTCAGCTCCGACCGTAAAACTGCCTGTACATCATGGCATCGGCAAGGTGCTTCTTCTCGATATTCTCATCACCCGAAAGGTCAGCAATAGTTCTCGCAACCTTCAGGATACGGCTTAGCCCCCTCCCCGAAAAGTTGAGCTTCTCGGACATCATGACCAGATATGACCGGCTGGAATCGTCAAGAGTCAGGCACTTTTGCACCAGCTTCTCCGGGATTTCGGCGTTGCACACAAAACCGTACTCCTTCCAGCGTTCGGCCTGTATCTTCCTCGCACGCACCACACGTTCACGGATTGATGCACTGTTCTCCGGCTGTTTCCTGGCCGCGAATGACAGCAGTTCCTCAGGTGTCAGTCTCGGCACCTGGACGTGAAGGTCTATCCTGTCCATGATGGGGCCTGAGAGCTTCCGGCGGTAACGCTCAATGTCGGCCTGAGAGCACTTGCAGTGTATTACCGGGTCTCCGGCATAACCACAGGCACATGGGTTGGCCGCCAATACCAGAAGGACACGTGCAGGATACTTCACCGATCCAGACGCGCGGCTAAGGGAAATTTCACCGTCCTCAATGGGAGCTCTGAGGCTCTCGGTAAGTTCACGCTTGAACTCGGTATACTCATCGAGGAAGAGAACGCCCCTGTGCGCAAGTGAGACTTCACCGGGACGTAGGTTGCTCCCCCCTCCGCAGACTGACACGGTGCTTGCCGTAAAGTGTACTGTCCTGAATGGCCTTTCACGGCCCGGCTTCATTTCAAGCCCCAAGGTGCTCCTGACTAGCAGTGTCTCAACTAGTTCATCATCAGTCAACGGGGGCAAAATCCCGGCCATTGCTTTGGCGATTAGTGTCTTGCCACTTCCGGGAGAGCCGACAAGCAGCAAGTTATGATGTCCGGCGGCGGCTATCTCTGCGGCATGTTTGGCGGCTGACTGGCCTTTGATGTCCGCAAAATCTGTCTCAACGTTCACGGGAAGGTCAGGAATGTACGCGGGAGGTACAGGCCGGGGCTTCTCCTCACCCGTGATCATCATGACGAGTTCGGCGAGGTTGTCGGCATAATAGGCTTCAACTCCCTGAACTAGCGCGACCTCTGAGGCATTTTCGGCAGGGACATAAAGGGGAATGCTCATTTTCCGGGCGAGGAACGCGGCAGGGACTGCACCCCTTACCCTCCGCAAACGTCCGTCAAGTGCAAGCTCACCCATGAACAAGGCTCGCGGGAAATCCTTAATCGTCCCCATCGACTTCATCATTCCGAGTGCTATGGGAAGGTCAAGCAATGCCCCCTCCTTCGGAATGTCAGAAGGAGCAAGGTTCACGGTGATTCTGCCCTTGAGGTTGAGCCCCAAAGAACGCAAGGCTGCCCTGACACGTTCCTTTGACTCCTTAACTGCAACATCAGGCATTCCGCCAATCGAAATCGCAAAAAGCCCCCCCGTTATCTCGACTTCAGCCTCAACCGGGAGGGCTTCCATTCCTCTCAAAGTAACGCCTAATATTCCGCTCATGACCTGCGCCTTCTCCTGAGAATGAGCATGTAGCCCCCCGCAATCAGGACAGCAAGACCGACACATGCAAGCGTTATGACGTGCAGGTACTCTTTAAGGAGGTTCTGATGCTCGCCAAGCAAATACCCCGCAAAAGTCAGTACTACAACCCATGCACCAGCTCCTATTGTCGTGAAGAGAGTGAACGTTTTCATGGGCATTCTGGCGATTCCGGCAGGGAGTGAGATATATTGACGTATGACCGGCAATAATCTTCCTACAAGTGTGCTGACGTGGCCATGACGTGAGAAAAATTCATCGGCCTTGTTGATGCTTTCAGGCGACACAAAAAAATATTTTCCGTACCTGAGCAGGAACGGACGACCCAGCTTTACGGCTATCCAGTAATTGAACAGCGCACCCAATAAGCTCCCGGCAATCCCTGCAAGAAGGACAAGGGGCAGGGACATTTCACCCTTCCACGCAAGATAGCCCGCAGGAGGCATGACTACCTCACTAGGGAACGGGAAGAAGGAGGACTCAAGGAACATCAGCGAGATTATGCCCGTGTAGCCCATCCTGCCGATTGTGTTCACGAGCCATTCAGTGAGTGCGCTGATGATATGCATTACAGGCCGAGCTCCTCTTTGACGCTGGGATCATAGGCGATATTCCCGCCCATCTCCTCAAGTTTCTTCTGTGAGTGTGTCGCTGATATGAACCTGATAGTGCCTGAACTGCTCCTCATGCAGAGTGAGTTTGTCTCAATATGTGCGCCGTGATAGTGAACGCCCCGGAGCAAATCGCCGTCTGAGCCTCCAGCCGCCGCAAAGAATACGTTGTCGCTCTTCACGAGATCGTCAATCGTCAGGACAGTATCACGGGTTAAGCCGCGCTCTTTAGCTCTTGCCTCGTCCTCGTCATTCCTGAAGTAGGGCTGGCACTGCATGTTAGCGTCAAGGCACTTCATGGCACAGGCCGTGATTACCGCTTCAGGTGAGCCGCCGATACCGAGCAGCAAGTCAGCCGATTCATGGCCGGGTAAGCTCGTCATCAATGCACCGGCAACATCGCCATCACCTATGAGCCTTACGCGTGCGCCCATTGCCCTGACCCTCTGGAGAATTTCCTTGTTACGCGGGCGGTCAAGCATTACTACGGTGGTTTCTTCTACCTTTTTGCCTTTTGCCTTAGCGACTACCCTGACGTTGAACTCAATGGGTGCCTGAATGTCGATATACTCCGCCGCCTCTGAGCCGGTTACTATCTTGTTGAGGTAGAAGAGATTTTCCGGGCTGAACATTGTCCCTCTTGGTGCCGCCGCTATTACGCTGATTGCCCCGTCCTGACCCTGAGCTACCAGCCTCGTCCCGTCTATGGGATCGACGGCAATATCCATTTCCGGGCCCTCGCCTGTGCCTACCTGTTCGCCGTTGTAGAGCATGGGAGCCTCGTCCTTCTCACCCTCACCGATGACGACAACGCCCTTCATTGCCACGCCATGAAGTACGTAGCGCATTGCCTCGACTGCCGCACGGTCAACCTCGTTCTTGTCGCCGAGTCCGAACCAGCGGCCGGATGCCATTACTGCCGCCTCTGCAGAGCGTACGAGTTCCATAGCAAGGTTCTTGTCCTGTGCAAATAATGCCATAGAGAATCTGCCTCCCTCAATAATTTTATGTGTCTTTGTGATTGGTGATGATGAGATTATATACTATATCCGCAAAAAAAATCCCCCCCGTTTTATTGGGAGGGCTGTAACATCACTCTAGTCCGTACTGCCTCAGCAACTGCCTGTAACGCTGTTCAACCTCACTAAGCTGGGGCTCCTGACGTTTTGGTGCAGGTGCTGCCGGTCTGGGGATTGCTGCCTGCGTTGATGGTGCACTGACCTGCTGGGGTGCCGGGGCTTCTTCCTGTGGCTTTGATGACTTCTTCCCTGAAGGCTCACTTGAACGCTCATACCTCCGCGCCAAATATGTATCATCCTGCTCAACTAGGAACAATCTCGGCCCTCTTGGGTCATTATCCGCCGCCCTGTAGCTCCCTCCATGAACTGGACATGACGCAGTAGGAGACCTTCCTTTTGGGAAGAACAGCGGAACAGCCTGACAGCCTGACCTTGCCCTGTAGCCTGTAGCCCGGCATATAGATACCTTGTCGACCTCAACCCATGACGGAGGGTTCTCGAAATTCGCCGGGGTATTCTGTTCCTGAACGGCATACTGCATGAACTTCTTCCAGACGGGAGCGGCCATAGTTCCGCCGAACGCACGCCTTCCCATTGTCTTATGGTCGTCCCTGCCGACGTAGACCGCCGTAGTGAGCCCTGGAACTCCGCCACAGAACCACGCATCAATGAAGTCATTTGATGTCCCGGTTTTCCCGAAGACGTTGACCTTTGCGATTGCAGCGGGCTTTCCTGTCCCTGCCCTCACTGCGTCCTGTAGCATTGAGCGTATTGCGTAGGCTGTCTCCGGCCTCATTGCCTGGCTTATGGCTGTTTCACGGTGCTCTATTACGTTGCCGTCCCTGTCCTTAATCTCGCGTATCATGAGGGGAACTATTCTTTTTCCGCCGTTGTTGAAGCAGTTGAACGCTACGGCCATTTCAAGCGGTGTCAGACTTGCAGAGCCCAATGCAATCGATAAATCATTAGGTAGGTATTTTGTCTCAATGCCCATATTCCTGGCCATCTTCACGATTACGTCAGTCCCTATGTATGCCGCTACACGGACTGCTACGGTGTTATAGGAGCTCGTCAATGCCCGCTGAAGTGTAACCTCACCTGCATACCCCCCGCCTGAGTTGTGGGGAGACCATCCCTTGCTCCTGCTGCCCTTCTGCTTGAAGGTTATCGGTGCGTCAAGGAAGTGGTCGCTCGGCATTACGTCTTCCTCCATTGCGGCGGCGTAAACTATAGGCTTGAAGCTCGAACCCGGCTGACGGACTGCCTGAGTTGCACGGTTGAACTTGCTGTCCTTGAAGTCCTTGCCACCGACAAGTGCGAGGACTTCCCCGGTTTCGGCCTGAAGACACACCAGAGCACCCATAACGTTCTTGCTGAGACCCTGTATTGCCTCCCGTGCCTTGTCCTGAAGGTTTATGTCGAGGGTAGTATAGATATGCATTCCTCCGCTGTAGACCTCATCCTTCCCGTACTTGGGCAACAAGTCGTTGAACAAAAGGTGCGACACAAAATAGGGTGCCCTGTTGAACTCCTCTATTCTGTTTGCCCTGCTCCTGAACTCAAGCTCCTCGTTGTATGCGTCCTGCCTCTGCTGTGAAGTGATCCATCCTAGAGTCTCCATTCGTCCGAGAACGTAATTCTGCCGGGCTTTTGCGTTGCTGAGGCTGGCCTGTGGGTTGTAGCGTCCGGGGTTGGCGATAAGTCCGGCGAGTATTGCCGCCTGTGCAAGGTCTAAATCACGTGCCGACTTGTCGAAGTATGTATGTGCCGCTGTCTCTACACCCCATGCTCCATGCCCGAAGTTTATCGTGTTCAGGTAAAGCTCAAGTATCTTGTCTTTCGGGAAAAGTTTTTCGAGCCTCATGGCAATAATAATCTCTTTGGCCTTCCTCGTGATGCTCTTTTCGTGCGTCAGGAACAAGTTTCGCGCAAGCTGCTGGGTTATCGTGCTTGCACCCTGTACCTTTCCCCCCTCGACAACGTCAGTCCACAATGCCCTGAAGATTGAGCCGAGACGTATTCCACCATGCTGGTAGAACGCCGAGTCCTCCGCAGCGAGCACAGCCCTGACTATGTTCGGGGACATCTCGTGCAGTTCCAGCGGAGTCCTGTTCTCGATGAAGAGCCGGGCTATCACCTCACCGTTCCTGTCATAGAGTATTGAGGGAAGGCTGCTCTTTGGGTTGGCGAGCTCCATCATGCTGGGGAGGTCTTCCGAGAGCTTCACGACGTACCAAGCTACCCCTGCGCTTAGTGCCCCGGTCGCAAGAAGGACTACAAGCAATACTGTCATGCATAAAATCTTGAGGACTGATACCCTCTTTCTTTTGCGTGGCTTGGGCTTGGGCATCTGGCGTTCGGGCTCTTGTTCCTGAACTGGCTTTCTCTGCCTGTGCTGTGTCCTGTAATATATGTCGTCAATATCTATGCGGTAATTCGTGCCGTTGCTGCCGCGCGGACGATGAGGATTGTTTCTCTCATTCATGCAAATGGTTACCCCTTTCCTTTAGGATTTCGTCAAATAATATCACAATGGACGCTCAATTATCCGTATCATTCCGCCTTTGCGGTCATACCCTGTAGCGTGAAGAAGCCTCAAGCTGAACCACTGGTACTCGCCATAAGTTACAGTGAGGACGTTCACATCACCGTCAAGTTCCTCATAGCCTGCAAGGTTGAACCAGTGCCACTCGAAATCGTCAAGCCTCTTGTCCCTGTGGTTGAGCAGCAAGAACGGAACGGGTATATTCCTGTCTATCTGGTCAGTTACTGCCTCAGCAAAGAGATCATAGCCGACACTCCCGGAAATTCCTTCAAGTGTGAGCGAATTTGTCCCTACTCCGGCCATGTAGTCATAGAGGCCGCAAATGTACGTCTCCAGAAAGTCAATGCCATGATAGCGCGGTGAAAGGTAGGGTTTCATGAATGAGGCGAACCTCACGAAGTCATTGCGTGAGAGTCTTTCGGGGTTGAAGGGGTATAGTTGCCGGTACTCGTCGCGGCGTGAGAGGAATATGCATGTGTCGCAGGCAGTAACGGCGGCACAACCTCCCATGTTCATGTCCCATTCGGGGAGCCAGTCCTGATTTCCGCCGGGAGCTCCCTCAATTGTGAAGTAGCCGAGAATTTTTCTGCGTGTCAATGTGTCAATCACCTTCTGCGAAAATTTTACGCCCGATATTCTACAGCTTAAGTGAAGAATGCAACCATCAACCTAACAACGAACCAGCCCCTTCCTTCATTTCCTCAAGCAGATGCCGCGCCGTTATGCTGCCCTGTTCTGCCGCCATACTGTACCACCTCACAGCCTCCCCGAAGTCCTGAGCCACCCCGTCGCCTAGCTCGTACATCCGCCCAAGCCTGAGCTGTTCGTTCACGTCTCCTTGTTCTGCGGCCATGACGTGCCACCTTACGGCCTCCCGGTAATCCTGAGCGACACCCTCGCCGTGTTCATATGCCGAAGCAAGACAGCCCTGCGCGTTAATGTGCCCATGCTCCGCCGCAATACGATACCACTTCACAGCCTCTGTGCAGTCCTTCCCGACTCCCTTGCCGAACCTGTACATCCTCCCAAGCCAGAACTGGGCCTCAGAATTTCCCTGCCCTGCCGCCGCCTGATACCACCTCACAGCCTCCGCGTAGTCCTGCGTAACTCCCACGCCCTTCCTGTAAATCTCCCCAAGCCTGAGCATCGCCCCGGTGTCTCCCTGCCCGGCAAGCTCCTTGTAGTGCCCCAGTGCCTCAGCGTACCACCTCAAGGCCTCCTTGCTGTCAGCCCCTACACCCTCACCGCAACTGTACATGTCCCCCAGCCTGATCTGAGCCTCAGCGTCTCCCTGCAAAGCAAGCTCCCTGTAGTGCTCAAAGACCCGGTGATACCACTTCAAGGACTCTTCCTTGTCCCGCCATACCTCACACTCCCAGCCCCGCAAGTCCCATTCTTTCCCGTGCCCGTACGCAAAAGCCAGATAGTATTGCGCCTCAATGTATCCCTGTTCTGCCGCCTTGAGCCTCCACCTGAGAGCCTCTGAGTCATCCTGCCCAACCCCAAGCCCCGAAAGGTACATTTCCCCAAGCATGAACTGCGCCGGAGCATAGCCCTCACCTGCCGAAAGACGGTAGAGCCTCAATGCCTCCCCGTAATTCCCAAGCCTGTGATATTTTCTTCCTGCCTCGTAATTTTCTTTTGCATCCACGAATGAACTCCTCCTGCCAGAAAAATTTTCATGGGACGGGAAAAATTATACTGTGCTAAAATACTTCCCGTTTTCACATTTCATCAGGAGGCATAATTTCACATGGCAGACATAATCGGACTCACCTGCACACAGTGCAAGAGGCGCAACTACACTACGACCGTCAACAAGAAAAAGCAGTCCAAGAAACTCGAACTCAAGAAATATTGCAAGTGGTGCAACGCCCCGACAGTTCACAAGGAATCAAAGTAGAAAGTTGCTAAAGAGTTAAACCTGTTGTAAAATTCAGCGCGGTAAAAATTCACGCAGGTCCGTGGCTCAATTGGCAGAGCACTGGTCTCCAAAACCGGGGGCTGCAGGTTCGAGTCCTGCCGGGCCTGCCATTTCGTTATCATAAGGACAAAGCAAATGGCAAAATCAGCAGCAGAGAAACCCACAAAAATGTCTTCGCTAATGAACTTCATACGTGAAGCCAAAGCCGAGCTCAAGAAAGTTACTTGGCCGACTAGGAGGCAGATATGGTACTGGACGCTCATAGTGATAGTCTTCACATTGGTTGTGTCGCTGTACTTGGGGCTTGTTGACTTCCTTCTTGCGTGGCTCTTCAGCGCACTCTTGGGTTAGAGCGTCATCATGCCGGGCGAACGAAAATGGTATGTCGTCCAGACCTACGCAAGCTATGAGAAACGCGTAAAGGACGACCTCACCCAGCGCATCAAGGCCATGAAGATGCAGGACAAGATCTTCAACATCCTGATACCCACTGAGACCACTATAGTCGTGAAGGACGGGAAGAGCCGCGAGGTTACCCGAAAACTTTACCCCGGCTATGTGATGATTGAGATGGTTCTTGATGAGCCCTCATGGTACACTGTCAGGCACACTCCGGGGGTAACGGGCTTCATTGGCGCAGGAACTCACCCCATGCCGCTGTCTCAGGAAGAAGTCGACAGGATCATGTCCGGCATGAAGAAGTCCGAAGACGCTCCCAAACTCGAAATCGGCATAAAGCCCGGCGACACAGTGAGGGTAACAGCTGAGGGAGTGAGGAAGGGATTTACCGGCCCGGTTGTCGAGGTGAACCAGAAGAGCGGAAAAGTGAAGTTCAGGCACGACATGCTAGGCGGATCAATCATCGATATAGATTACAAAGACCTTGAGAAAATATAGGCCTTGAGTAATAGACAGAAAGGAAAATTTTTATCATGGCTAAGAAAGTAGTAGGGCAGGTAAAGTTACAGCTGCCAGCCGGAAAGGCAACGCCCGCACCCCCTGTAGGCCCGGCATTAGGCCAGCACGGCGTGAACATTATGGAGTTCGTCAAGCAGTTCAACGCAAAGACAGCAGACCAGGTCGGCCTGATCATCCCCGCAGTAATCACGATATATGCGGACAGGAGCTTTACGTTTGAGCTGAAGACCCCTCCCGCCGCTGTTCTCCTCAAGAAGGCAGCAGGCATTGAGTCAGGTTCAGGAGTACCGAACAAAACCAAAGTCGGGAAGATAGCCCGCGCAAAGGTGAAGGAGATTGCCGAGCTCAAGATGAAGGATCTCAACGCCAACGATGTAGAGGCCGCTATGCGAATGATTGAAGGCACAGCGCGCTCAATGGGTCTTGAGGTTACGGACTAGGCACAGTACAAAGCGGAAGGGTTAATCAGCCCGTTAATGACCGCAGGAGGCAGAACATGAAGAGAAGCAAGAGATACAGGGAAGCCGCAGAAAAGATAGAGGCCGGGAAGCTCTACGGTCTCCGTGAGGCTGTCGAGCTGTTCAAGCAGGTAGCTACGGCAAAGTTCAACGAGAGCATAGAGGTACACGTCAGGTTGGGGATTGACCCGCGCCATGCAGACCAACAGGTCAGGAGCACGGTATCACTTCCACACGGAACGGGCGTAACGAAGAAGGTCCTCGTAATCACTCAGGGCGAGAAAATCAAAGAGGCTCAGGACGCAGGAGCTGACATAGTTGGTGGAGATGACATAGTCCAGCAGATTCAGGGTGGGTTCATGGATTTCGACGCGGTAATAGCCACACCCGACATGATGAAGTCAGTAGGTCGTCTCGGTAAGGTCTTAGGCCCTCGTGGATTGATGCCCAGTGCGAAGACCGGCACAGTTACGTTTGAGCTTACCAGTGCAGTGAAGGAGATCAAGGCAGGACGTGTTGAGTTCCGCGCGGACAAGACGGGAATAACCCACAATGCCGCAGGTAGAAGGGATTTCAGCGTTGATGACCTCTACGACAACGTCAAGGCACTACTTCAGGCGATATACAGGGCAAGACCGGCATCCGTCAAGGGTACTTACGTCCGAAGCATAGCGATTGCTCCGACGATGGGCCCCGGAATTGCTGTTGACCCGGCACTTGCTCAGAAAGAATTGGCCCTATAGACACTAAAAGCACTGTAAAAATTTTTCGTCAGTCATAAAAATCTTCCGAAGACAGCAGGGGCTTAACGCTTAAACTGACACCCTGCCCAGGAGTGAGAGAACAAAGGCAGTAATGCTCCTCCTGTGTTATCATGGAGGGGCTTTTTTGAGCATGAAGGAGGTGAAATACAGAACATGCCAGCAACAATAAAATTCGGTCTTGTTGACGGCCTGAAGGAGAAGCTATCACGGTCTAAGGCGGTCTTTGTCGGCGAATATCGCGGAATGACGGTTGCACAGAGCACGGCACTGCGCCACAAGGTACGCGAGGCAGGCGGTGAGCTCAAGGTCGCGAAGAACACACTCTTTGCCATCGCCATGAAGGAGGCCGGTCTTGAGGCACTCCCGGAGGACATGATGAAGGGGCCCAACATCTACGCACTCTGCTATGATGACCCCGTAGCAGTCGCAAAAGTCCTCAAGGAATATGCCAACGATAAGACACAAAAAGCGTTCATCCTCAAGGGAGGGTTGCTCGAAAGACAGCAGCTCAACCTTGCGCAGTTAATGGCACTTGCGGATCTTCCCTCGAAGGAAGTCATGCTCAGCCAAGTTGCCAGGACACTTGCCGCTCCTTTGTCGGGAATGGCCACAGTACTTTCGGGCGTTCTCAGGAATTTCGTTACCTGCCTCGACCAGTTACGCGCAAAGAAGGCAGAAGAAGAAGGATCAGCGGCATAAGGATTCATTCAGCAAAATCATAATATTACGGAGGAAAAAATTACCATGACCAAAGAAGAAATCATCGAAGCTATAGGAACAATGACAGTGCTCGACCTTGCGGAACTCGTGAAGGCATTCGAGGAGAAGTTCGGCGTATCAGCATCAGCCGCGCCCGTTATGATGGCCGCCATGCCCGGAGCAGCCGCAGCTGCAGCACCCGCAGAGGAGAAGACAGAGTTCGACGTTGTCTACAAGGGGCCCGGTGCAAACAAGATCGCAGTCATCAAGGTAGTACGTGAGCTGACATCACTCGGCCTCAAGGAAGCAAAGGAACTCGTGGACAACCCGCCCAAGAACGTCAAGGAAGGCGTGTCGAAGGAAGAGGCTGAAGAGATCCGCAAGAAGCTCGCCGATGCTGGTGCAGACGTGGAGGTAAAGTAGTAATCTCGTGATTTACGGGGGCTCAGGAAGAAATTTCAGGGCCTCCTTTGTTTATTGACATGGAGGAAAATTCTACAATGAGCGCACAGAATAACAAGAATAATCCCCAGAAGCCCAACAACACAAAGAAAATCATAATCGGAGTAGTCGCCGTTATAGTCCTGCTCAATGTCATGTGGACGATAATGCAGAACAAGTTTACCCCCAAGCTCAACGAGGTAAATTCAGCGATGGCGGCACTTGAGCAGAGGATCGCGAAACTTGAGCAGGGAGGAATTCCTGATGTCGCTGACCTGAAAGAGGACTTTGCGGCACTCAAGGCAGTATCAGACAAGCTCACGGAGAAGCTGAGCCAGTCGGTGAAGGCAGAGGAAGACCAGCTTGCGTACCTTGAGGCTCAGGTTGAGGCACAGAAGGCAAGGGTTGAAGCGGCGAGGAAAATGGCGGCCTCAGAGTAGGCACGAAGTCCAACGCATCAGCCTCCTTGAAGGGAAAAGCCCCGGATTTACCGCCGGGGTTTTATTGTATACTCTCACACGAAAGGATAGATATTCATGAACTGTTCAGGATGCGGTGCACCACTTGAGGCCGGAGCTGAGGTTTGCCCGTACTGCGGGAAAATGACGGCTTACGGTGAGGAGAAATTCAGGGAACGTGAAGAACACAGGCATGAAGACGAGAAACGCAAGGAATACGAGAACCTGCCGCAGATGAAGTACGTTGCCGATGCGTTTATCCCGGTGCTCTATATCTTCACGCTGGGGCTCTACTCGCCTTACTGGTATGCTGTCAGGATGAAGTCCATCAACGGCCTCAACTCGGAGGCTAAACTTCCTGCATGGCTTGCGGGAGCTTTTGCGCTCGTGATGATGGCTGTGTTCCTCGTCCCGTCGCCATATGACGCTGATATGAATGTTACTGACGAGAACTTGCAGTACATCTCTAACGTCATCTTGAGCTGTGTAATTCTTCTTTCAGGGTACATAGCCTACACTGTGAGAAGGGTGTTTCAGGAACATGCGAGCCACTACATGGAGAGAAATACGGCGATACAGTCAATTGCACCGTCAAACGTGATGCTTTTCCTTTTTGGGGCGGCATATCTCCAATACAGCGTGAACAGAATGATAAAGATGAAGATACTTGCTCCCAAAATCTGACCGACATTAACGCACAAAAAATCCCCCGGCATTTTCCCACACCGGGGGCAATCACTAATCCGTCTACTTTGAGCTTTTCACGTACTCGTTGCGCTCATTCAGTGAACGTTCCGCCAAAGCACACGCCTTCATGACCGCCTGAGCATCCCCACTTGAAGCGGCATCCTCAAGTCCCTTCACGGCATCCTCAAGTGCCCGCTCTAGCCTCCCAGATGCTGGCGAGGGGTCAGAGAACTTCAGGGCATCCGCGAAATTCACGACACGCATAACGTCAGGCTGAGGCATTCCCGCATTCTTGAGGTCTCCGGCAATATACCCGACACGTGAGGCAAGACCCGCAAGATTCGCCCGGCCTTCGGACTGCTGTCGTGCTGTTGCGTCTGTGAGCTTGAGTTCGGCCATGTTGATGAGCATCATCGGCACGAGGAAGACCACCAAGCCCCCGACATGAGTCAGGATTAGCCGGGTTGTGCCCCAATCCGAACGTGCATTCCAGACGGCAATCACTATCACGAACACGAAATATAGCCCGCCAAGTATCGCCTTCGAGAAACTGACGGGAATATTTCTGCCCTTGTTGGAGCGCATGGCAATTCCCGAAAACATCAGCGTCTCAAGGACGAGAGCGAACACGATAAACCCCGCCGAAATCCAGAAGGTCAAGCCTCTCTGTCCCGGGGTTGTGAGGTAGTAGGTGAAGACAGCCGCCGCAAGACCGATTAACGCCATAAGCAGGAAAATGTTGAAGACCTGCCGCAACTTGCTGAAGAATTTTCCCATGATATTAGCCCTCCCTTGAGTTATAGCTGTTTCCCGCAGTTCATGCAGAATTTCGCGCCCGGAACCACCGCCGCCCCGCATTCAGGACACGTGAGACGAGCCCCGCAGTTCATGCAGAACTTCGCACCCTGTACCACTGGCTGGCCGCATGACGGACACACCGAGCCCCCCGACTGTGGAGCTGACGGAGCAGGTGATGCCGCCGGAGCTGCCGGGGTAGGAGCTATGTACTGCCCCATCTGAGCCGCCATCTGACCGAACGCCTGACCCATTCCCATACCTGCACCGAGTCCCGCGCCCGCACCCAGAAGTGAGCTTCCGCCCTCATTCTTTGCCGCCGCCTCCATAACATCAAACGAGCGAGCCTGCTGGTAGTTGTAGCCCATTACGTTCATTGCCGCACGCTCAGACATGGCCGACTTGAGCTTCTTGATGCCCTCGTCCTCGTCAGCAACGTTCACTGAGCCGAAGTAGAAGTTCAGCGGTTCAATCCCGTATGATGCAAATTCAGGACGTATCTTCTCCACCGCATCGTTCGACATGTCTTCAAGGTACGCGCTGATCTCGAAGATATTCACCTTCTTGTGTGCAATGTAGGTTGAGATCATGTCGCCCATACGTGAGAGTATCAGCCCCTTGAAGTAGCTCTCAATGTCAGCACGCGTTATTGACGGCTTGTTTCCCGCGAGCTTGAGGACGAACTTGCGGCTCTCCTTGACTCTGATACCGAACTGCCCGAATGCACGGACGTATATCGGTATCTGGTACTCAGGATCCCTCAAGAGTATAGGGTTCTGAGTCCCCCACTTGATGTCGGGGATGTCGGCCATGTTCACGAACCATACTCCCGCCTTGAACGCACTTTCCCCGCCGGTCGCAAGGTTGATCAGCCGCCTCAGCATGGGTATATTGTTCGTGGAGAGGGTATGCCTTCCCGCGCCGAAGAGGTCAAGAGCCTGGCCGTCCTTGAAGAGTATTGCCTCCTGTGCCTCACGGACGATTAACTGCGTCCAGTTGCCGAGTTCGTCGCTTTTTGCGGGGTTCTTGCGGTCAACGTAACGCCAAGCTAATATGTCGTTGGTGCTTAGTGCCTCGTCCCATTGAACTATCTGTACTATTGCCATTCTTTGCACTCCTTTACTTGAGTAAATTGCTGAGAATTATATCCCAGCTCCCGCTCATCTTGAGGATAATATAGCCTGCAAGGACAAAAAGGAATGATGCGGTTATGCCCTGAAGGACTCCGTACCAGAATGAAGGTTTTGCGGAATCTGCAAGTTTCCTGTAGCTCTCCATGTATTCGCGTGAAAGCCTCTGTTTTTCCTCCGCAATCTCATCACCGTATGAAGAGTTCAGAAATTCCCGGAACAAATCTTCTGCCTAGTTACGGTAGAGTTTAAGTGTGTAATCAGTCTGGTCATTAACGAACTCATTTACTACATCTTCAGGAATGCTTGATGTGCCGAGCTCTATCTGCTTGCGTATGATAAATTCGCGCTTACGTGTCTTGTAGATGGAATATGCCGCATGACCGAGAAAATCATGCTCATCTGCCACAAGACGCTCATATACTCCCGAATGTTTTACCTGTTTAGTCATTTTTCATGCCTCCGAAAACTTTCATTGATGCCTCACGCAAAGCCCGCTCAATATCCTCACTTGAGAGTTTATCACTGATACGGTGCTCAGGCTTAACCCCAAGAATCATGTTGACATTAGCCCGCCTCACTGTCTCAATGCTGAATCCCTCACGTTCCTTCATGTGTCCCGCCTCCTTCCGTGTGTCAACGTATCTTCATTATCACGTAGCTGTCCTGCCTGTTATACTTTCCGGCCTTGCTGAGGTTTGAGCTGTTCCCGTCATACCCCAAAACCCCGGCAAGCTCCCCTTCATGTATCACCCTGTCCATGAGTTCATATCTTATGTCGCCGGTCTTCCTGTCCTGCCCGATGTTATACCTTGCGTACCAGCTCCCTGTAGTGGCATCCGCGACAATATCATACTTCTCACGGTCTGGAGTCCTCAATCCGCCGTCAATGTAGTGCCTGATGGGATATTGACTGTTGGAGCTGAACCAGTCGCTAATTTCCTGCCTCGTCATTTTTCCGAGCTTGTCCGCACTGTTGAGGTAGAATGCCTGCGCCGCCATGCCTATACTGCTTAGGTTGGCTATTATGTTGTCAGCCCTTGCTATGGCCTCCGAGCTGGTCATAGAGAACGTCATGAACGTCATCAAGATACCAATGATTATTATCACTATGAGGAGCTCCCAAAGAGTGAAACCCTTTCGTGTTTTCATGTCAATACCTCCCCTAGCTGCCCGGTGCAAAGTCAACCATCATCATCCAGACTTTCTCGCCGCCATTATAGAGCGCGCACCCTTTGGCCTTGTCCGAGATGAGGTTTTGGGATTTTGCCATTGCTGCCAGCTTCTTCCTCACCAGATCGCCCATCAGTCCTTGAGGAATGACGTAGCCGACAAACCAAGCCGTTCTTCCCTGCTTTGAGCCGGACTGCTTGTCGTTGTCGTTCAGAAGGTAGCCGTCATACACCATAGGAGCAACTTTTGCCGCCCAGCCTGAGCCGCTGACCTTGATGCTCCCGTCCTTGCCCTCGATTATGCTCAGTATCGATGCCTTGAAGAGCTCACGGTTGGCCCTGCTGGCACCGGTCCTGTTCTCCCACCATTCCTGAATAGGTTTCCAGCCTCCGTTTGCGTCGCCGTCCCTGTAAGTTGTCGGGGTAAGGTACGCATACGTTACGCCGTTTTCAGTGTACGTTTGGTAGTTGGCACATATACCGTACTCGGTTTTTGTGTTGTTGGTCATCACCAGGTCTTTGTGTTTCGTGTACCAGTAGTTCACCGCCTTCTTGAACGCGTTGAGGTTCGACACAATCACCCTAGCCTTAGCTGTTGCCACAAACTCAACGGCCTTCAGTGAGGTCATGGCCGCAAGAACACCTATAACGGCAATCACTACCATGAACTCAACAAGAGTAAAGCCCTTGCGTTTCTGAAACTTCATGATGATTCCTCCTTACTGTACAAAAATTGCCCTCCCGTTAAGAGAGAGCATCATATAGTGTGAAAAGTTATCCTAGTGTGTGTTTGTCCGTATCATGAGCCACACTACAGCCTCCCCGTTGTAGCTGGCGGTGGAATTTGGAGCAGGGTATGTGCTCTCACTCGCCGAGCCCTTGAGCCCGGAGGTGATTGCCCGGCCTTTGAGCTTCTTCTTCACCGAGTCAGCATCCGCCGTAGTCGGTATCTTGTAGCCTGCCCACCATGTCCCTGAATTGTTCCTGACGTAGTAGTCGCTGCTGTCCTGAACTGCCCATTCATTCCGCAGGTGTCTGAATACGTAGGGCTTAAGGTCTCCTTTGGGCTTTGAGCCTTTTTGCGGGGGGCCGTCAAAATTCCTGATGAAGTAGTCTGCGCTGTCGACGTAGTACATCATTGCGGCAGAGGCTAAATTGCGGAGGTTGTTGACGATATTCCCGGCCTTTGTGGTTGAGACCGACTCACTGCTTGAGAGCATCATCATTGACGAGAGAATACCTATAAGCAATACGACTATGAGCAGTTCTGTAAGCGTGAAGCCACTTCGAGCGTATCTGCCCACCGAAAATTTCTCCTCTCACTTTAAGTTTGTGGATATGGGGAAATTTTAAGCCTATCTTATCCCTAATTCAACGCCTTCTTGATTTTGGCTGTCATTGGGGCAAAAAAAACCCTCTCCCCTGAATGAACGAGGGAAGAGGGAATGTTTACGGGATTAGTACCTAGCGGACGAGAACATATACCTCATCACCATCTGTATATTCGGCGGAGGTTGACGATGGTGTAGCGAGGAGTCCCACAGACTTGGCGCGTCCCTTGAGCTTGGTCTTTATCTGCGCTTTCTCGTCTTCTGTTCCTGTTATTGTGTGCTTGATGAACCATGAGGCAGCTGTGGGGTCTGCGCCTGTAGACAACACAATTGTATACTGGCCTATGTCAGGAATATTTGTCCCGCCGTTCAGGTACTTCTTCGTCAAGTTAAAGAGCGTCGTCACTGTCGTGCTAGAAGTAATTAGATCCCCGCTGTCAATGGACAATGACAATGCCGCCGTCTTGAGGTTGCGGAGGTTGCTCACTATGTTGCTGGCCTTCGCTGAGGTTACAGCCTCAGTGCTGGAGAGCATCATCATTGCTGACAGAATACCAATTACCACGATTACGATAAGGAGCTCAACGAGGGTAAAGCCTTTACGATTAGTCTTCATGTTCTATTTTCCTCCTAGTGTGTATTTGAACTGCTTTCCTTAAACTTCTGCCTTCTAGCGCACAGTATATTTCTCGGCAACCACCCCTCCAAAATTTACCTGCACTTCATGACAACTGAACTATAGCCGACGTTACGGGCGCAAATATCGAGGTTGCTATGATGGCTATTATACCCCCAACGAACACAATAAGCATCGGTTCAAGAAGTGAGATTGTAGCCTTCACCTGCTCATCAAGCTCTTGGTCATACCACGTAGCCACACGCTCAAGCATGTTGTCGAGATGTCCTGTCTCCTCGCCGATCCTCATCATCTGTGAGACCAGTACCGGGAATATCCCCGCCTGGCGTGCCGAATCCCCCAGTGATATGCCCCTGATTACCCCCTGACGGAGTGCCGCATACCCGTCCTGTACCGCCGAGTTCCCCGCTGTACCCTCCGCCATCTGGAGAGCCCGGACTATTGGGACACCCGCCGCAGTCAGTGCCGAGAGCGTCCGGCTTGAACGCGCCATTGATGCCTTCATGACGAGGTCCTTCATGACCGGGATCTTCAGCTTGACCCTGTCCACGACTACCTTGGTGTGCTTGTTCGTTGAGACTGCATACAGCCCGGCAATAATCAGGACAACGCCCAGTGCCACAAAGTGCCAATTGCTGGCGAACCACTTTCCTACCCCGAACATTACCAGCGTTATTTGAGGAAGCTCTATGTTCAGGGACGCGAAAGTCTCCTCAAATTTCGGCACAAGGAAAAGGAAAAAGAATATCAGTATTGCGACCGCGAACAACATTATGAACGCCGGGTAGAACATTGCGCTCTTTATCTTGCTCCTGAGTGCCTCCTGTTTCTCCAGAAGTACCGCCGCCTGATCCAGTGATGAACCCAGCAGCCCGCCTTCCTCCCCTGCCTCGATAAGCGACACTATGAGGGGGCTGAATGCTTTTTCCTGGCTCATGGCCTGACTTAGCGGCATTCCCCTGTCCAAGCGTCCCTTTATCGCCAAGAGGGATTTCTTGAGGGCTATGTTCTTTTCACCGCCTGCAATAACATCAATCGAGGTTGCAAGACTGAGACCTGCATTCTCCATTGTGGCAAGCTGACGGAAAAAGACCATCAAGACCTTGTTGGGTACTTTCCCGCCGGTCAGGAGTGAACCAATATCGAGGGCAAGAAGGGACTTCAGCGATACACTTCCGCCTTTTGCGCCGGGTTTCTTTGCCGGTGCCTGTGGTGTGGATGCCGAACGTCCTCCGCCCTGAGCGTTAAGGCTGATTACTATCATTCCCCTGTTGCGGAGCATGTCGAGGGCTGTTTTCTGGGTGTCCGATTCTATCGATCCTTCAGAAATAGTGCCGTCGGAAGCTCTTGCACGGTACTTGAAGTTCACACTGCCTCAGCTCACTTTCATTTTGTTCATTCCCTGTGCCTGTGAAGCATTATAGACCATCGGAATTTAATTGCAAGTTTCTCACAATTCACTACAAATCACTAGATGCCCGCCGAAATTACCCGGTCTATTTCCGCTTGGTCATAAGCGAAGTCCTTAGCGGTTGACTTTGAGATTTTCCCGTCCCTGAACCAGCGAACTAGGTCCTGTTCCATTGTGTGCATTCCGAAGCTCATTCCCGTAAGCATGGCGTTGCGTATGCTGCTGATCTTCCCCTCCCGTATGCTTGCCCTGATTGCCGGGGTGGTGATCATGATCTCAGTTGCGCAGACCCTGCCCTTGATGTCGTCTCTGGGGATTAGCTGCTGTGAGCAAATTCCTATGAGGGTGTAGGCTAGCTGAAGGCGTACCTGATTTTGCTGGTGTGGCGGGAAAACGTCAACGATGCGTTCAATCGACTGTGAAGCGTCCTGAGTGTGGAGCGTCCCGAAAACCAAGTGCCCGGTTTCGGCGGCGGTTATTGCTGCCCCGATTGTCTCAAGGTCCCGCATTTCTCCGATCATGATTACGTCCGGGTCCTGTCTCAGAACGTGCCTGATGCCTGACGCGAAGTTCTCGGTGTCATGGCCTATCTCGCGCTGGTGGATGACTGAGATTGCCGGGGTGTGAATGTACTCTATCGGGTCCTCAATCGTAACGATGTGAGCCTTTCGGTTGTGGTTGATCTCACTGATTATTGCCGCAAGGGTTGAGCTCTTCCCGTGTCCTGTCGGGCCGGTCGCAAGGAACAAGCCCCTGTGTTTCTGTGAGATTGTCTTGAGGATGGGAGGCAGTCCCAGCTCGTCAAGCGAACGTATCAGTGTCGGGACAAGCCTGAAGGTCAGTGATACGCCGTTCATCTCACGGTATGCGCTGCCCCTGAACCGCTGGGTGCCGTAGGTGAACGCAAAATCAAGGTCTCCCGTCCTGGTGAACCTCTCGTGCTGTGCCTCCGTCAAAATCTCGCTGATGAACTTTTCGAGTGCCTCTTTCGTGAAGACAGGGGAGCTCTCTATGTAGTCAAGTGAGCCGTGAACCCTCAAGGCAGGAAGACAGCCAGAGCTTAGGTGAATGTCGCTTGCCCCGTCGTTTATTGCCAGCTTTATGAGCTCCTCTAAATCAAGGTTGTCAAATCGTTGCACTTAATATCTCCTCCAATGATGTATTGCCCTGAAGTGCCGCATTTATTCCGGCTCTTCTGAGTGTCTTCATTCCGCCTTCTATTGCCGCCTCACGGAGCTCCATTGCGTCAGCCCCCTTGATGATCATCTCGCGAAGGTAGTCGTTGAGTACCATGATCTCATAGATGCCGCGCCTTCCCTTGTAGCCGTGCCTGCATTTGGGGCAGCCAACGGGCTTGTAGGCAGTGCTTCCCGGAGGAACTCCCAGTTTCTCGCAGGTATTGTCGTCAAGCTCGTACTCTTCCTTGCAGTGAGGACACAAGCACCTCACGAGCCTTTGAGCCACAACCCCGGTCAGTGATGCCGCAAGAAGGAACGGTGCTATCCCCATGTCAATGAGCCTTGTTGCCGCGCTCGGAGCATCGTTAGTGTGTAGGGACGAGAGGACAAAGTGCCCGGTCAGTGCCGAACGTATGGCTATCTGTGCGGTCTCGGTGTCGCGTATCTCTCCGATCATGATCTTGTCGGGATCCTGCCTCAAGATTGAGCGCAATGCACTCCCGAACGTAAGCCCGGCCTTCTCGTTCACGTTGACCTGATTTATTCCGTTGATGTAGAACTCTACAGGGTCTTCAACCGTTACTATGTTGATGTCGGGGTTGCTTATTTTCTTGAGCATTGAGTATAGCGTTGTGGATTTTCCTGAACCTGTCGGGCCTGTGGCTAGCATCATTCCCCAAGGTGTCTTGCAGAAGTTGTCGATGTGTTCCATGTCATCATCTTCAAGACCAAGGTGTTCAAGCTCAACGAACGAATTATCACGGTCAAGGATACGGAGCACTATCTTTTCGCCGCTCATTGTTGGCAGCGAGCTGACGCGAAGGTCTATGTGCCTGCCGTCAATTATGGTGAGTATTCTTCCGTCCTGTGGCTTACGTTTCTCGGCGATGTCCATTCCTGACATGATCTTTAGGCGCGAGACTACGGCGGGCTGAACTACGGCGGGATACTGGTTGTGCACGTACAGTGCACCGTCAACCCTGAAGCGTATTCGGCTCATCTGCTCGTAGGCCTCGAAGTGAATATCTGAGGCGTTCTCCCTGACGGCCTGCTGTATTGCGTTGTTCACGAGCTCAATCAGCGGGGCATCATCCGGGTTCATTGTATTCGTTGTTGCGGCAAGGGGGGTATATGCGTCGCCTGCCTCCAGTGTGTCGGACATTGCACCCTGAATGTTCGCGGAGAAGTCGTACATTCGCGAGAGGTTGCGGTCTATGTCGTCCTCACCTGATGCGGCTATTCTCAGGTCGTGGCCGGTTATCATTCTTATTTCGTCCTGTGCAATGATGTCAAGGGGGTCTGACATTGCCACGAGGAGGGTATCATCATCATCAAGTTTCAGGGGGATTAACTGGAGGCGTTCGGCAACGTTCCGTGGGATCATCTTTATGGCCTCGTCTTCAGGCTGGTATCTGTCAAGCTGTATGAACTGGAGCTCAAGCTGGACTGCGAGGGTTTCGGCGACCTGTGTCGGGGTTAATGCTCCAAGAGACACGAGGATTTCACCAAGCCGCTTTTCGGATGTCTTCTGTAGCATTAATGCCTTGTCTAGTGAGTCCTGACTGACAAGTTCATATTCACGTAGGATTTCGCCGAACATCTTGCGTTGTGTGTAAAATATATCCTGCAACGATAATTCCTCCTTTAGGACATTATTATAATATTATCGACTTGTAGGGCCATGTGCGTGAATTGTTGCCGCGAACGAAAAGCCATAACCAATAGAACGCCATTACGAACAATACGGACACCATTACGAAAGCCCTGAAGTACTTTTCTTTCACGAACCTCGGCATTGCGGCAAGGACAAGGACATTTACCAGCTCAGAATAAAATAGAACCCTCTCAATGAAGAACTTCACGAACAATTGGAAGATGAGGCAGAAAACTAGGTTGAACCTGTAGAACTCTATGTTGTTCCGGCAAAATGAATCCCCTTTGAGTGTCCGGGCGGCCTTCCTCCTGTACAGTGTGAGCATGATAATTTCCGCAAACATTATCAGGGCCATGAAGGCAGTAGCTTGCACCTCGTTGTACTTGTTGTTCAGGTAGTGAATATATCTTGACAGGAGGGGGATCATTCCGGCTGCGATGGCTATTATTGTCCGGGTTAAGAGAAGTCCTCCTGCTGAGCCATAAAAGACCAAAATCTTCGTCCATATATTTTTTTTGATGAAGTCTGAGGTCATGACGTAGTGCATTGCCACAAGAAGCACAATAGTTATAGCGGCCGAGCGGTGAAAGAACGTAGCAAAAAAAACATAAGGCAAGAACCTGAGATATTTTTTCTCTTCTATGTTGTTGAACCCCATGAAAATTATTGACCCTGCCATGTTCTGCCTCATGTTGTTGTATGTTGTGTTGTAGAACATGAGAAACCATACGGTCATAATCATGGGTAGTGATATATTCTTCCTGTGCTTGTATGCTCCTATGTAGAAGCAGCTTATCGTTATGAGCTGGTAGAAGAAGTAGCACCAGTTTTCTGAACCGAGGGTATTCATGACGGTATAGCAAAGAAGTCCATAGCCCCACTCCCTTCGGCATACAGACCTGAAAGCATCAAAACTTGAGGAGTGGAGAGCAGCATCGCAGTCCGGCCTTCCGTATGTTCTTGTGTCTGTTCCTATACCGTGAGCCCTGAGCCCCCCAAGTATGCAGGGTATTAAGATGCACAGGAGGGAGCAAAGAAATATTACCCCCTTGTTTTTCGAGCGTGAGGCTGCGTACGAGAGCGATATAGATACTAAGAAACAGGCTATGTATACCACACGAAAACTCCTCCCTGTTATTTGTCCTGAAAATAAATTCTCCGTGAATTTGAAGTGAGTTATATTATATATCCTGAAAAATTCAGCAAGGAGTGATTTACTACATGCCGGCAATAAGCGCACCACGAGGGACAAGAGACATTCTTCCTTCCGAGTCGTGGAAGTGGTCATATATCGTTCAGACAGCATCAAAGGCAATGAAGGACTTCGGATTCAGTGAGATACACCTTCCCATTTTTGAGCACACTGAACTTTTCTCACGGGGAGTTGGCGAGACTACTGACATTGTCGAGAAGGAAATGTACACATTCAACGACAGGGGAGGAAGGAGCATCACCCTCCGGCCAGAAGCGACCGCCGGGGTAATGAGGGCAGCAATCGAGAACAACCTATGCGCACAAGGAGCAAGTGCCAAGCTCTGGAACTGGGGGCCAATGTTCCGGCACGAACGACCACAGAAGGGACGTTACAGGCAGTTCTACCAGATTGATGCTGAATGTCTGGGGATTGCCGGGCCAATGGCTGACGTTGAGGTTATCGCCCTGAGCATTGAGATTTTCCGGCGGCTTGGCCTGAAGAACCTTGAGGTAGTCATCAACTCGGTAGGCTGTGAGAAATGCAGACCTGTTTACCGCCAGAAGCTGATCGACTACTTCACTTCCCGGAAATCCGAACTCTGCGGGACATGTCTTGACCGTCTTGACCGCAACCCCCTCCGAATCCTCGACTGCAAGAACGAATCCTGCGGCCGTGTCTCAGACGGAGCACCCGACATCTTCGACTCACTCTGCGACGAATGCCGGGAACACTTCGCGGAGGTTAGGGCCGGGCTTGAACGTCTGGGCTTCACGTACACGCTCAACAAGAGACTTGTCAGGGGTCTGGACTACTACACCAAGACTGCCTACGAGATATTATCCGGCGACTTGGGGGCACAGAACGCAGTTGCCGGGGGAGGACGTTACGACAACCTTGCTTCAGCGATTGGCGGCGGGAAGATTCCGGGCGTTGGGTTTGCGTGCGGGCTTGACCGTGTGGCTCTCGTCATGGAGGAACAGGGCTGCTCGTTCGGGAATATGCCGGGCGTTAGTGTGTACGTAGCGGCACTCGGTGATGACGTGAGGGGAGCTGTTCAGGCACTGACCTATGAGCTGAGGAAGGCCGGAATTTCTGCGGAATGCGACACGTCAGGAAGGAGCTTCAAGGCTCAGATGAAGAGTGCGGGGACTTGCAGGTTTGCGTGCATCATTGGTGCTGACGAGGCGGCGAATGACACAGTGTCGGTGAAGGACATGGAGGACGGCTCACAGGTAAGTATTCCGGCAGGTGAGGCAGTGAGTTACCTGAAGGGAAGAATATAGAGAGCAAAAAACTCAACAAAAACTCAACAAAAACCCCCGGCCATGTATCAGACTGGGGGATTTTCTTTCACTGTATGAGCTCCTCAAGGAATGGCGGCAAAATGAAACTTGCCCGGTGTATCTCGTTCGTGTAGTATCGCGTGGGCTTGACCGTCCTCACTGGCACGGAAGGATCTTCACGCATTGAGGCAACCCCGTACGTCCACATTCCTGAAGGGTACGTAGGCACTGCCCCCCAGTACATTCGGACAACGGGAAAGACCTTCCGCATCTCACGGATTGCCTGACGCATCAACGCAGTATCAGTGAATGGCGACTCTGTGAGTTCCGAGAGCATGGCCGAGTCCGTCATCACTCGCTTAACGTCCCCGTAAAATCCCGACTGGAACAACCCCGCCGCAAAGTCCACAGGGTCAGTGCTGTCGACGATAACGACATCATAGCGTTCACTGGTCTCACGAATGAACTTCATTGCGTCCATGCACCTGACATCAGCCCGTGAATCACTGAACGAGCAGCCCGCAAAAGGCAAGTACTTCTTCGAGGCTTCTATCACTCTCTCGTCAATGTCAATCAATGTGCATCTCTTCACGCATTCATGTTTGAGGACTTCCCTCATTATTGCCCCGTCGCCTCCGCCAATGATGAGGACGTTCTCAGGTTTTGGGTGAGCACAAAGCGGAACATGAGCCATCATCTCGGAGTAAGTGAACTCGTCCTTCTCCGTGAGCTGATAGGCACCGTCAAGCATCATCACCCGGCCATACTGGAACGTGTCCGCAATAAGGAGCTCCTGATAGGGCGTTCTCTCTGAGTGGACGCACTCCTTGACCCTCATTGAGAGCTTGAGGTTGTCGGTACTGAACTCACTAAGCCAGAGTTCATTCTTGCGCTTGGGGCGGGTAACGTACTCAGTCATTCGAGGGCTTCCCCTAAGTTTTTGCCGAGCTCTGAGAGTTTCGCGAGGTCTTCAGGAGTTGGCGAGGTGTAGACTTCAACCTCCGGGCCTATGAGTTCGAGCTTGCTTTTTGCCGCGTAATCTTGGAGTGCCGTCAATGCTCCCTTGCTCCACGTGTAACTTCCTGCAAGGCCGATAAACTTGTTCTTTGGCATACGGCTGAGGAGCTTTGAGCACAACGCTTCCATCGGGGGGAAAAGCTGGGTGTTGTACGTGCAGGCCATGAGAGCAAACGCCCGGAACTTCCAGATGTCCCGCAGAATGTATGACGCGTCAGTCCGTGAAACGTCATAGAGCCTTACGTCCTTGATTTTCGCCTCACTTAGGCCAGAGCAGACAGCCTCAGCCATTCGCCGGGTATTTCCGTACATTGAGCCGTAAACTACAACAGCTCCCTTCTCGCCTTCGTACCTGCTCCACTTGTCATAGAGTGAGATTACCTGCTTAATGTCCTTCCTGAAGAGCGTACCGTGTGAGGGGAATATGTTAGTGATTGGGAGGCCGCCCAACTTCTTCAAGGCAACCTGCACAATGTTCGAGTATTTCCCGACTATGCAGGCATAATACCTTAGCATCTCGTCCTGCCAGCGTTCAGGGTTCTTCTCGTCGTCGAATATCCCTCCCTCATGAGCACCGAAGCCCCCGAATGAGTCGTTCGAGAAGAGAACGCCCGTTGTTGTGTCGAACGTAACCATGCTTTCAGGCCAGTGCAGCATCGGGACGGTGAAGAAGCGCAATACATGGCCGCCAAGGTCGAGGGTGTCGCCGTCCTTCACGCTGATTGTGTCTTCAGTGATTCCGTGATAGCCCTTGAGCATGGGGAGGGTCTTTGCGTTGCCTATGAACTTCAGGGAGGGCCATATGCCTTTGAGCTGTGCGATCAACCCGGCATGGTCGGGCTCCATGTGGTTGACGACGAGGTAGTTCAGCGTCCTGCCTCCGAGTGCCTGAGTGAGCTTGCTGATGTATTCGTCATGATAGGGGCCTTTCACTGTGTCGATTGCGGCGGTTGCTGTCGTGCCTATTACCGCGTATGAATTGTATGCGACACCCTGCGGAAGAGGCCAGAGGGACTCGAACAAGTCAGTCTCATGGTCATTAACGCCGAGCCAGTAAGTTTCTTTATTGGCAAGTATGGGTTTATACATTTCTGAATTTTCCTCCTTTGTGGGATTTTTTCGTGAGTGTCATTGTATCATGCCTGATTTGTGAATATCCTACTTGAACTCAACTATAGTAACTCCGTATCCTCCCTCGCCCTCACTCCCAAGCCTGAAGCTCTTCACGTACTGAAGCCTCGAACACAGCGCATGAACTTCACGCCTGAGTATTCCCTCACCCCGTCCGTGAATCACCGTAACTACAGAGTGGTTTGACCGATATGCCCGATCCAGGTAGTTCTCGACCAGTGGCATGGCCTCAGCAACAAGCATTCCCCTGACCATGATCGAGGAAGGGACACTGTCAGGTCTCGGAAGTCTCGTAGTGTCTTGCGGGGGTGTGGCAACCTGAGCCTTCTTGTCGGTGGCTATGAGCTGGCTCAACGGGACATCAATACTCATCGGCCCGGCTGTCATGTATGCGCGTCCGTTGCGTATCTCGTTGATGATGCCAACAATCCCGCTCCCTGCTACCATCGCAGTAACTCCCGGTGCGGGCTCAAAGGGCTTGGGGCTGTTCTCGATCTCACGTTCAGTGCGTTTCTGGTGTCGTTTGTCGATTGCTCCCCGTAACGTCCTGAGCTCCCTTCGTTTAACGTTGTAGCCACGTCTCGCCATGTCCCGCGCTGTCTCCTCCATGCTCCTGATTATGTCCTTCGAGGTCTCTTCTGCCTGGGCAATGAACTTCTCGGCCTTCCTGTCTGCCGCCTGCATGATTTTGTCCCTCTGGTAGTCTATCTCCTTCACGCGGCTCTGGTATGTCCTCCTCAAGTCCTCAGCCTCCTTCATGGCCGAATGCACTTCACGTTCTGCCGTGTCGAGTGCTGCCCTTCGTTCGTTGAGCTCGCTCATGATGTCCTCTGCCGTAACCTCACGGGAGTCAAGCTCACCCTGCGCAAGTTCAAGGACGCTTTCAGGCATACCGTAACGCCGGGCAATGAGCAACGCGCTGCTTCGTCCTGGTATTCCCATCAAGAGCCTGTAGGTTGGTTCAAGCCTCTCAATGTTGAACTCCATGCTTGCGGTCTCTACTCCTTCAGTAATGAGGGCATATTGCTTCACGGGGTTGTGATGTGTCGTTGCGAGGGTGATACAGCCTTTCTCCTTGAGGGTCTGGAGGATCGCCACACCCAACGCCGCGCCTTCATGCGGATCTGTACCTGCTCCGAGCTCGTCAAGAAGTATCAGTGATGAGGCTGTAGATTCCTTGAGGATGTGAATGATTTTCTGGAGGTGTGCGCTGAACGTCGATAGGTTCTGCTCTATGCTCTGTTCGTCGCCAATGTCGGCATAAATTGCGTCGAACGTCCCGATCAGCGTCCCGTCCCTTGCAGGCAGGGGCAGACCTAGCCACGCCATAGCCACGAGTACCCCGGCAGTCTTGAGGGTTACGGTCTTTCCGCCAGTGTTCGAGCCTGTGATTACGAGGGTGCTGAACTTTTCCCCGCACTCGAACGTTACGGGTACGGCCTTGTCTTTCAGCATGGGATGACGGGCATCAATGAGTCTGAAAACTTTTTGCCCCGTGAGCTCAGGAATGACCCAGTGCTTGTTGCGTATGAGGTCATCACAGACACAGAGAAGGTCTAGAGTACCTATGACCCTTTCAGCGTTGATGATGGCGTTTTCGCGGGACAATATGCTTCGTGTGAGGGCTAAGAGTATTAGGCGTTCCTCGTCCTGTTCGTCCTTCGTGCGGATGATGAGGCTGTTGTTGACGCGGCTTAAGGCTTTGGGCTCCATGTATACGGAGTTCCCGGAGGCTGAACGCTCGACAGCAAGCCCGGGGAATCTGTTGATGTACTCCTGACGAACGAGCACCAGAAACCTGCCATCACGCCACGACAATGAACGCTCCTGAAGCATGTTGCTGGTGTCCGGGTCCTCAAAGAGTTTTTGCGCAAGTCTCCTGCCTGTCTTCTTGAGGGTTTCGAGTTCCCCGCGAATGTCCCGCAGCTTAGGCGATGCGTTGTCCGAGAGCCTCCCGGAGTCCTCAACGACATTCAGCGCGTCAATCTCTGGGGTGAAGTCCCCTAATCCCCGTCTCAGCCTGTCGATGCTCCCATAGTTCCCGGAAATCCCAGCAAGCCCCTCGCGTATATGCCTCGCACACTGGAGGACTGCCCTGACCCGCAAGAGCTCTGAGCCTGAGAGTATGCCGCTCCTTTTTGCGTTCACGAACATGGGGGATACTGCCTCAAGCCCGGCGTTGAACGAGAACTCGCCGTTGTGGTCGGTCAAGTCGAGCCATTCACGGAGGAGTCTTTCGCGTTCCTTGAGGGTGTCGTAATCCTCAGCAGGCTTCAATGAGGCCAAAATTAACTCCCCTAATCCGCCGCGCAGTCTTTCACGGAAGGGGAGCAAATTTTTTTCCAGCTCTAATATGTCTGAAACACTCTGTGAGATTCTCATCCGGCTAATTTCCGCCCGTCAGTGCCGTGAAGTCGATTATCCCGCGTTCCTGAAGCAAGTCGCGTATGTGAGGCCACACGTAAGATGCTCCCTTCATGCTCCAGCTATCATTCATCCACTCAGTAGGTACGAACTTCGGGAATGTCGAGAGGAGGGCATATACTATCAGGACGATGAAGCAGGTTTTCAGGAAGCCGACGATCATACCGAAAATGTGATCCGTAACTGAGAGCTTGGTAACCTTCACGAGCAATGACAGAATGAACCCTACCACTGCAAATATTATCTCTACCCCAAAGAATATTGAGACCGAACAAATCAGTGATAGAAGCGTCCTGTCAAAGGCAGGGTTATTGATGTAGCGTGAGGCAAGTTCTACGGCAGGGTCAAGGAAATTCCATGCGCAGAAGGTGCTCACGAAGAAGCCAACAAGCCCGATAACTTCCCCTGAAAATCCATTGACCAAGCCACGGTAGAGAAAGAATATCAGGATTACGCCAAAAATTGCATCAACGATTAAAGCAGTATTCATAGAAGTATCTTCATTCCTTTCTATTTAGCTCACTCCCTGAGGAGCACGGTAATACGAAATCTTGAGCTCCATAGGGCTGACAGCAAGACTAACCTTTTCCCCAGCAATCTCACACAACGAAACTATATCCGGCCTCACCTGAAGCATTCCGGGAATGTCCAGTGCTGTACGTTCCGGGTCATCAGAGATCACGGAGGCATCATCATTCCCCTCAAGCCACGAGAGAACTTCAGCGTGTGAGTATTCCCCGGCCTCAAGGAAGCCATCACATGACGCATAGACCCAGCCATGACCGGCATAAATCACCGTCAGGATTTTGCGCCCCGCCCTGTCATTCTTCCTGTGGGTGAAGGCCAGCATGTCGAGTGCTGAGACGGGAATAACCTTTGCCCCCGAAGCATAGGCAAGCCCCGAAGCATAGGCTGCCCCGACACGTATACCCGTGAAGTAACCCGGCCCGTTCGTGATGGCTATGTAGTCGAGTTCAGGCCACGAGAGACTTGCGGCATTCATGAGGCGTTCACACATTCGGGGAAGCTCTGAGGTCTGCCTCCTCCCTAAGTCCTCCTGTTCATGGCCGGAGATTACACCGTCAAGCATTAAGGCGGCTCCTGTTAGTTTCAGGCAGCAGTCAATCGCAAGAATATTCACAGCCTCTTGATGACCTCCTCAGATTTCGCACCGTAAGCAGAGATTCTTATCTCACGTTCAGCCTCATTCAGTGCGGTAAAATATACCCTCACAACGTCATCAACGGGAGGATTAGCCCAGCGTTCCGGCCACTCCACAAAAAGGACTGCATCATCAGCCCCGGCGTATTCGTCAAGCCCAAGTGCACAGACACCTTCAGGGTCAAGCCTGTATAGGTCGGCGTGAATGATGTATATTCCTGTTCCTGATGTGTATTCGTTGATGAGTGTGAATGACGGACTTCGGACCCCGGTAATCCCGAATGCCTCAGCAGCACCCCGAACTAGTACGGTCTTTCCTGCCCCCAAGTCGCCATAGAGCAGGACAGTAACGCCGGGCATTAAGGCATCACCCAGAGAATGGCCGAACTTCCGGGTGTCGTCCTCAGAGTGTGAGACGAAAATTTTTGCGTCATTCATGGGGCTGTGAGTTCCTGCGTTTCTCGGCACGGTGCTTGACGACTGCACGGAAGACCACACACGACACGCAGAATATTACGGCGAAAAGTACGGCACGGGGTATCTCTATGTCTGCCCCGGTTGAGCGGCTTATCCCGAATATGAACGCTATGGCCATCCCGAAACTCAATATGCTCATGAACAGACCCTTGCGGCGAATCTTCTCGGTCTTCTCGATTTCAGCGTCCCAGTCTACACGCTTTCGTTCAGTCCTCATTTTCCGGCTCTCAACCCGTGGATTACTTTCCTTATTGTTCCGGCAATCTCTGAGGCAAGTATCCCGTCAATCCCATCACGTGCTAGGACTTGACCAGCGAGGCCATGAACTGACGCTCCCAGTACTGCCGCATCAAACGCCTCAAGCCCTCCCGCAAGGAACGCACCGATACAGCCCGAAAGTACATCACCAGAGCCCGGAACTGAGAGCTCAGGCCCTCCGTAGGGTATCTCGGCGAACTTTTCCCCGGAGGCAATCAGAGTGTGATGACCCTTCAGGACGACACAGCCCCAGCGTTCGGACAACTCACGCACTGCACCGGGACGGTCAGACCTCACGGCTTCGGCAGGAATCCCAAGCAGTCGCCCGGCTTCCCCTTCATGTGGTGTCATCACTGAGTCTTTACGGGGCTTAAGGTCATCCTTCGACACAGCAAGAGCATTCAGGCCATCACCGTCAACAAGGATTTTCTCCGGCCATTCGCGCCACATTCTGGACGTGAATATCTCGGCGGCAACACTTCGGTCAAGTCCGGGGCCAATAACTAGGGCATCAATATTCTTCTGCGAGAGTGCAAGCTCCTTCCACCTGAAAGTGTCATCATCGAAACAGTAAATCACTTCAGGAAGACGGGAAGCGCAAGCCTCACATACCTTCTGTATTGAGAGGAGGGTAACGACACCCGCGCCAGCCCTTAACGCTCCCAATGCGCTCAATGCAGGAGCACCCGGATAACGCACCGAGCCTCCCGCGATGAGTACCCTTCCCCTGTTGCCCTTGTGCATATCTTCAGGACGCGGGGGCAGTAACTTCTTGAGTTCTTCAGCCTTCATTTACACCCTCACCATCTGGGGCGGTTCTTTCCCGGCAAATACGGCCTCAATGTTGCGGATCACCATAAAGCCCATCTCCTTGCGTGTCCCGAATGTCGCTGTCCCTATGTGTGGCAGCAATACCACGTTCTGAAGTGCCTTGAGTTCGGGCAGTACGTCGGGTTCATTCTCGTAGACATCAAGCCCAGCCCCGGCAATAACCTTCCTGCTCAGGGCATCAGCTAGTGCCTTCTCGTCAACTACTGGGCCTCTTGACGTGTTGATGAGGATTGCGTCAGGCTTCATTTTTGCGAGCTCCTTTGCACCTATCATGTGTCGTGTCGCGTCTGTAAGTGGCACATGGAGGCTCACGAAGTCCGAACGTTCGAGCAACTCCTCAAGGCTTGTCCTCTGTGCTCCGACTGACTCAAGGTGAAGTGAGTTGCTCCTGCTGTAGTAGAGCACCTTCATGTTGAAGCCACGTGCTGCCTTGATGCCGAAGTTTGCGCCTATACGTCCCGCGCCGATTATGCCGACTGTTCTGCCAGTGATGTCATAGCCGAGCATGTATTTGGGTGCCCAGAGGAATGAGCCGGTACGAACTATGTTGTCGCACTCGATTACCCGCCGAGCACACGCGAACATTAACGTGAACGCCGTATCTGCCGTAGCATCCGTGAGAACGTCGGGGGTGTTGGTTACGTAGATACCCTTTGCCTTTGCCGCCTGAATGTCTATGTTGTTGAAGCCTACTCCGTAATTCGCTATGAGCTTGAGGTCAGGCCCGGCCATGCTGATTAGTTCCGCGTCTATGGGGTCATTCAGCATTGTGATCACTGCCGCGTAATTCTTGAAGGCGTTGATGAGTTCCTCACGTGTCGCGAGCCTCTCCTCATGGTTCACGTCATATTCGCAGATATTTCCGAGCATCTTCATCACGGAAGCCTGAAGCATTCTTGTTACGTATACTTTCTTGTTCATGGTGATTACTCCTCTATTATGATGGTCTTTATGACTACGTCCTTTATGGGTTTGTCCTGCCTGTTGGTCTCAGTGTGGCCTATTGCCTCGACGATGTCCATTCCCTCGATGACATGGCCGAATATTGCGTGATGTCCGTCAAGCCACGGTGTAGGCACTAGGGTGATGAAGAACTGTGAGCCTCCAGTGTTCGGGCCAGCGTTCGCCATTGAGAGGATGCCGGGAGCGTCATGCCTGAGACCTTCGCCGAACTCGTCAGGGATAACGTAGCCGGGGCCTCCGCGTCCTGTACCTGTTGGGTCGCCGCCCTGTATCATGAAGTTGTCGATTACCCTGTGGAAGATTACGCCGTCATAGAAATTCTTTGCGGCAAGGTCAGTGAAGTTCTTGACGGTGTTAGGGGCAAGGTCGGAATAGAGCTCAATCCTGAAATCACCCATTGAGGTCTCGAACTTTGCGACGGGTCTTTTTGCGGGCTCGTCAGCGAATGCCGGGGAACATACGAAAGCGAGTGCGAGGACTTCACATATGAACTTGTACATGGTGAAATATTTTCCTCCTTCAAATCTGGAATGCCTGATTATAATATCACTATTCACAATCTCAAAAAGGACAATGAGCAATGAATCTCTTTCTGCCTGAAATGACAGCCTCAAGGTATAAGAGCAACTCCCAGATAGTGAGGGTACTTAGTGAGGCATGGATGAAGAACGAGATGTACTGCCCTTCCTGCGGGAATGAAAGCCTGGTGAAGCTCCCGAACAACTCAAGGCTTGCGGATTTCCAGTGTGAGGCCTGCGGTGAAATATACGAGCTCAAGAGCAAGGGAAGCCCAATCGGGAAGAGCATACTTGACGGGGCATATTACGCCGCGCTTGAACGGATAATGAGCAGCACTAACCCTAACCTTTTCGTGATGCGTTACAGTGCCGGACGTGTCGAGGCTCTGACGGTGATACCCAAGCACTTCTTTACGCCCGGTGTCCTGAAGATTCGGCCTGCACTTTCTCCCACTGCAAGGCGTGCGGGGTATGTAGGCTCGTGGATAATGTATGACGAGATACCTGACGGCGGGAAAATCCCGGTAATCGAGGCACATACTGAACGGGACAAAGGCAGGGTGATTGAGGATTATGCGCGGGCTGTGAGGCTGAAGATTGGGAACATAGACCTGCGGGGCTGGCTTATGGACATTCTGAGATGCACTGATAAGATCGCTGACGAAATATTTTCACTGGATGACATTTACGCCTTTGCTGGTGAGCTCAGAGAGAAGCACCCTGACAACCACAACGTAAGGGCAAAAATCCGTCAGCAGATGCAGTTTCTCAGGGACAAGGGATTTATTGAGTTTCTTGGCGGAGGAAGGTACAGGAAAATCGCAAGGAGGTAATGACATGCCAAAGTTTAGAGTTCTCATAACAGAAATATTGACAAAAATTGTTACTGTTGAGGCCAAAGACAAACAAGACGCATTGTACAAAGTGGAAGACATGCGAAAGGATGGAAAATGCACTCTATATTCTGAGGACTTTCTGGATGTCGAGTTTGGTTTTGCGGAGGACGGGCTTAAAATTCAATCTAGCGGGAACGTAATCGAATACTATTTTGACAGCGATGATTATGATGATTGTGAGGATTGCGAGGATTGATTATGTCCACAGCATGTAACAAAAACTTGAGTCTCCCGGCAATTCGGCATAACCTTTCCCAAAGACTTTGCATCGAATAAACGCTGGGACTTCGCTGTAAATACATCCGGCCATGTCTACGCAATTGAGACAAACTTTTACACAGACAAAGGCTCAAAGCTCAACGAACCCGCACGTAGTTACCGGCTAATCTCAGAACATGCCCGGAACATTGACGGCTTCACGTTCATCTGGATAACTGACGGCAAGGGCTGGACATCCGCACGCAACAACCTTCAAGACACAAAAAAATCCTCCCCTGCTATCACACAAGGAAGGAATTTATTTCTGCCTTCATATTGCACCCCTGACCTGTTGCGCTAAGTTAGTCCTTCGGTCTTGAGCTGTACCCTCTCGATACCCACAGAAAGCCCCGTGTCATCGTCAACCTCAACTATTACCCCGTTGAACGCCGCACCGTCCCCGCTGGCCTCGAACTTGCACGGCAACCCCTGCGTGAACTTCGGCATCACTGACTCATAGCTCACACCAAGAATGCCCTCATGTGCCCCCGTCATTCCTGCGTCAGAGATGTACGCCGTCCCATGTGGCAGAACCCTCTCGTCCGCCGTCTGGACGTGGGTATGTGTCCCGACAACTGCACACGCCCGCCCGTCAAGGTAGTACGACATGGCCTGCTTCTCACTCGTTGCTTCGGCGTGGAAGTCCACGAACACCGGCAGATTATCCCCGCCCTGTGATTTCAGCTCCGAGATTAGGGCATCAGCACACGTGAACGGCGAGTCTATCGGCGGCATGAACACCTGGCCGGCAAGGTTGAGGATACCCAGACGTTTACCCTTGCGCTCGATGATCCCGTGCCCACGTCCAGGACATGAGGCAGGATAGTTCGCGGGGCGGAATATTCGTGTCTCCGCGTCAAGTGTCGTGAAGAATGCGGGCTTGTCCCAAATGTGATTGCCTGAAGTCATCGCGTCTACTCCCATTGCGATAAACTCGTCAAATATCTTGTCGGTCATACCCTTACCGTGGGCGGCATTCTCACAGTTTATGATGGTGAAGTCAAAGCTGCCGTGGAGCCTCCTTATTTCCGGGAGGGCAAGGGCTAATGAATCCCTTCCTGTCCTCCAAGCAACATCGCCCGAAAAAAGTATTCTCATTTCGCGAACTCCGAGGCTTTCGTCTCACGTGATACACTGACCTTGATTTGTCCGGGGTACTTCAGCTCAGCCTCAACCCTTCTCGCAACGTCAAACGCCAGCTTGTGCACAGTACCGTCATCAGTTTTTCCGGCATCGAGCATGATCCTGACCTCACGGCCTGCCTGCATCGCATAAGCCTTCGTTACACCCTCAAAGCTCTGCGCAATCTCTTCAAGTTTCTCCAGCCTCTTAATGTACGCGTCAAGGCTCTCACGTCGTGCACCCGGTCTTGATGCACTTATGGCATCAGCTACTGACACGATAACCTCATAGACTGAGCTCACTTCAAGGCTGTCATGATGGCAGGCAATACAGCTCACTATCTCCGGGCGTTCCCCCATTCTCCGGGCCAAGTCCGCGCCAATCTCTGCATGTGGGCCCTCAGTCTGTCGGTCTATGGCTTTCCCGATGTCGTGGAGCAGCCCCCCGCGACGTGCAAGCTCCTCATCAAGCCCCAACTCTGCGGCAATAATCCCGGCAATCTGCGCTACCTCTATGCTGTGAGACAAGACATTTTGGCCGTAGCTGTAACGGAACTTCAACTGCCCAAGAGTACGCACAAGTTCGTTGTTCATGTTCTTGATGCCGAGCTCAAGTATCACGTTCTCGCCTTCGGTGATCATCTCCTCGTCAATATCACGGGCGGCCTTCTCGATGAGCTCCTCGATTCTTGCGGGGTGAATGCGTCCGTCAACTACGAGGCGTTCCATGGCACGGCGGGCAATTTCGCGTCTTATCGGGTCAAAACTGGAGAGTGTTACTGCTTCGGGAGTGTCGTCAATGATAAGGTCTACTCCTGTGAGGCTCTCGAACGTTCGGATATTTCTTCCTTCGCGGCCAATAATGCGGCCCTTCATTTCTTCCGACGGGAGGGGTACAACGCTGATGCTGGACTCTCCTGCGCTCTCGACCACGCACCTCTGCATTGCTCCGGCGATAATGTCGCGGGCTCTCTTGTCGGCTTCACGCTGGGCTGACTCCTCCAGTTCCTTGAGCTTGAGACCCAACATGTGCTTTGCGTCTGCTTCGGTCTTCCGCATTAATATGTCTTGGGCTTCGTCTTTGGTCATTCCGGCGATTTCTTGGAGCTTGACTTCTTGCTGCTGGATTGTCTCCTCAAGGGCTGAACGTCTCTTTTCGAGGTCTTCATGCCTAGCTTTGAGCTCGTCTTCTTTGCGGGTTACGCGGTCAATTTTCTTGTCGAGGTTGTCTTCTTTCTGTTCGAGCTTACGTTCTGTACGCTGGATTTCGGCTCGTCGTTCCTTGATGTCTTTCTGGGCTTCCTGTCGGAGGCGGGTTACTTCTTCGCGGGTCTCGGTAATTTTGGCCTGCTTGATGCGCTCGGAGTTCTCTTCGGCTTCTCGGAGCATGTTAGTGATCTGGTTCTTCACGCCGTTGATGCGGGAGTTATCCCACGCCCTCAGTACTGCATAGCCTAATCCTGAGCCGGCAATGAAGGAGAATAGTGCCAACACATACTGCATAATATGTTCTTTATCCTTTCTGTTAAACGTCAAACATGAAAATATATATTCCCAAAAAAAAGAAGGGGTGCTGAATTACTTAATCCCTAATCAGTTCGTAATTTGGGCAGATGGTAAAATTCTACATTTTTACTCAGCGTTTAACAAGCAAAATTTTTCATGCACTAAGTTATGGCTTCCCTGTAAAAGCCTTCCTCCTCCCTGTACCGTCAACCCCAAATTTCTTGTCGAGTGCGTAATTATCCTTTGGCCGCGAAAAATACCCGTCCCTCACAGTCTCAGGTTCTCCCATCTCCAAGAGCTCACTGACCTTCACGAACTCATAGCCCTCACCCTCAAGAATGTCTACCAGTTCACGCAACAAGTTCACCGTACCTTTGGGCACAAGATTAGCGTGGAAGAGCAGGATACTTCCCGGCCTCGTCATCCCCGCAACAAGTCTTGCAGATCTTGCCGCCCTCTTAGGGTTTGAGTTGTCGCCCGCCTCTGCCGCAACGTCCCACTGAATGACCCGAAGACCCAACCCGGCAATGACCTTCAGAGCCCGCTCGTTGTTCCTGCCGTAGGGAAGCCTGAAGAGACCCGGAACGTCGGGAATGTCTGTTGCTCCTGACTCCTCACGTAGAAGCTCATATTCTGACTGTGTCCAGAGAACTTGAGCCTTGAGCCCTTCAGGTGAGAGCAATGCACAGTTGCCATGACTCCAGTTGTGGTTGCCTATCTCGAAAAGTTCACCCTCATTCATGATTTGCTTTACTCGCCGGGAATGTGTCCTCATCCATTTACCGCCCATGAAGAGAGTTGCAGGCAGGCCACGTTCACGGAGGAAGTTCAGAACGTCCATATCACAGCCTGTAGTGTTTGTGTCGAGCTCGCACATGTCGAACGTCAGGGCAACGGCCTTCACTCCGTCAGGGAGCTTTACCCGGCGTATCACTCCCTCATCATTGCTCAGGGGCTGGAGCTCATGGAGAGGTGATAATCTTTCGGGTGCTGATGAGTTGTTGGGGATTGCCCGGCGTTGGTCGAGGCTTGAGGGAGTCCAGCCGTCAATTTCTGGTGATGGTGATGATGACGCGGCGGCCATTGTGAGGAACAGGAACGTGAAAATTTTTGCGGCCTTCATGAAATTATTTGTCTCCTTTGAGTTTTTGGTGTGGGAGTTATTATATTGCCCGCCCCGAAATTTGAAGTATAATTTTTCCCAACCACATATAAATCAATTCATTCACGAGGTGAAGACATTATGCCAATCCCCGGCACCCAAGAAATACGGAAGCCGCTGCTTGAGGCATTCAAAGGAGAAGCCCCCCGGAATTTCGTAATCAGTGATTTTCTCGAACTCATGGCCGGATGTTTCGGGCTTAATCCCAACGACCTATCATCAGGTGACAAAAATATATTCAAGAGCAGGATAAACGAGGCAAAAATTGACCTGAAGAAGCATAACCTCCTCTCCAACCCCTCAAAGAACACGTACATGATAACGAAGGCAGGAATAGAGACGCTCGAAGAAGACCCCGACACAATCAGTGATGAATACCTTGCGGGGAAGAAGGCCGGGAAACTTCCTGTAGCTGAGACGTTCGGGCTTGAAGCTCCTGACCCTGTGATGCCTCCTCCGCTTACTGACACCGAGCTTGAAGACCTCCTGCCTGATGGCCCGGAGTCTGAGCTTGAGCCTGAGACATTACCGCAGGAAGATACAGCCCCCGAAGATGAGCCCGAAGAACTGCCGGACGAACTACCCCCCGAAAGTGAAGACGCTGAACCCGAAATTGCACCAGAGCCAGAAATCCCGGAAGAACCAGTCCCCGAAGACATGCCCGAGCCTGAGACATTGCCGCAGGAAGATACACCCCTCGAAGATGAGCCCGATGGACTGCCGGAAGATTTACTGCCCCCCGAAAGTGAAGAGTCTGAACCCGAAATCACGACAGAGCCCGAAATCCCAGAAGACCCCGCCCCCGAACAAGAACCTGAAGTTATGGCCGGGCCTGAGCCTGAGCCAGAACTGACGGAAGAGACGGAGGAATTACCCGAAACCGAAGACATCACTGAACACGAAGAAGCCCCCGGCACTGAGGCATTCCTTGAGCCTGACGATTTCCAGGAGGAGATGACGGAGCCCGGAGCACAGGACGGCCTGCCACCTGAGACCGCAGAGCCCGATGAACCGCCGGAGATGACGGAAGAATTGCCCGAACTCACGGAAGAGACAGGAGAAATTGAGACCACCGGGGATTTTGCCGGGCAAGAATCTGAGGATGCCCCTGAAGAAATCTTAGAGCCAGAGGAGGAACATACTGAAGACATGGCCGATATACACGACACTGAAGACATACAGGAAGACTTCACCGCAGAAGAGCCCGAATACGAAACAGAGCCTGAAGATGACGAGGCAGAACTTGCACGGCTTGCGCAGGAGTTCACGTTCACGCACAGGATCGAGGACGTTATAGCCCGGCACAACTCAGACCTTGCTGACGAAATACTCATGAAGGCCGCCGGACTTCCTTCTGACAGGTTCGAGATGCTCGTTATAGACCTGCTCTCGAAGATGGGATATTTTGCGTTTCAGACAGCAAGGTACACCCCCGAATCATCAGGAAGTGGCCTCATTCACGGCGTAATCCTCGACAACAAGACAGGCGCGAACATCTACATCCAGGCCCGGAAGCTCTCACCCGGAAGGACAGTAGGCAGGGCAGACATTCAGGATTTTGTGGAGGAACTTGCGGACAAGGGCGGCAAAGGTATTTTCGCCACAACAGCAAGTTTCTCGGAAAACGCAAAGATTTACGCCAACGATGAACGAATCATGCTCATTGACGGCGTGAAACTAGCTAACCTGATGATAGCCAACAATTTCTGCGTGAACGTTGAGAAGGTCTTTGAGGTCAAGGCAATAGACACTGACAGTTTCAGCGAGTACGAAGAATAATCCCTCATGAAAATATTTCTCCTGAGTATGGGCTGTGCGAAGAACACTGCGGACAGCGAGCATCTTTCTGCACTTCTTGAGGGTTGCGGCCATGAACTTACGGATGACGCTTCAAGTTCCGACTGCGCAATCATAAACACGTGCGGGTTCATTCAGGACGCAGTGAAAGAGAACATTGATGCGATACTTGACCTTGAGAGCCTGAAGAATGACGGGGCAATAAGGACGCTCATCATTGCCGGGTGTCTCGTGAACCGTTACGAGAAAGAACTGCGTGAAGAGTTCTCACAGAGCGTTGACCTTTTCGCACGTTCTGAGGAATGGGAGAAGGTCATTCAGTTTCTCGGCGGCAGTCTCAACACCAACTGCCCCCCCGTCTCGTCATCACTCAGCAGCAACAACTGGACGCGTTACCTGAAGGTCTCTGAAGGCTGCAACACTCTCTGCTCATACTGTGCTATTCCGATGATACGTGGCAGACTGAGGAGCGTACCCTTGAGCCAGGTCATCAATGAGGCGAGGATATTGTGTTCATTGGGCGCGAAAGAGTTATGCCTTGTGGGTCAGGATCTCACGGTCTACGGCCAGGACTTAGGGGGTGGCACGAACCTTCAGGCACTAATCCGCGAACTCAACCGTGAAGTCCCGGCAGGCACGTGGCTTAGGCTGCTGTACCTTCACCCGACAAGAGTGGACGAGGCACTAATAGACTTCCTCATGACGCAGGAGAAGGTGCTTCACTACCTTGACGTTCCGATACAGCACGCAGACCCCGAAATACTATCCCGGATGAACAGGCCGGGAGACCCTGAACGAATGCGGCAGGTGTTCAGCTACATACGGGAGCTTGACCCGATGTTTGCACTCAGGACTACGGTAATGACAGGATTCCCCGGAGAGACAGCAAAGAGCTTCGGGCATGTTCTGGATTTCGTGAGTGATGTTGAGTTTGACCGTCTGGGAGCGTTCATATATTCCCCGGAGGAAGGCACAAAGGCGGCAGGTTTTCCCGGCAAGGTCTCACGGAAGACAGCGGAAGAAAGGTGCTCCCGTCTCATGAGGCTTCAGGCGGAAATTGCACAGGAACGCGGGGAGCTCTTCATTGGGCGTGAACTTGATGTGCTGGTTGATGAGGCTGATGATGAGATTTGCGGGAGGTCATACCGTGATGCTCCTGAAGTTGACGGCATGGTCTTTCTCACGGGAAAAACTGAGGGCATTACCCCCGGCGACATTGTGAGGGCAAAAATCTATGACTGTGAAGAAAATGACTTGTTCGGAGAGGTGATATAGAGTGAAGACGAAACTTGAAGGCGATACCCTGACCATGTACCTTACAGGGAGGATAGACGCGAATAACGCCGGAGTACTTGAGGCTCAGTTCACGGAAAACCTCATGAAGTACCTCAACGCCACACCCATACTTGACGCTGAAGGTCTCGAATACATCTCAAGCGCGGGGCTGAGAGTCCTCCTGAAGATACGCAAGGCATTCGGGAAAGATATAGAGATCGTCAACGTCTCAAATGAAGTGTACGGCATATTTGAGGTTACTGGTTTCACCGAGCTATTGAACGTGAGGAAGAAGCTCCGTGAAATTTCCGTTGAAGGTCTCGAAGTCATAGGTGGCGGGTCATTCTCTACAGTGTACAGGCTTGACCCTGAGACGATACTCAAAGTTTACGACAAGAAACCTGTAACCCTTGCTGAGGTTGAGCATAACAGGCTGTCATCACGTGAGGTTTTCCTTCACGGCGTACCTACGGCGATACCGTTTGACACAGTGAAAGCCGGGGAAGATTACGGCCTCGTCTATGAGATGATTGACGCTGACACAATGTCGGGCATCCTCAGCAAGCACCCGGAACGTCTCGAAGAACTCAGCTTAAAGGCCGCCAATCTCCTGAAGAAACTTCACACAACGGAGTTTGAGCCGGGGACTTTTCCTGACGCAAGGGACATTCAGCACATCAGGGTAGACCGAGCTTACGGAATGGATCTCATTTCAGCGGACGACAAAGCCATTGCTGACGGGATTATTGACCGTATACCGTACAGGAACACGTTCATACACTCAGACTTTCACACCGGTAACTTGATGGTGAGCGGAGATGATTTGATTCTTATTGACGTTGGTGATTCAGGCTTGGGGAAACCGATAAATGATTTTCTTGTTTCGTACACTCATTTTGTGGAAATGGGCGCGTCTATGCCTGACAAGGTCAGAGCCGTTCATGAAAAGACTATAGGGCTTGACCATAGAACGCTCGCTGAAGTGTGGAAGATTATCATGCGCGAGTATTTCGGGACATCGGACGAAAACACACTGAAGAATTACTCAGACATAATGAGAGTATATGCCTCGATAATGATGCTCTCAGTAAGCACTTCAGTTGCAAGGAGGCGTTCTCACGAGGCAGGCAGGGAACTGGCAGGGAGTTACATGCTCCGGCTTCGTGAGGCTGCTGATACATTGAGGACTATGTGGGAGTGAAGAGCATGAAGAGTTATCCGTGGTATGTATGGCTTGCGAGCGTCTTCGGTCTTGGGTTTATTCCGTCGGGAATGCCCGGAACTGTGAGCTCAGCATTTGCCTGTGTCGTTAGCATATTCGTTGACGTTCCTTTGTGGGCTATAGTCCTTGTGTCGGTGGTAGGTGTCTATGTTACTGGGAAGTCTGAGGAATATTTCGGCACCAAAGACCCGTCATTCCTGAATATCGATGAGGTTCCGGGAATGTGGCTCACTCTCTACCTACTCCCCAAAGGCTTTATCATTCCGGGGTTCTTCATGTTCAGGCTGATAGACATACTCAAGCCTTGGCCTGTCTCTGCAATGGAGAAGTTACCGGGCGGCTGGGGAATAATGGCCGATGACATAGTGGGCGGAGTAATGAGCAACCTGATACTTCAGGGACTCAACGCATACCTGTATCATTCAGGATGGCTATATTCACTAGTGGAGGCATGGGCAAGATGAGCAGTGCTGTATTGGTCGCAATAGGTGATGAGCTTCTTTCTGGTGCTAGGCTTGAGAGGAATGCTCACTTCATGGCCGGGCATCTCAACGCTGAGGGCTGGGAGGTCAAACGCATTGAGGTTGTCCCTGACGCTGAGGGTGAAATCATTGCGATGTTGTCGCGCTGGGTGGGGAATGCTGACCTTCTCGTGATCTCCGGGGGACTTGGCCCTACACATGACGACATGACACGTTACGCAGTCGCCAAATACTTAGGGTGCGGATTGCGGCCATGTGATGAGCTATATGACCGTGTACTTTCCCGCGTGAAGGATGACCCGAAGCGTTATACCTACACTGAGAGCGTGAGAGACCCCCAAGCAATGATCCCCAAACTCGCTGAAGCAGTCTACAACCCTGCAGGCTTTGCACTGGGCATGAAGTTCGAGCGTGAGGGAACGAAGGTTATAGCCCTTCCCGGAGTACCGTTCGAGTATGAGGCCATGACGAGGCAGGAACTTCCTGAGATATTCGCGCATGATGCCAAGCGTACAGCGTCAGTGATAATTCTCGGAATCCCTGAGATGCACATAGCCGTAAAAATCCCCGAAGTCATAGGGAACGATGCCCTTCATGTGTCGATACTCCCGGCATTCCCGCAGGTTGAGCTGGTTATACGCGGTGAACCTGAACTAGTCGCATGGGCTGAAGGATTAACGCGCTCAAGGTTCATTGATGACGTTCTCCCTGAAGGCAGCAAGTCTCTGGCTGATGCTGTGCTTCTTGAGGCGAGGGCTAAGGGGGTTCATGTGTCGTGTGCTGAGTCATGCACTGGCGGGATGATCGGCGCGGCACTGACTGACATTGCCGGGAGCTCTGATGTGTTCAACGGCTCGGCAGTAACCTACAGCAACGAGGCCAAAATGACGCTTCTCGATGTGAGTGCTGAGACCTTGAGGGATTTCGGGGCAGTAAGTGTAGAATGTGCCCGTGAGATGGCTGAAGGTTCACGGAAGGTTTACGGTGCTGATTATGCCGTGTCGACTACGGGGATTGCCGGGCCTGATGGTGGGAGTGATGCCAAGCCTGTGGGAACTGTGTGGTTCGGGATTGCCGGGCGCGAGGGAGTCAGGGCGGTCATGAGGAGGCTGCCGGGCAGTAGGACTGAAGTGAGGGCGAGGGCGGTACAGTTTGCGCTTTCGGAACTGTGGAGGGAGATTCACGATGCCTGAATGTGCTGTGAAGGTCAAGATGTCAGCATGATTAACGGAATATTCAGACGATAACCGACGCATTAAGGTCAAAGTTTTTCCCGGTCATAAATTCTTGTACCATAAGGATTTATGATTCGGGAAATTTTGCGGCCTGACCAAAGCCATTTTTTGGGGGTGAAAATTTGAGTTTTTGGGGAGACCGACGCACGGCGGAAAAAGTACGCTCTCAGTATTCATGAGGTTTTATGAGTTTGATGGGTGAAATATTGCGTAATTTGTGCAAACGTGATAAAATCCCCAATGTAGTGGACATGAGGGGTGTTGAGGATTACGAACCTTCCTATTAGGGATTGAAACTCTGAGCTCCGCCGATTTTGACTACCTTGTCTATGATTACGAACCTTCCTATTAGGGATTGAAACTGTTGGGCTCCACCTTACTCCCAACCACCAGCTGTTCATTACGAACCTTCCTATTCAGAGCTTACCTTCACTTCCTTTCAAGGACTTCAACATTTCACATTCCCATTCAATAATATCAATGGCATAGATAGTTTTTTCTTGCCTTAATGCTGTATACTTATCAGGCAAAATTCACATGACAACCTAAGGAGTGATTACCCTGGCAAAAATCACGAAGAAGTCAGGACAGATAACCCGTGAGCAGATTCTTGAGGAGGCAATCGGCGACATCCGCAGCAAGTTCGGCGACGGGGCAATAATGCGTCTCGGTGATACCGCCCGCCAAAACGTCGAGGTAATCTCAAGCGGAGTTCTTCCACTTGACGTTGCCCTTGGGATTGGCGGCTACCCCAAAGGCAGGATAGTCGAGATATTCGGCCCTGAAGGCTCAGGCAAGACCACCATAGCCCTCTGCGCAATCGCTGAGGCACAGAAGGCAGGAGGCATCGCGGCATTCATTGACGCTGAACACGCACTTGACCCACGCCTCGCAAAGACACTCGGAGTTGACATCGAGAACTTGTACCTTGCACAGCCCGACAGCGGGGAACAGGCACTATACATTCTCGACCAGATGGTGAGGACCGGGGCGGTTGATATTGTCGTGGTTGACTCAGTTGCGGCACTGACACCACAGGCAGAAATTGACGGGCGTATAGGTGAGAGCCAGATGGGACTTCAGGCAAGATTGATGTCGTATTCCTTGAGGCGGCTTGCGTCAATCATCGCCAAGACTAACTGCATCGTGGTGTTCATCAACCAGCTGCGCGCGCTGATCTCGACAGGTTACGCACCCGGCCCAAGTGAGACCACAACGGGAGGGCGTGCCCTGAAGTTCTACGCGTCGATAAGGCTTGAAGTCCGCAGGGGCAAGAAACTTGAGAAGAGCGACGTAACAATCGGCCATGAACTATATTTGAAGGTCGTCAAGAACAAGTTAGCTCCCCCCTTCAGGACGGCACATGCAAGCCTGATTTATGGCAAGGGTATTCCTGTAGGTGTTGCTGTTGTAGATATGGCGGTGGACTACGGGATAATCGGCAAGAAAGGCTCATGGCTCACGTATAAAGGCGAGACTTTGGGACAGGGCAAGGAGACGGTGGCAAAATTCCTGTCAGAGAATCAGGCTCTCCAGGACGAGATCATGAAGGCTATAATGCTCAAGGCAGGCGAGGGTATAGGCTTTATGCCTGAAGCGTCTGACGTTATGCGAAGTGAGGACGATGATGCGGCGATGGCCTCAGAGAGTGTCCCGGCAGTGAGTGAGGATGTCCAGGAAGATGACGGGATGCTGGATATTGCGGACAATGACGGCGACCCGGAAGGTTAATAGATTATTGATGATACGTTCCTCCCGTGAGAGATGCGGGGGGAATTTTTTTTGTGCTATAATCTGGAAAATCCAGCATTAAGGAGGTTGACAGAGTTGAAATTGCGTGCGTATAATGTTCGCAGTTCGCAGAAACTTCGTGCGCTTCACACCCGGCAGTAGGCAGTAATTCCTTCCACACTTTCACAATTCCATTCAGACACAGAAATTTTCAGCAGAGTGATGTATTCGCCTGTCCTCGGAGTGGAGGCATTCCGGGATGAAGATTGCGGTTTACCTCAATGACGGCTGCCATGACGGAATGGACTTCAGTACCCCACAGCTCGGCAATAGCGGTACAGGCGGAACTCAGTACGATACTATTATGCTGATTTACGCGCTCTCAAAATTCAGCAACGTAGAGCTCAAAGTCTACCATATGGGTACGAACAAACTTCAGGACGGCGTGAAAAGCTGGATTGTCCGGGACTGGGACGAACTCATCAGGCTCTCAAAGATTCATGGCAATGATATACTCGTCTTCAACGCGGATATTAATTCTCCCCTTCCTGAAGAGAACGGAATGAAATATATCATCTGGATTCACAACTACCTCAGCTATGATCTCATTGACGCAATAAGCGCGAACAATGCCATAAAGCGGGTCGTATTCGTTGGCCGTGAACACTATGACCACTACATAGACCACGACATAATCAGAAAGTCAGCGTTCATATACAACATGCTTGACGGAAGGCCGTTCAGGTTCCGGGAATTTCCAGACAAGCCCGCAGTAACATACACAGGAGGCTTGTACCGGGGAAAAGGCTTCCACGTTCTGGCCTCAATGTGGAAGGACATTATCCGTGAAGTCCCGGAGGCTAGGCTCTACGTTGTCGGCAGCGGCAAACTCTACAACAAGAAAGCAGAGCTCGGCCCCCTCGGAGTTGCGGCGGAAGACTACGAGGCTGAGTTCTCCCCGTATCTCATGGAGGGTGGCAGGCTACTTCCCTCGGTGAAGTTCTGCGGCAACATGGGCATTGAGAAGACCGAAATCTACTACAAGACCACAGTGGGAGTCATGAACCCTTCTGCTGAGACCGAAACGCTGGGAATGAGTGCTATCGGAATGGAGGCGTGCGGAATACCAGTAGTAACACGGGCAGCTAATGGCCTCTTTGATGCTGTGAAGCATGGCCGTACTGGTTTCTTGGGCAGGAATTATGACGAGATGAAAGAATACATAATCCTCTTGCTCAAGGACAAGGCACTTAACCTGGAGCTTGGCAGGCAGGCAAAAGAGTTCACTGAAAAAACATTCCTCCCTGAACTCCTCGTCAAGCAGTGGCTGAAACTCTTTGATGACGTGATGAATGACCGGCCATGTGAATTTATCAGGCCAACGGAAAATTTCGGGAACAACTCAAAACGCTTGAAGATGATGAAGCATTGGCTCAAAGAACATCATATCCCAGTGATTGACTCGTGGAGAATAAAGGATTTCGTCAGGCACAAATTCCCCGGCCTCTTCTTGACACTGAAGAAACTTCTCCGGCGTTCGTGATCTTCATGCCGGGACAACGCCACCAAAGCCCCTAGTCATGCTGTGATATACTGACTCCGATAATAATCCCAAAGAAAGGATGATTCTTCATGTCAAGGAAAAAGCTGGCTGTGTTCTTCACGGCACTACTTGCAGCAATTCTGGCGGCGTGTTCTTCGGCATGGGCTGATTCTCCGCGCGATACGGTCGTCAATTACGCGTGGGAGGTCTACAATTTCACGTGGACTGCCGACAAGCCCATACTTCTCCACAACACAAGCACATGGATTCCTGCAGGACAGATCCGGGGCATTCCCTACACCCTGAACGGCACTCAGACTTCCTACGAGGACTACAAGGCACTCATTGACCAGTACAAGGGCGGCACGAACAACGGCCTCTATGACACCGCAACCTACTCAATCGGCAAAGACGCAAACGGCAATACAATATGGCGCACAAGCATGAAATACGGGTATGCCTGCGCCGCATTCGTTACTGACTGCATCAGGAAGGGCTTTCCCGCAAGCGCAGGACTGACTAGGCGGAACGCTACACAGTTCCACCTTAAAGCAGGCTGGAGCGAGCGCGTTACAGAGGGCAGCAGGAACAACGAATCCTACTCCAAGCTGAAGAAGGGCGACTACCTCGACAACTATGATCACGTAATACTAGTAGTAGCGAATGACACTTCAGCACAGAAAATCTCCTACGTTGACCAGACTCCTTATTGGGACGAAAACAACCACGTAGGAACTCACAAGGGTGAACGCACATATTCCGAACTCAATAATGGCGGCTATACCCCGATGTTCGTTACGTACCCTGGCGAGGATGGCTCAATACCTATTGACGAGGAGCACTTCTCGGATCCACTCTTCCGTGAGTATTGCAGGCTCAGGTTCGACACAGACGATGACGGCTACTTCAGCGAGTCCGAAATCGAGAACGCTACCGATATGGGCTGGCACGCCGGGCCTCACCCTGACAACGTAAACCCGAACGCTGACCCCAATTTTTCATGCCGTCCCGAAATTCTGGCGGACAACGGCGCAAAATGGAAGGGCATTAGGAGCATTGAGGGCGTTAAGTATTTCAAGAAGCTAAAGTATCTTTACGTCTACAATGACAGCATTATGGGCACTATTGACGTTAGCGGCATGACTGAGCTTGAGGATCTCAGGTGCTACGGGAACAACCTTGCAGGCTACAAGATCACCAAGATTAACGCTGAGGGCTGCACCTCCCTGAAACACATTGAGGCTCAGAACAACAATATATCCTCCCTCGTCCTCAGCAATTGCAGTGAGCTAGAATACCTCGATGTTTCGGGTAACAAGCTGACCTCCCTTGATGTCTCAGGGTTCGCCAAGCTCAAGACACTTATAGCCGATAACAACTTGTTGACCTCCTTCAACGCAAGCGGGTGCTCGAAACTTGAGACGATTAACCTCTCAGTGAACAGCTTCACCACGCTCACGATAACCGGCCTGACTTCGCTGAAGACCCTAAACGTGAGCATGTGTGATAACTTGACCGAGCTTAACTGTAGCAATAACGCTCTGACATTGCTTAATGCCATGTCCTGCGATGCTCTCAAGACAGTTAGATGCAACAACAACCTTTTGACTTCACTGAGGCTTGATTTCTGCCCTGAGCTCGAAAAGGTATACTGCAAAAATAACAAGCTAGTTACAGGGAGCATAATCATTGCCGGGAGCACGGACAAGCTGCTTCTTGTTGACCGTGATTCAGGCGTGAGCACCGGCGCAGATGCCCCAACTTTCACGGATATTCACCTTCCCACCGGCTACGTCGGAGAGACCTACAGCGGCTACGTCAAGGCTTCAGGTACGGGGATAATCACCTATGCCAGCGATGTACTCTTTGCGTCAAGCGGCCTGAAGTTCACCGGCGATAACCAGTACGAGAACACTACCGGCAAAATTGGCGGCGTTCCTCTCAGTGCGTATACGTTCACCTGCACGATGACGGCAACGAACTTTGAGGGAAGGGCTGAAAGGGAATGCACCATAACCCTCATCAATAACGGTAAGGGCCCGAAGATACTTACCGAGTCGTCATCATTGAGCCCACTCATACAGAACAGGGCTTATTCCGCGATACCCATTCAGGAATCAGGAGGAAAGAGCCCCTTCACTTGGGAGAAGTCAAGCGGCAATCTCCCCGAAGGCATGAGGCTCAAGCTGGGGTCAGACTACATCATCTACCTCTACGGAACTCCCTCAACGGCGGGCAAGTATACGTTCTCGCTGACAGTAACCGACAGTACCAGCATTACGGGCGACACGAGGCATCTCTATGACCGCAAGGAGTTCACCATCACCGTCAACCCTGACGACTCATCTTCACGCGTAACCATAAGCGGTGATATTCAGAACGGCACGAGGAAGAAGACATATTCCACAGCTCTCAATGCAAGCGGTGGTGTCTCGCCGTATTCCTGGACATTGAGCAGTGGCAAACTTCCTGACGGCCTCGAACTTGGACCGACAACGGGGAAAATCACCGGCACAGCGACCAAAGCCGGAACGTTCACATTCACCGTCAAGGTAACCGACAAGAACGGGAAATTCGCCACAAAGTCCTACACCGTGAAGATAACACAGACTGCAGTAAACGGTTCAATCCCTGCGACGGCGACACGAAAAGGAACGTTCACCGGGACACCGAAGGCTTCAGGCGGAGCTAGCCCCTATGTCTGGAGTGTGAGCAAGGGCAGTCTTCCCAATGGCTTAAAGCTCAACACATCAACGGGGAAAATCACGGGTTCGCCCTCGAAAGCCGGGACATTCAGCTTCACCATTAAGGCCAAAGACAAGAACGGTGCCGCCGGGACTAAAGCCTACACCATAACCGTAACTCAGACAAAGGTAACGGGTTCAATCCCTGCCACGGCAACACGAAAAGGAACGTTCACCGGGACACCGAAGGCATCAGGTGGGGCTAGCCCCTATGTCTGGAGTGTGAGCAAGGGCAGTCTTCCCAATGGCTTAAAGCTCAACACATCAACGGGGAAAATCACGGGTTCGCCCTCGAAAGCTGGGACATTCAGCTTCACCATTAAGGCCAAAGACAAGAACGGTGCCGCCGGGACTAAAGCCTACACCATAACCGTAACTCAGACGACAGTATCAGGGAAGGTAGTAGCAACCCTGACGAGGAAAGCTAGCTACTCGAAAGTTCTCAAGGCTACAGGAGGAGTAAGCCCCTATACTTGGTCAGTCAGTGCAGGAAGTCTCCCCGATGGTATGAAGTTGGGCAAGTCATCAGGCAAAATCTCAGGTTCACCCACCAAAGCCGGGACGTTCAAATTCACGGTCAAGGCCAAAGACAAGAACGGTGCGGCGGGAACTAAAACCTACACGATAACCGTAACTCAGACAAAGGTAACGGGCTCAATTCCTGCAACGGCAACACGAAAAGGGACGTTCACCGGGACACCGAAGGCTTCAGGCGGGGCAAGTCCCTATGTCTGGAGTGTGAGCAAGGGTAATCTCCCGGATGGCCTCAAGCTCAACACATCAACGGGGAAAATCACAGGTTCACCCACTAAGGCCGGAACGTTCTCATTCACCATCAAGGCCAAAGACAAGAACGGTGCCGCTGGAACTAAGACCTACACCGTCAAGGTAACAGCCGCCACTTCTGCGAATGATACACTGCCCGACAACCCGGAAGGTGCTCCATCATCCGGCACACCTGACACGCAAGACCTCCCGGCAATTCCTGAGATGCCCGGAATGGTTACAGGTCTTCCCGAAAGCACAGCAGGAACATTCACCCTCACTGCAACGCTGAGTGTGGCCAGTGAGGACATCCTTGAGGCATTCGAGGGAAGAGACAGCGATATAGTCGCCGTGAAAGCAGGTGAACCCGTAACCTTCATCCTGAACACTTGGGACGTTGAACCTGAAGGTGCAACAGTCTTTGTTGACGACAAACCATCAGAAAGCATCACCGTTTCACCTGAAGGGACGTTCACACTTCCTGCCGAGCTCGTACATGATGACTTCAAGGTCAGCGTTAAGGCAGTACATGGAGCTGTTGAGATCGAGACTGATCCCCTCTACATCACTACGAGGTAGCTTAGCTCACTGAGAAAATATTTTCCCTCCGGCTTGAATTACCGGGGGGATTTTTTTTTGACTGGAAGGCAATTACTCAGGCAGTCAGAATATACTATAATTGCATTTACCCATAAATTCACACAGCTAAAGGAGGCATCTTCAATGAAGAGATATTTACGTGCTGTTATTGCTTCAGTTTTCCTCATCATGGCCGTAACTTCACCTTCAGCGGCCTATACTCCCTACATTCCACCGCTTTACGTGAACAGCTTCATTCCAGCCTCTGCCAACATAGGGCAGTCCTACAGCGCAAGTTTCGTCGCAATAGGCGGAACATACCCCTACTCATGGAGCTACAGCGGGACAATTCCCCCCGGAATGAGTTTCAGCGGCTTCGGAGGGAGTGCGTCAATCAGCGGGACACCAACAAGCCCGGGAATGTACAGCTTCTGGGTTACCGTTACGGATTCATCAGGACAGCGTGCATTGAGCAGCTTGGGCAACGTCATGATCTACGACCCCAATGCACCGCCGTCAATCAGCAAGAGTTCCCTCAAGAACGGAGTGCCGGGAAAGGAGTATTCTGACACTATAACGGCCTCAAACGGTCAATCCCCAAAGACATGGGCAATCACAGGAGGGAGCTTGCCACCGGGAATAACGTTCGTAAGCTCAGGGGATAAGGCCATGTTCTCAGGAACTCCCACAGAAGAAGGCGAGTACACTTTCAGTCTCAAGGTTACGGACGGAAAAGGAAGGACGGATGAAAGACAGATCACCGTGAAGATATGCTATCCTCCGCTGACTATTTCCGGCTGGATTCCAACTTATGGCTACGTGGGGAGCGTCTATTACAGTCCATACGGCGCAAGGTTCTCGGCTGATGATGGCGTTGCTCCGTACACTTGGAGGATAACGAGAGGGTCAATTCCGCCGGGTATGGTCTTCACCGATCAAGGCAACGGCGAGAATGGTTGCAGGATTATCGGTACTCCATTATCCGGGGACACGTACAACTTCACGATTCAGGTTACCGACGGAAAAGGAAGGACAGCGGAAAAGGACTTGCAGCTACTCATAAAGGGTGGCAAAACTAACGACAGCCTATACATAGACGGTGATTTGCCGGATGTAACTCTTGCTGATTGGACATATACGAAATACGACTACTATATCAATAGCTTGTATGCAAGGGGTGGACGTTCTCCATTTCAGTGGTCGGTGATAGCGGGAAACACTCCGCGAGGTCTTGAGCTCAAGGTGGAAAGTTGGAACACAGAAGAAGCAAAACTTATAGGTTGGCCTTCTGATAACTCGTCATACGCTAAGAATGAATTTATCCTGAAAGTTATTGACGCTGACGGCAGAACTGCAACAAAGAAATTCTCCGTTAAAGTCCCTGAAGGCTTACCCGGCGGCTCGTCAGACGTTAAGGCTCCCTATACTGTCCCAGAAATGAGCGGCAACCTTCCTGCCTCAATAGAAGGGAAGTCATATTCCGGTCTCATAACCGTGAGCAAGGGAAAAGCACCCTACACATGGAGCGCGGACATCTCTAACCTACCTGACGGCTTGGCACTGAGTTTCTCGGACAGCAAGACCGGCAACAGCTCAGGCTTGACGGGGAAATATGCCCGCATCACAGGCACGCCAAAATCTGGAGGGTATTACGCGGCCTTTATGCTGAAGCTAACCGACGCTAACGGGAACACTAACACCAAGATATATACGTTCAAAGTGGTACAGAAGCCTTCACTTTCCGGGACACTCCCTGTTGGTACGAGGAAGGGAGAATATTCCGGGAATATCCGGGTGAATGGCTGGGCAGCTCCATATACTCTTTCGGTGGTTTCCGGGGCATTGCCTGACGGTCTGAGGCTCAAGCTGTCCGGGGATTTGGGCGTGCTCTCAGGGACTCCCACTAAGGCGGGACAGTACTCGTTCAAGCTGAAGGCAACTGACGGCAACAATCTTTCGGCCTCAAGGACTTTCAGCATGGACATAACACAGACTGTAGTATCCGGCGAACTTCCTGCGAATGCCACAAGGAAGGCTAATTATTCCGGCCATGTAGCTGCAACGGGCGGGGCTGAACCCTATACGTGGTCAGTGAGTTCCGGGAAATTGCCTGATGGTCTGACGCTTTCGATTTCCGGGGATATTACCGGGACATTAACGAAGTCAGGAAGCTACACGTTCACGCTCAAAGCAAGGGACAAAAACGGAGCGGCAGCCACAAAGTCATTCACGGTGAAGGTAACTCAGACGACAATAACCGGGACACTGGGCAACACAACGAGGAAGGCCAGCTATACCGGGACGCTCAAGGCATCAGGTGGCGTGAAACCCTACACTTGGAGCGTGAGCAGTGGGAAGCTCCCGGACGGTCTGAAACTCAATGCCTCCACCGGGAAAATTTCGGGCTCACCTACGAAGTCAGGAAGCTACACGTTCACCGTTAAGGCAAGGGACAAAAACGGAGCAGCAGCCACCAAGTCATTCACCATCAAGGTAACTGAGACAGCACTAACAGGGACGATCCCGGCATTAGGTACAAGATTGGGATATTATTCCGGCTCACTCAAAGCAAGCGGCGGAACAAAGCCCTATACATGGAGTGTTGACGCTGGGAAACTTCCAGACGGCACAAAGCTGACTTACTCAGGGACTAAGGCCGCAATCTTGGGAACTCTCACGAAAGCAGGAACATATACATTCACGCTCAAGGTTAAGGACAAGAACGGGGCAGCCTCACGCAAGAAGTTCACCATCAAAGTAACCCAAACAACCCTAACCGGCACAATTCCGGCAACAGCTACAACAGGAAGCACCTTCACCTTCAAGCCTAAAGCATCAGGTGGGGCATCACCCTATAGCTGGTCAGTAAGCTCCGGGAATTTGCCCAACGGCCTGACGCTCAATGCCTCGACCGGGAAGATCTCAGGGACGCTCACAAAGGCAGGCACCTTCAAGTTCACGCTTAAGGCAAAGGACAAGAAGGGAGCTGCCGCTACAAAGTCATTCACGCTGAAGGTTACGGCTGTCAAGGCAAAAACGTCCATTCCTGACAGCAACCCCGATAACCCGGAAGGCAGCCCATCATCCGGCAGGGACACTTCAAGCCTCCCATCAGCCCCGGAAATTCCCGGAACACATGACGCACTTCCAGGAGGAGTAGCACTAACCCTTCACGCAACACTGACTGTCTCAAGCAGTGATATTCTCGAAGCTCCCGAAGGACGAGACAGCGACCTAATCACCGTCAAAGCAGGCAGGGCATTAACCTTCATTCTCGGCAAGTGGGGCGTTGAGGTCTCAGGCGTTACAGTCTTCATTGACGACAAGCCCGCTGAAGGTATCACGGTCTCAGATGATGATACGTTCATTCTCCCGGCTGAAATGGTCTCAGGGGACTTCAAGATTTACGTCAAGGCCACACATGAAGGCTCAGAATTGGAGTCCGAAACCATCTACATCATCTCCCAATAGCATCACCCCAAAAAAATAACCCCCGGCCTCAAAACCGGGGGCTTTCCTTCTCACTCCGTCTTATTCCTGAACCGCCGCCTCAATCTGAAGCACTGAGCTTTTCTCCACAAGTTCAGGGTGTTCATTGCCCGAAAAGATTATCTCTGCCTCCATTCCCGTAGATGCCACAACTGAGGTCAGTATCTTCCTCACGTTCTCGTCTGAATGCGACAATATCCCCTGCTGGAGCTCATGAGCCCTCACCTTCAACAGGTCAGCCTCTACCTCCCTGTTCTGGTCCTCAAGTTTCACGCTCGTGAATATCCCCGCGCTCTGGTCGTAAACCTCAAAGCTCTGAACGTCCGCGTAAATGTCCAGTATCTCGCTGTGTGGCAGGGTTATTCGTACCCTGTTCACGTCAAATCTCTCTGACAGCTGAGCCTTCGAGAGGTCGCAGCCACAGACTATAGTCCCGTTGTACTTGAGCATGAATTTTCGCGTTGTCCCAGGAAAATTCACGTTGAGGCCGGGTATCTTCACACCGTCGGAGAATGACACGATTGACTGGAAGCGTTCCCTTATCGTGGCAAGCTCGCTAACGTTCTGGATGCCTGATAGTATCGTAGTCCGTACTGACCTGTTCTGGCTCACTTTCCGCCTCATCATGAGCACTACATTTATTGTGATTGATACCGTGAGGGCTAAGACTAATGCAATTGCCGCTGTCAAAATGTTTTTACCTCCTGAAGAAATATATTAGAATAATGACATGCCTATAAATTTTTGGCAACCCGCTAAAACTCATGAAAGGGGGCATCCCGCATAGACAACGCAGAAATCATAACCAGCCTTAAGACATTAGGACTTGAGCCCGGCGCAACACCTGATGACATTCACGCGGCATTCAGAAAGTTAGCCCTTGAGCTCCACCCTGACGTTACTGGTCAGAAAAGCAACTTCCGATTTCAGCAGGTTACCGGGGCATATACCCTCCTCAAGGGATTAACCCCGGAAGAGCTGGCCTCACTCACGGAGAAGAGACCTTCACCCGGAAAACCCAAGCCCGAACACCATGAACAGCCCCGCCGCCATGAAGAGACCGAAAAGTCCAGGAACACCGGGAAAATTGACGGTATACTCAGCAGGTACGAGGCTGAAATCAGCGACTACATGGCCGGACGGAAAACAGGCGATGACTCCGACATGAGGGCTCTGATCTTCCGCATGAAGTCCCGAAAACCCAAAGTCATTAACGCCGCACTGAAACATTCCGCGCAGTTCGTGAACAGGACAGAGTTCCGCAAGGCTCTCACAGAAATTCTCAGGAGGCCGGAAATTGACGCATCAACTGCCGAGATTGCCGGGGCACTTCCTTTTGACGACACTACGCGAAAACTCATAGCCATGGACACATCAGGGAATGCCGGGAATTTCCCTGCCGGTCTCATCATCAGCCTCATAGGCAGCGACACGGACGCAATGGAGAGCATGTTACTTCACGTTTCGCCGGAGAACGTGGCCGTAATACTGAGACGCTGGCCTTCCGGGAAAAACATGAATGCCGGGATAGTCAGGAGCCTGCTGGCCTCAGATGACGCTAGAATACTCGTTCCGTTGCTTGGTGCAATGAGGACGAACTTCCCGCGTTCAGCCCAGCAGCACAGAAAGAGATTAGCCGAGCTCGAAAGCCACCCTGTCGCGGCAGTCAGGGCGTGGTCAAGAAAATTATTGTAGTCTGGAGGAGTTACTCACATGAAGAAATTGTTATTATGCGTTTTTCTCGTAATCATGTCGGCGGGCTGTGCACTTGCTGACGTTATGCCTCCCTATGTTGTGATTGAGGGGGCTGCGGAAATCTCAGGAGGTAATGAGGCCGTCTATGTCAGCGGAAATGACGGGGTATTGCCGGATGGTTCACCAGTGCCCGACATCACCATAGTAAGCCGTCTCCGTTCAACCCTCCCGGTTAGGCGCGGGAATATCCCCACCAATGAGAACAGCCTGCTTAACCCTAAAGACCCAGTCCTGATTACTGCAAGGGCAGGGAGCATTACCCTCAAGGAATGGGGAGGGGACTACGTCAGCTCAGTGAGGATATTCGACGCGAAAGGTGAGCCCATAGAGCCCGAAACTTCCGGGGACAAACCGGCAATCAGAGCCACAGAACAACCGGCTGACTACTACCTTGAGTTCATGCAGAAAGATACGGTGAATATTGACGCTGAGGATGACCCGGAGTTCTGCTACGTCCTGCTTAGAGTGAAGGGAGGCCATGACCAGGCGATAATCTCGGACGCTCCCAGAACATCAAGCATTGACCGTACAGGAAATCCGTTAGACGCTATAGGTGAGCTCTACAGGAAGTTCAGGCGCGAGGCTGAGAGTAACCCATATTAGAGCGAGTGAATGAGGCAGGGCAGGAGTGAGAGATTACCCCGCCCTGTGATTTCCCCGGCTAGACTTCAGGCACCTGGTCTATTGCCATCCCGTCCATGTTCCCGCGTTTCTGCATCCTCAAAGCCAAGTCATCGGCCAGGTTCTTCATGTCTTCCTGCGTCCAGTCCTTCGAGGCCCGGCCTTCCGTTACTCTGAGCATTGCCGACTGTGCCGCTCCTGAGTCCTGCCCGAAAAGGTCGAGATACCCCCTGTAGAGCCTGCTCATTGTGTTGCGTATGTCCTGAGCGTCAGGTGGAACGTCAACGCCAGAATCCAGCCACTTCCTGAGCATCTTCCCTGTGTCCTGCGTTATCGTGAAGACTTGGCGGTCAAAGAGGCTCGTCCTGTCCTTGCTGACTGTTACGGTGTGCTCCATGCTGAGGTCAAACACTATGGTGAACTCGTAATCCATCCCATCCCGCTGAACTGGTGCAAGCCCTACCTTCTGGACTTCAGTTTTTCCCCGGTCGCCCTGTGAGATTGCGTAGTCTGTCTTTGTCCTCATTGTGGCGATTATGTGGCATTTTGAGCCGAGCATTGTCTCTATGAGCCTGTTGTGCCAAGGGGTAATCTTCCTCCATGCCGCATATGAATTGCCGCTCTTCATGCTGCTGGTTACCTGGTTGTGAACGTCAAGCAACCCACCTTCACCGCTCCATGCGTGGCTGAGGCTGTCGATGATGAGAACGTCATAGCCCGCTTCTTCGGCCTCATGTATCGCCGCAAGGTATTTCTGGACGCTGTAGGGTGCTGTGAGGGTCTGAACGTCATAATCGCAGAAGTCAGCGTAGAGATCTCCTGAGCCGTTCTCCGTGTCAATCATGGCTATCCTCCCTCCGAGTCCCTGAGCTACAAGCAATGCCCCGTAAGTTTTCCCTGAACCAGCCGGGCCGGTGATTGCCAGCCTGAGTTTTGCCTTCCTTCTTTCTGCTTTCCTGAACATGCTAATCATCCTCCCTGTAAGAGATGTAATTTTTGTGTACATGATAGCACAAAGGATTTGCAATTTTGTGGAGGTGATAATATAATACCCCTTGTTGCTTTGACCGAAGGAAACGAATCGCTAGCTCAGTCGGTAGAGCACCGGACTTTTAATCCGGGTGTCGCGGGTTCAAGTCCCGCGCGATTCACCACTCACATACCGGGTCCCATCGTCCAGAGGCCAAGGACACAGCCCTTTCAAGGCTGCGACGCGGGTTCGAATCCCGCTGGGACCGCCAAATTTCCCTGAGACATTCCGAATTGACACCAGTAAACTTTATTATTATAATCACATCCATAAATCACATCCATAAATCACATCCATAAATCACATCCATAAATCACATCCATAAAAGGAGAGTGTACATATTGTTGCGCAAAATTTTCCAAGCGTTTCTTGTTGCTGCTGTGTCTGTTTATGTCATGGCTTCAGTTTCTTCCTTTGCGTTTCTTGAGGGAGACCCTGACACGATAGAGCGGAACATTCAGAACCTCGTTAAACAGGCTAGGCAGGGAGATACCGGGGCAAACCAGAGACTTCATTCTGAGTTTGAGAGCTACCAGAACCTTGACCTTCAGAACCATTCAAGCAGTGAGATCATGAACTACATACGCGGGCTTGAGAGAGCCGGGGATTTTCCCAGCTATGTACTTGAGAGCAGGGGGAGCTACACCTACGGGACAGGGACAAACTACATGTACCTCACAGGTCGGAACGTGAGCATGTATTCACTGCCGGTAATGGAGGCTGCAACACGTATAGCCCGGCTGAACACGTCAGGCATTGATTATCTTGTGTATCTTGGCGAGTGGAAGCCACAGAAAGGTGATGCATGGGTATTCTGCAGAATGAGGGACTCAGGCCGCACAGGATGGATCGAGAAGAGGAGTGTCCAGCTTGTCCCGAACTCGACATTCAGGCGGCTCATTCCTGAGATTCAGGCAGGACTTCAGGGCTACAACCTGACGACCGTAAGGACAGCCCAGCGCAGGAGTGAGGCAATCAACACGGACGCAGTGAACTACAGCCGGTTTACCCGTGAGGTTGAGAGCAAGATAGTCAGCACCATCAAGTCAGCGAGGGGCGGGAACGTTACGGCACGGCGGGAACTTGACGGACTGCTCAGGACGTGGCAGGGTATTGCGCAGAGGCAGGAGCTTTCCCGGAAGTCATGGGAGGAGAACGATGAATACGTTCAGCAGCTCGTGAAGGCCGGGAAGGTTGACGGGACGCTTTTACGTGCGGGCTGGAAGTATGACGAGAGCGGAATATTCCTGTATACGCCGGACGTTGCAACAGTGAGGTCAAAGCCTGATTTTGAGTCTGCAACGGTGTCCAACACGAAGGCAGGGCAGGCATTGAGATACTTGGGCGAGAGGCTCACTAGGAGCGGCGTTAAGTTCTACCTTTCTGACGATATGAGGGGAAAAATCGGCTGGATAAGTGAAAGAGTTGTTGAGGTTGTTCCGATAGATGCGGCAAAGACATTCAGGCAACAGCTCGACGAAGGAACTAGAAGGAGATAGAAAATTCAAGCGCACAAAAAAGGGAGGCCGTAAAGCTCCTCCCTTTTACACTCTCCCTAAATGAACGAGAAAACAAGGTTGCCGGCCTTCACGTCAGCGTTGACTATGGTTTTCTCCTTAATGCCCCCCGCAATCATGGCACGTGCCAGCTTAGTCTCGACATTATGGGTTATGTACCTCTTCAGCGGACGAGCCCCATATATCGGGTCATAGCCTGCCTCAGCAATGAATTTTACCGCCTCATCCGAAAAGTTCAGCTCTATCTGCCTGTCAGCAAGTCTCTCCTGTAACCGGGCAATGAGTATCTTCACGATGTCCTTCACCTCGTCCTGAGTGAGCGGCTTGAAGAACACAATATCATCTACCCTGTTGAGGAACTCAGGCCGGAAGTTCTCCCTCAATGTCTGCATGACTTCCTCACGTGTGCTTACGGGGATCATTCCGCCGGTAATGCCCTCAATCAATGCCTGAGAGCCTATATTACTTGTCATGATGATAACCGTATTCTTGAAGTCCACAACATGGCCGTGTGAGTCGGTTATCCTTCCGTCATCAAGCACCTGCAAGAGAATGTTGAACACGTCAGGATGAGCCTTCTCGATCTCGTCGAACAAGATAACGCTGTACGGCCTCCGTCTTACTGCCTCAGTGAGCTGGCCGCCCTCGTCATAGCCGATATATCCGGGAGGTGCCCCGACAAGACGTGAGACTGAATGCTTCTCCATGTACTC
>JAFRAH010000036.1 GCA_017405525.1 Synergistaceae bacterium
GCACGAAAACTCATCGATAGTTTCCTGTCTGTGAACTGAGGCGGGAAAGGAACTTTTTCATTGAGGCATACCTTCTTGCCACCACTTCATCAACAAGGTGAAGGCTGTACATGAGTTTCATGAAGCCGGGAATTTTCTTCAGCATCATTTTTACACGGTGCAGCTTGTAACGCAGAACCCTCTTTTGGTGCAACAGTATCATCATGAAATATTTGGGTCTGAGATTATGCCTGTGTATGTAGACGTTAAGAAGAACCTCTGAGAAATAGCCGTAAATTCTTTTGTTCGAGGCATCATATCCGCTGTTGTTGATGCGCCTTTCGGTTTCGTATAGAAGCTCAAAAAGCCACCTGCAATATTCGTCAACAAATTCACGCCTAGCAATGAACATATTGCAGTAGCTTATGTGTTGGGAAGCTAATACGTAATCCAATGAAGCCTTGTAGTCCGGGTGATATTCAAGCAGGACTTCACACATTATACGAATGCCGTCCTGATAGACAAAATTCTTGAGGTCTTCGAGAGCATTAGCAGGGTAAGGATAATATGGGAAGCAAAGAATTATGTCTGAATCCCTGAGAGCATCAACGATATTGGCCTCAGTGATGGAATGCCTTTTCACATCTTCACCCATCAGGATAATATAGGGCTCAAGTTCCGGCTTGTCCATCCTGCTGATGAACCTTCTGTAGTGAAACAAGCCCTGAATGTCAGCTTTGCAGTTCCTCCACATAGAATATAGAGCGGTGAGTTCGCAGTAATCAGGATTCTTGAGGGATATGTTATCGGGGCTGTCGTTGTCGTGAAGGTAGCCCTCCCATTGGCCTGTGCTCTCAGCATTGACATGAATCTTGCGGCAGTAATCAGGAAGGGCAAAATCTATAGGCTTATGTGCCGCTACATACACTTCTATGCTTGCCAAGTAAATCAACAACCTTTCTTGCGGGATTATAGCATCAGAATATCTTGTAGTTCTCGAATATGAACCACTCAGGGGATTTCAGCCCGTTAAGCTCCACGAACTCATTAACGCGTCTGGGAACTTGGGAGACCAAATCAATCTGCCTTGTGTCGAAGAGCCCGGCATTCCCGAACGACAAGACCCACTCAGTCAGAGCCAGCCCGGTAATATATGGCGAGTTCACGAGGTCAGACAATCCCGAATCAACGCGCGCAAGGTCAACGCTCACGACCGGGACATACTCACGGAAGAGCTTGTGCCAGTCGATACTCTGGGTAATGTTCACGTTTGACGGGGCAATGAGGAGGTCTGCATCACTGCCAGTAACAGGAACACTGACGCAACCGAACGGCATAACATGGCCGGTGCTGAGCCATTCGCCGGAAGTTACTCCGCCGTCAGGGAGGACCTCAAGCATCAGGTTGTGTGAGAGCCGGGAAAACAGCTTCATGCTCTGGTTACGTTCAGCCCCCAAGAGTACAGCCTTCTTCCTGCCATGAAACGCATTGAGCGCGAAGAAACGGGACATAAATTCACGTTCACGCATTGACGTTATGAGTGAGGAGAGAATATTTCTGCCGTCCTGCTTGGGAGTTATGACGCTCTCGGAGAATGAGTAGCCCGATGGCATTTCAGGCATCTCTGAGCCCGATATTAGCCGCCGTATCTTCCCAGCCACTTCCTGAAGCCTCCAGCGTGATGACCCTGATACTTCCTTGCGCGTTACTGCACCCTCAACCAGCCTCAAGGCACGTTCAGCCCTCAGCAGCAAGGCCCGCGTGAATGCGTTGACCCCCAAAGGTGCGAAATAGCTCACAGCGTCTTCAAGGTTTGAGTCTATCCAGGCTTGGGATTTCTTGTCGTAGAAGTTTTCGAGTGCTGTCTTTGAGGAGACCGGGATAACGTCAAAGTCCCGCCCGCAGAAGTTCCTCATGTCCTGACGTATAGCGTTTATGTCGCCAAGTATCTTGTCATGCGCCGAGTGAATTACCCTTCCGGCCTCTGAGTCGTCGCGTTCAAGGTCAATCTGTGAGAGTACGAACACTACCCTTCCGTTCATGGACATCAAGAGCCTCAAGTAATCGTAATCCGAACCCTTCAGCCTCGCACGTACTGGTGTAACGTAAATTATCATGTCGAGTTCAGGCAGGACGTTACGCAGTGCCGCACCCCCTGAGCTTGCCAGAGCGTCAAATCCCGGAGTGTCAGCAAAGCATATTCCTTCAGGTATCATTGCGCCGGGCATTATGATTTCGAGGCGGGCAATCCCTGACTTGTTGCCGGGGTTGAAACTCTCTGAGGCTATGTTCTTCATGTATGACCCTGTGAGCTTTGAGCCCCTGATCTCCTCAGTTCGTCCGTCCTGATAGAGTACCCTTGCGACTCTTGCCTCACCTTCACGGCAGATGATGGGAATGTTCGTTGTTGCACGTGTCTGTTCGGGGATCAGCCTCTCGCCTAGAAGTGCGTTGATGAACGATGATTTCCCGCTGCTGGTCAGTCCTGCAATGCCTATAGTTAGTGAGGTCTCATTCAGTGAACGACGTAACGCCTTGAGCTGTGAGTTCCCTGTGAGGACGTTCAAGGCTGAGTTGATGCAGTCCTCAAGGTCTCGCTTTATGATTGAGCCCTGCGTGTAGTCTTCCGGGAGTGATGGCATTGACGGGTCAGGTGAGAATATCCTTCGCTGAAGTTCACGCCTGAGCCTCAAGTTCTCCTGCTCCATGTCCTCAATCCAGCCTATGTCCCGGAGCGTCATCACTCCCTGTATTCTCACTGCCTCAAGAATTTTTGCGCGCCCGTTGTTCTCGGTGCACTCTATCCTGTCGCCTTCCTGGGCAACCTCAAGCCAAGCCCTGAGTGCGAGTGTCTCGGAGCCTGTGAGCTTTACGGGTCTTCCTGAATTGTCCCGCTGAATGAAACCGTCAAGCCTGAAGTTCCTGTAGACACCATCCCCGCAATAGAGCTTCCGCGTCATGGTGAACGTGTTCTCATGGCCGTAGATGATCCCTTCGAGGCGTGAGAGCTTCATGTGGTCTTCGGGGTGGCAGAGCTCGTACCACTGGTCTAAAGTTTTGGGGCATGTGTCAATTGTGAGACGCATAACGTTGAGGAGTTCGGGGGAAAAATATATCTCCCTTGAAGGAAATATGACCGTAACATCAGGAAGGTGAGGGGTATTTATGAACTTGTCGCGTTCCCATTCAGACAGTTTAATCATAATAGAATGATAACCTTTTCAGAAAGTTTCTATATAATTTTGATGCCTAAATAATACCATGAGGAAAAAGGGGAGTTCAGAAATTTCAAGACTGACATGGGGCGGCGTTGACTGCCAAGAATTAGCGGAGAACTACGGCACTCCTTTGTACGTTTTTGACACTGGGATAATACGTTCAAGGTGCAGGGAGCTTCAGGAGACGTTCACGAGACGCTGGGAGAACGTCCGGGTAACTTATGCGGGAAAAGCCTTCCTTGTCCGTGCAATGGCCAGGCTCATAGCTGACGAGGGATTAGGGCTTGATGTCGTCTCAATGGGTGAGCTCTATACTGCCTTGAGCGCGGGCTTCCCCCCTGAACGTATCGAGGTGAACGGGAACGCTAAGAGCCGTGAAGAGATCGCCTATGCCGTGAGGTCAGGAGCAGGCCGCATAATTGTTGACCACCCTGACGAGCTGAAGGCCATTGAGGAATTTGCGAGGGAGTCCGGCCATGTCCAGAAGGTGATGATCCGTGTTGCCCCCGGAGTTGACGCACATACCCACAAATACATAGCCACCGGTCAGACAGGCAGCAAGTTCGGAGTTCCTGCGGATGTGTCTGAAGGCTCAATGCTCACTGAGGCGGTGAAGTATGCTGAGGCAAGCGGTAATATCGAGCTTACTGGTCTTCACTTTCACGTAGGCTCACAGATATTCGACACGGACGACTACACGAAGGCCATCGCAAAAATCATTGAGCTCATGAAGTCCCTGAAGGACACTCTGAACTTCACGACAAGGGAGCTCAACATGGGGGGAGGTTTTGGCGCGGTAATCAGCCCGTCAGTTCCGTCAATGCGCTCGGAGTTCTACACTGACGCAATGATGAAGGCTCTTCATGACGGTTGCAGGGTTCACGGCCTTGAAGTTCCGGGGGTGATACTTGAGCCCGGACGCTGGATAGTCTCAGAGTCAGGGATAACTCTTTATCGTGTCGAGAACATAAAGGAGCTGCCCAAAGTAACATACATTGCCGTAAATGGTGGCATGGCCGATAATCCGAGGGTTGCACTGTATCAGGCTGAATACGAGGCAGTGAGCGTGAAGGCTCCCGGAGCTCCAGCATATGACCGGGACGGAGGGACTCATGTCTCAATCGTGGGGAAGTGCTGTGAGTCTGGTGATGTCCTGATTGAGGACGCGAAGATTACGAGGCTTGAGGCTGGAGATGTTATCGCCCTCTACAACACCGGGGCATACACCTTCAGCATGGCCAGCAACTATAACTGCCTGCCACGTCCTGCTGTAGTGTTCGTTGAAGGAGGGACTGCAAGGGTAGTCGCTGAACGCCAGACAATGGAGGACATAGTTAGGGGTCAGGCTCTCTAATCTCATCCTGTCCTTTCACCGATAAAGATTACAGGATAGTCTCACAGAACAGGAGGTTAAATCACAATGGCATCAATGAGTGTGTCAGGAATAATTTCCGGCATGGACTGGGAGAGCATGATTGACGAGATAATCACCAATGCCGCCAAGCCAGCACAACCCCAAGTCAGCAAGAAAACCAACCTGACCAACAAGAAATCACTCTTTGAGGAAATGAAGACTACGATGAACAGCCTTCAGTCCTCATTGTCGCCCCTGAAGCTGCCATCAACCTACAAGGCCAAGACGATAGACATAGAGCGTCTCGACAAGAACGGTTCATACAAGGGAGTTCTTACTGCTACGGTGAACGCCGATGCTGAAGTGAACGTTTGGGATGTGAAGGTGAACAAGCTCGCCACAGCCCAGATAAACCGCTCGAAGCAGATTACGGGCTCTTCACTCTCAAGCACACTAAGCGGCGTATCAGGCAACACCATGTACGTGAACGCAGGGGGTCAGAAGATCGGAATTGAGGTAAAATCCACCGATACCCTCGAATCCCTAAAGTCCCGGATAAACACAACGTTGAAGACCCTCGACAGCCCTATATACGTAACGGCCTCAGTGGTCGACAACAAGTTAATCCTGAAGAGCGACTATACCGGGCTCGGAACGATGACTGCCACCGAGACGACCCGCTACAACTATTCCAGCGGCATAAACAGGCTCAGCAACATAACGATACCTGAAGCGGCTTACGACAACGTGAAGGTAACTTCCGGCACTAAGTCCTACACGATACACAAGGACTTTGAGATCGCCAACGGCAACGAGATACGCTGGAGGCAGAACGACAGGGGAGACAGTGAGCACCTTGAAGTTGGTCTGAGCGGCGAGGCAAAGATAAACTACAAGATGGCCGCCGGGGATGTCTACACGAAAACAGGAACGTATGACACCAACGAGGTGGAAATTTCGGGGTTTGACCTTGTGGACAACAGGACGCTTTCGAGCCGGGCAAAGATTGTTGATGATGACGGCAACGAGTACGTGTACGGCAAGGACTTTACGATAAAGGACAAGAAAATCGTATGGCTTGAGCCTGAAGGGCCTACGACGAATGAGCCGGACACCTACACAGTGAGCTACAATAAGACCACGGCAGGAAGCTACAGTGTTACGGGCACTAAGATTAACCCGATAGACGTTCCTGAATCATACACGGTCAGCTATGATAAAGTTCATGGGTTGTCAAGGATTACTTCATCCGGCACCACAGTAGACTTCCAGCACCCTACAAGCGGTGCAAGCGGCGATATGCCTACATACGTAGAGTTTCAGGACACTTACGGCATGTCTGTTGCCAGTGCCCCGCAAAGAATCGATTTCGACTCAAGCAGTGATGACAAAATAGAAGTTCTGGAAAGCGGCTCGGTGGGAAGTTACTCATACGTTACTGACTTCATCATAAGGAAGGCAGGCTACGGCTCAGGCAACCCGGCCGAATGGAACAATCATGCTGTAATAGAATGGCGTTCATCCAACAGACCAAGCGGCGAATATACAGTCAGGTACACACACACATATTCAGCAAGCTCAAGTGATTCATCCGGCATTGAAGATGTCATCACTGAGGCCGGGACTGACACGGCAGGCATCACAATAACAGGCTCAGACGGCACAGTATACACGCAAGGCACTCACTATGACATTAAGGACGGCAAGATTGTCTGGAAGACCCAGAGCGAAGTTATAGATGTAACAATGGATCAGTTCAGCGAGCTCCAGACAAAATACGCCGAAGCCTACAGCTCAAAGCACGGAACATCCACCGAGCTCACGACAAAAACGCTAATTGACGGCGATGGAGTACTCCGCACATACGTAGACCCCGACGACCCCAGCATACTCACAATAACTGCAGACGGTGAAAGCTACGAATACGGCAGGGATTACGTCCTCCGTGTGAACGACTCAGGGACTGGCTACAGATTCCAGTGGCTTGTTGACGGTGGAGAGTCAATCACTGATGCTGATACCGTAGTTACAACATACGCAGAGTACAAGAACATAAGCACTCAGGAGTGGAAGAAAGCCCCCACAGAGAACACAGCCTATAGCTTCGGGTTTGACTACAATATTACGGCCACCGATTCAGGCACGGTCAACAAGACCGACACCGACAAATCCCTCGCCACAGTCCTCAAGAATGTAACGGTATCCAGCTCAGACTACTCTACCGCACTCACTATCACTGACGGGACAAAGACATATTCATACGGGACTGACTGGACGATTGACGAGTCGGGAAATATTACGTGGATTGAGAAAACTAAAGGAACTCCGACATCATACACAGCAACATACGCAAATCCCTCAATCACTATCACAGGTTCAAACGCAAACGCAAGGTCTTTCAACCTGACTACAGCGGCAAATGGTTTCCCGAAATATTCAGATTTCGAGGCTCTCTACAAGAATACAAAGGGCACTGACGTTCCTACAGTAACAGCGGCAGGACTAACGTACATAGCTGATGAGTCGTTCTTCTCTGTGAGCGGTTACACATACGGTGAGGATTTCGTGGTAATCAAGGGAGGCGGCGGGCTGGTCTCAACTGTGGGTGATTACAGTCTTGTTATTGCGTGGGCACCTGACGGGATAGTGAACAATTACCCCAACAAAACGATGTCGTCTATAACTACCCACGATAACCCCTACACAGTTTCAATGCAACCAATATCTTCCGGCGAGATCAGTACCGACAGCGGCAAAAAACTCTCTGACGTTCTGGGACTGACTAACCTTTCGGACATGTCAAAGGTAACCATCACGGCAGGCGGCAATGTATACAACTACAACTCCACGGCGACAAAAGCATCTGACCTTGCCGAAGATGAGTATTTCCTTGACAGCGGAATAGTAGTTCTAGGCTCACCGCAGGAAGAGCCCAAGCACCCCGCTGAAGGAGTCGGCTACACGTTCACCTACGAGGCATTCTCAGTAGGGGCAGACGACACATACAGCTCATCAAGCACTACTCAGGAAGTCTCAATAGCAATCTCTGACGGAGCGGGCAACATTGGCGGTAATGCCGTGAGCTATGAGCAGATACTCAAGTTCGCAAGCGTCTCTTCAAGCGAGACAGACCAAGACAAAATAGACTCCTCACTGTCAAACTTCTTCACCCTCACTGACTCAAGCGGGAACTCCTACGTTTACGGCAGGGACTACAGGGTCATCAAGGGCTCAAACACTGACGCAGACACGGGCGAATACACTACGGCGATTGAGTGGATTTCCGGCGGCAACACTCCTTCCGACACTGCGGGGATTACCCTGAAGTTCGCGGGCACTGAGACAATCTCAACGACACTGAAACGTTCGGCGGCTGATTCGGCGTTCTCACCTTCCGTTGCACTCGATGACCTTGACGGCGGAACTGTTACCATCACTCAGGGCATGAAGACATACTATGAGGGCGTTGACTTTGAGCTTGGCGAGGATGACGACGGGAACGCTATAGTAGAGTGGATCTCAGACACTGACGGCGGATATGAATGGTTCTACCCGGAGGCCGGAACAAGCTACACCGTGAACTACACCGACAAAAACGGCAACACAACGTCATACACGGGGCGCAAGAACTCAAGCGAAACCCTCGACATGGCCGACTTGGGTATGACCACAGCGAACGGCTCAATCAGCTTCCAGTATGGCGATGGACTGTCCTACAAGCTCGATGCTCCATCACAGTATGACGATGACGGCAACATAATTCCCGACACTGATGGACATGCGGCGATAAGGTCAGCATACGCAACCGACATCACGAAGAGCGGAACGGCCTTTAATTTCCGCTGGCTCACTCCTCCGATGACGACACACTCAAACCTTCCCTCAATGAATGACGAAATCACCGTAGAATATGAATACGATGCCAACACGTTTGACCTTGAAGATGATTCGGACGGCGATTTACTCTATGCTTTGGGGTTCGTGAAGTCCGACAAGACTACATACGATGACTACACGGCGGCTCAGGACGCTGAACTTGAGGTTGACGGCGAGACAGTCTACAGGGACTCCAACGACATAGGGGCTGATTATGACAACGAGCTCATCAAGGGCGTAACTCTCCACCTCAAGGGAACGGGTGAAGTATCACTGGACATCTCCCACGATGCAGAAAAGGCCGTAGAGTCGATACAGTCATTTGTTGACAGCTACAACGACCTTATGACGTGGATGAATACCCGAATGACTGAAAAGCAGGTTGACGAGGACACAGCCGCAACAATTGACAGCGATGACTTCAGGATGAGGTGGGGCCTCCTTCACGGAAATTCACTGCTCCGTCAGACAAAGAGCCAGATGCGCAACTTAACCTCCCAGAATTTCACGTTCTCGTTCACCCAGCGCAAGAGCTCCGAAGAAATCTACGGTTCAATGTCCTTCAACGGCCTCAAGTCATCATCAACTCTCAGGCTCAGGATTGGGAGCAAGTACGTTGACGTTACGATTGACCCGACAGACACGCTCGAAAGTATCGTGAAGAAAATCAGCGACGACACAAAGGGCGGGGCAATGAATGACATCTATTATGACGACCAGGGCAACAAGCTGGGCTCTCCCCTCCTGAAGGCATATGTTGAGAATGACAAGCTGGTGATACAGTCAGGGAGCAATGACGAAATCACAATGTCAGGCTCGGCGGCAATGAATGCCCTCAAGATGAACTACACCTACAAGGGGCTCTACCAGATAGGCATAGAGTCAACCTCTGACGATTACGGGAAGAGCGGAGAGCTTACGTTTGACGCTAACGAGTTCATGGAGGCACTGGAAGACAACCCCGATGAAGTGCAGGCGTTAATGCTTAAGTTTGTCGGTGAGTTCGACACGTGGACAAAGGGAATGCTCAACAGTTCGGCATCAGGCGAGACATCCGGAACACTGACCCGCGAAATCGAGAACATACAGAGCCAGATAGACCGCATAAATGAGTACCTTGAGAACTACCAGGACAGGCTCGACCGTATGGAGGAGAGTCTGAGGACGAGATACGCGAACACTGAAACTCAGTTCTCGAAGCTCTCACAGCAGGCCAACTCAATATCAGCAATACTGAACCAGCTCAACGGAACGGCAACAGGTGGAGGTTACGGGCAGACAAGCTCCTAAAATCTCGGCATGAAGTAAAAGCAGTCCCCAGTGAAAATTTTGGGGGCTGTTTTTTTTCGCGCTTTAATCCGAAAAAACTTAATGGTAAAATCAGCCGCAAATTCCAATCTTTTCGGGAGTGATAATCTCATCATGTTAGCTCTGATTAAGTTAAGCCCTGTGCTTGTTCTCGGTGTCCTCATGAACTCGGCAATAGGGCCCGGCCTTGACATACTTCTTGCGGCACCCCTCGCCCTCGTCTTCGCAATCATAATCGGAATGATATTCTCACACGTCAGCTTCAATGACCTCATGGAGTCGGCAGTCGAGAGCATGAAACACATCGTCTTCGTGTTCCTGATTCTCCAGATGGCTTATGCCGTAGCTACCTGCTTCATGGAGACAGGAGTTGCCGCAGAGATCATCAGCATAGCCCTCTCACTCGGAATTACCGCCAAGCTCATAGCCGTTACAGCGTTAATCGTTACGGCCATCCTCTCAATCGCAACGGGGACATCATGGGGGACGTTCGCGGCATGTGCACCGATATTCCTCTGGCTCAACCACATAGTAGGCGGCAGTGTCGTCCTCACCATCGCGGCAATCGCAGGGGGCTCATGCTTCGGCGACAACATCGGCCTCATCTCCGATACTACGGTGGTCAGCTCAAGCCTTCAGGGTGTAGTCATCACCGACAGGGTCAGGCATCAGGGAGTGTGGTCGTTCCTGTGCCTTGTAGCTGGTGCGGCGGCGTTCTACTTTGCGGCGGTGAACATGGGACTTCCTGACACACTCGGAAACGCGAACGAGGCAATCACTCAGATACCCGAAACAGTCTGGGCAGCACTTGAGGAGAAGAGACCCGCGGCAGTTACTCTCCTCAAGCAGGTACAGGCAGGCGGTCTCTCGTGGTACATGGTTCTGCCGTTAATCGCTGTGCTTCTCCTCGCGGGAATGGGAATGAACACGCTCATATGTCTTGGTGTCGGTATACTTGGCTCGCTGATTTGCGGATGGATTGCCGGGACTGTTACGGACATCATGAAGTTCCTCGACATGATACAGTCAAGTTTTGCCGATGCAGGGAGCTGGGTTGTCGTGATGATGCTCTGGATTGGGGCATTCGGCGGGGTAATGAGGAAGATGCACGCCTTCGACGCAATATCCGCTATCGTCATGAAGTGCGTCCATAGTGTCAGGCAGCTTATGTTCGCTAACGGGCTGTTATGCCTCATAGGTAACGCCGCATTAGCTGACGAGATGGCACAGATAGTAACCATAAGCCCAATCATCAAGGATCTCACTGAGCGCAACGTAAAGGGCGACGCTAAGGCCATGTACAAGCTGGCACTGAGGAATGCTACGTTCACTGACGCAATGGGAGTGTTCGGCTCCCAGCTCATCCCGTGGCATGTCTACCTTGCGTTCTTTGTGGGGATAACTTACGCGGTCTACCCTGTCGCTGAGGGAACAATAAGCATCATGGACATCATCATGCACAACTACCTTGCGTGGATTGCGGTGCTCTCGATGCTCCTCCTGACACTTACGGGACTTGACAGGTTCGTGCCTCTGTTCCGTCTTCCGTCTGAGCCTGAAGTTGAGCTGGTGAAGTCTGAAGAATAGAACGGGCAGATTTTCCGGCCTGATATAATTTGAGCAGGGCTGTTTAACGGCTCTGCTTTTATTTTACCCGACAATAATAATTCACGAGGCATAAAGAAAATGGTTAAAGTAAAAATCTGCGGTATCTGCCACGAGGCCGAAATAGGAATAATGAATGAACTTGTCCCTGATTTCGTGGGCTTTGTGTTCGTCAAGAAGAGCCGTCATTTTGTCTCCCCTGAACATGCAGGCTTCCTACGCTCGAGACTCAGGCAGGGCATAAAGTCAGTGGGAGTCTTCGCCAACGAGGCACTAAGGAGCGTGGCACTTTGCGTTGAGGTTGCGGGTCTGAGCATGGTACAGCTTCACGGTGAGGAGACGGCAGAATACATTGCGGCACTGAGGGAGTACATACGCTGCCCGATCATGAAGGTCTACAAGGTCATCAAGCCCATAGACGCGGAGAAGGCCATGTACTCGACTGCTGACTACGTTATGCTTGACGGCGGGAATGCTGGCGACGGAAAAACATTCGACTGGTCATTGCTCGGACGTGTGAGGCGTAAGTTCTTCCTCTCAGGAGGCTTAACCCCCGAAAACATGACTCAGGCACTCCTTCTTGACCCTCAGCCTTTCGCGCTGAATGCAAGTTCAGGGCTTGAGGCTAACAGGATGAAGGACTACAGGAAGGTGATGAAGTTCATACTCGGCGTAAAGAGCTTCAAGAAGTCGGGCGCAAGATGATACAGATATTCATTGCCGGAGTTCTCTGGGGAACTATCGGAATCTTCGTGAAGGGCTTGAACTCACTCGGAGCTGACGCGGCACTAACGAGTTTCCTGCGGATGTTCTCGGCGTTTGTCGTGATGCTTTCTGCGGGAGTCTTCATGCATGGCCGGAAGGTGGTTATCCGGGACATTAAGGCGTTGATTTTCTGTGCACTTCTCGGACTCGTCTCTAACGGAATGTTCAACGTCTTCTACACGTCATCAATCAGGATTAACGGAATGGGCATTGCGTCAGTACTGCTCTATACTGCCCCAGTGTTTACGGCTGCAGCGTCATGGCTGATATTCCACGAGAGATTTACGCCGCTGAAGATATTTGCGCTCATCGTGAACATTGCCGGTTGCGTCCTGACAGTAACGGGCGGTCAGTTCTCCGGGAATGGGAGCATCTCACTTGCCGGGATACTCGCAGGGTTGGGCTCAGGCTTTGGCTACGGAATGGCGGCAGTTTTCGGGAGGCTTGCGGGTGAACGTACTGACGAGGTGAGCATGAGTGTATGGAGCTATTTCTTCGCGTTGCTGTTCCTTCTGGTCTTCATGAGGCCGGATGTCAGCGTTGCCGTGCACAATCCCAAGATTCTAGGCTTGGGCTTCCTTTACGGGCTGATACCTACCGCGCTTGCATACTTGGTGTATTATATCGGCCTGAAGAAAGTTGAGGACACAGGCAGAGTTCCCGTAATTGCCTCAATAGAACCAGTAACAGCGGTGCTCATAGGAATGCTGATATATAATGAAGAAATGGGGACTGCAAATTTTATCGGGGTTGCAGTTGTGCTTTTATCGATTATCATAATGGTAAAGGCAAAATAAATTTTACACACACAGGTGATAGATACATGTCGAAAATTGCAGTGGCAGTACTGAACCGCAAAGGCGGAGTCGGCAAAACAACCGTAGCGGTGATACTGGCAGAAATAGCACTAGTCAGGCACAACAGAGTGTTAGCCATAGACCTTGACCCTTCCCGGAATTTTTCCGATGCTCTCGGTTTCATGAAGAACTACTTCCGCAGCTCCCTCCGCGTAAAATCAACCCTCGAAGAATCAGATGCAGATGCCCCCGAAGAATGGATAGTGATTGACTGCCCGCCTAACCTTGAGGATGCCTCGAGATTAGCCGTTGATTTCGCTGATATTGTAGTAGTACCAGTGAGGCCCGATTTCTTCTCACTCTCGAACTTGGGAGTGCTCTACTCAACCGCCAAGAAGTCAGGGAAGGAAAAATCACAGCTCCCTGTCGTGAAAGTCGGCTATGACAGCTCAGTGATGACGAAAATCGCCAACCAGCTCATCACAGAACGTGATTACCCCGTAGCTGAGGAACTGCCCCTGCATAAGCACATACCCTACAACATAACATCCGGGCGCGTCTGGTCAACGGGACTTATTGCACGTTCACGCCAGCCCTATGAGAGGCTCTACGACAAAATCGAGAAGGCAGTAGGACGGCTCAGCAACGGAATATATGACATCAACGAAGTCTGGACGGACAGGAAAGAGGAAGATGCAGAAGATGCGGATATTTAGGGGACTGGAGAACATTCACGCAGTAATTGAGCGGCACGAGGCAGAGTGGCGCAGGGAACAGGGTGAAGAGCCCGAACGTCCCGACGCAATAAGCCTTGAGGAGGCCGTAAGAAGGAGACTCGCCGCACAGCCTGATGCAGGATCCGGGAGGTTTGCGGCTGATAGGTTTCTCGGCGGGAATACTGAACCCTTGAAGCCTGAGCCGGAGCCTGAGACAGTGCCGGAAATCCAGCAGGAAGCCCCCGAACCAGAACCAGAGCCTGAAGCAACGTCAGAGCCCGAAGCCGTCGAGGTAATCCCCCAGAAGGACGGAAGACACTCATGGCTCTATAACGAGGTCATGAAGGCCGTCAACGATGCCGCAGGAGACAGGAAGAACACGAAGATTATTGCCGTATTTGTCCCGGTAGTCCAGAATGGTGATGAGTTCACGGAGCTCCAAGCTGATGAGACGCTCGAACTTTCACCCGTTGACAGTGAGGCAGTGAAGCCTGAACCAGCAACTGAGGCAGTCGAGATCATCCCCCACAAGGACGGAAGGCACTCAAGGCTCTATGACGAGGTGATGAAGGCCATCAATGACGCGGCTGAAGACGGGAAAGCCTCAAGGATCGTGGCGGTATTTGTCCCGGTAATTCAGGGCGGCGCGGAGTTCGAGGACCTCCCAGCTGATGAGACAGTAACAATCTCGGCAGTCAGTGAGGACATTGCACAGGTTGAAGTTTTGCCCGAAGCTCCTGAACCCGAACCAGTCCCAGAACCTGAGCCTGAAACCGAAACACTCCCTGAAGCAGTTCCAGAGCCAGAACCAGAGCCCGAATTTATCATAGAGCCTGAAGCCCAGGAAGAAGTGCCTGAAATTCCCACAGAGGACGAAGACATCACCACCCCCGAAGAGCCGGAGACTGAGCCGGAACTTGAGGCACTCCCGGAAATTGAGCCTGATGCTCCCGATGAACCAGAGCCGGAACCTGAAGAGGCCACAGCCCCCGATGATTTCGACCTGATGCCGGAAGCAGTCAATGAGCCGGATGCTGAGCTTGCCGAGGCTTTCAGGGTAATGGATGAGAAACTTGACGAGAATTTGCAGGAAGAACAGGAGCAGGAAGAACCTAGTGATGCCCCCGAAGACCTGCCTGACGCGCCGGAACTTGAGGACGTAGATTTTGAGGACGAGGCCATACCCGAAGGAGAGCCCCTAAAGTTTGAGGAGATACAGGAAGACACCCCGGAAGATGAAGCCGTTGAACCCGAAGAAGAGACACCGCAGGAACTTCCACCAATGCCGGAAATCGACATGCCCGGCGAACTTGATGATGATGAAGTGTTTGACGGTGCAGAATTTGACGAGACATTGACCGAAGTCATAACCCCAAGCGGTGAAGAGATAGAGATACTCCCTGACCCGGTGAAGTAAAATTACTCCTCCGAACCCGAAAAAGGAACGGAGGATTTTTTTTTGCCCTCGTATATCTCCAGCCATTGCCCGCAAGTAAGATCTTCAGCCCTCATTGACCCGTAACCCAATACATCAGCATAACCCTTCAGGTTGTTGGCCAGAGTCTTCCGGCGGTGTGAGAACCCCCGGTGAAGTATCCCGTTCCATAGCTCACTGCCTCCAAGCTCAAAGTTCCGCTCTATCACAATCTCAGTTATTGCCGACTCAACTTCAGGGACAGGACGGAAGCATGAACGAGGTACATTCCTCACGACTTCAGCCCTCCCCATTGCTTCAACAGTTACACCGAGAGGATAGCGTGCCTTTGTGTCGGGTGGTGCTGTGAGTCTTTCAGCCGCCTCACGCTGGAGCATGTAGAGGTGGTACGTCAGGCCATGAGCCGCATAACTCAGGAGCTCAGAGATCAGTGGGGTCGTTATGTTGTAGGGAATGTTCGCTACTACCTTGTTCGGGAACGGCAACAATTCGGAGTAGTCATACTTCACCGCATCGCCCCAATGAAGCCGAAGCCTCCCGTCATTCCGGGAAAGCTCCTCAAGTTCAGACCTCAATCTCCTGTCAAGCTCAACTGCATGGACACAACGGACATTTCCCGCAAGAAGTGCCCTCGTCAATATTCCATGGCCGGGCCCTATCTCAAGGATGACATCATCAGGCGACAAGGAAGCCCTGCGTGTCATAATAGCAAGTATGTTCCTGTCAACAAGGAAATTCTGGCCGTAACGCTTGAGTGCCTTCATGAGTTCCGCGCAAGGACTGTAGAACTTCCCCCGGACTTCACAGCCTCAGCCATCGCATCATAGGCCGCACCGATAAACTCGCCCGTGCTGGAATACCCCCCGCCCGTAAGGTCAGATACCCCGGAGCTCAGCAGTACATCACGGGACTTCCCGCGTATCTCGTCGGCCATGACCACAGCAGCAGCACCTGAGCACTCGGACAGTATCATGAACTCGTCATCGCTCCAGCGTCCCAGTACGTTCCCAGGACGTTCAGCAAGGTATCTCTGCATTCCACGGACAAAGCCCCGTACTATCCTTCCGGCTGGCAGGAACCCCCTCGCATCGTTGAGCACACGGAAGTTCTCGATACGCATAACTATGAGGCTCAAGTGCCCGGCCTCCTCTATAGTCCCGGAAAATTTGCGGCGTATTACGTGCTCCATTCCCCGGCGGTTGAGTACCCCTGTGTGAGCGTCGACAGTGAGGAGCCTCCTCAACTGCTCGTGATTCCGGCGGAACTCCGTAACGTCCTCGAACGTCAGCATGATTGACTGTGAGCCGTTCCATTCGACAGGTGTCGCATGTATCCTGACCCGCCTTAAACCGTCAACCTCAGCATCACCGGGTATCTCGTTGAGCTCATCGTCAAGGTAGGGTGTCAGGTCAAATGGGTAGAAGTTCTCAGCCGCCGAAATATCCGGCATAGTGCACTCAACACAGCCTGAACGTTTCATGATTATGTTGGTGAGGTCTGAGTTCACCTCCGGGTCAACGAGCTCTATTATGTTCCGTCCGACAAGGTCAGCCCTCACGCATGACGCAAGGAACTTGTTGACCGCCATGAATACCCCGTGAGCGTCAACAATGCCTGCCCTGAATGGTACCGAGTTCAGTATTTCGGGGTTGCTCTGTATCACGGGAGGGAGGTTCTGCGCAGTTTGTGAGGATACCTCAGACGAGAGCTTCAGGACAACGCCGGAAATCTCGCTGCCATTGCCGAACTTAAGGGGTGAGGCTGTGAGCTCCCATATTTTGCCGCCTTCGGAGATCTCTATTGCGTTCGTATCGCCAAGACATGCCGCAGTTAGTGCCTCATGTATTGCCGTGTCAAGCTCAGTAATCAGCGGGGGGTAATTCCTTCCCTCGTTGCACTTGTGGCCGAAAAGCCTCGCCGCAACAGCCTTGTAGCCGTGTGTTGCGTACAATAATTTTCCTCGTATGTTTATGACACAGCAGAGAAGTCCGGGGCAACTGTCCAGTACTCCGCTCCATACACTCATGAGGCGTTAATCCGGGTAACCGTTCGGGTGGGACTGGTGCCACTTCCACGCCGTGGCTATGATGTCCTCCATGCGGGTGATTTCCGGCTGCCACTTGAGGATTTTGTGTGCCTTCGTGCTGTCAGCTACCAGACGTGCGGGGTCTCCGGATCTTCTTGCGCCGATTTGTGCAGGGATTGAGTGGCCTGTAACCTTTCGTGCCGCAGTGATCATCTCCATCACTGAATAGCCGTCGCCACTGCCCAAGTTGAAGATGTTGCTTTCGCCGCCCGACCTGAGATATTCCAGCGCAAGAATATGTGCCCTCGCCAAGTCCTCAACGTGTATATAGTCGCGTATACATGTGCCGTCCTTCGTGGGGTAGTCGTCGCCGTATACTGTGATGTGTTCGCGCTTCCCTAACGGAACCTGAAGGATGAGGGGGATCAGGTGGGTCTCGTTCCTGTGGTCTTCGCCGATTGTCCCGTCATGCCATGCCCCGGCAACGTTGAAGTACCTCAACGAGACGTAGCGTATATCATGCCTCTTGCTGACCCAGTTCATCATCTTTTCCATGATGCGCTTGCTCTCACCGTATGGATTCGTGGGTTCTGTGGGGTCTGTCTCAAGTATGGGTATCTTCTTGGGTTCGCCATAGGTTGCCGCAGTTGACGAGAAGATTATGCGGTTGACGTTGTGCCTCTTCATTCCCTCAAGGAGCGTTATCATGCCGCCCACGTTGTTGTTGAAGTATTTCAGGGGGTTGTCCACACTCTCACCTACGAGTGAATACGCACAGAAATGTATTACCGCCTCAATGTCATTCTCACTAAATACCTTGTCGAGAATTTCGGGGTTACGAATATCGCCCTCATAGAACTTCACATCTTCCGGGACTGATGCCCTGTGTCCTGTCTCCAGACTGTCGAGGACGATAACATCATCACCGTGTGCCCTGAACGCCCTTACGTTGTGGGAGCCAATATAGCCAGCTCCGCCGCAAATCAATACTGACATGAATTATTCCTCCCTGATTATTCTATCCTGCTGGTGTTGGGTATGGGCCTGAAAATAACGTCGCCCATGTCCATATCAAGACTGTCAATGAAACTCTTCTTCCTGCTTGTGTGAATATCCCCCGGCTTCTCAACTTCCGACGGTCTCACCTCGTCATAGATGCTCTGTGATACCCCTGAAGGCTTCCTCAATCCTGCCTGTTTCACGCCCCAGAGCTTGAGGGCTTCCTGTGATGCCTTCCGTGTGAGTGCCGGGGAGGAGAGCCACCACGTGCTTTGTCCCTGAGTACTGAAGAACACTGCCCCCGAATCAGTGCCTGAGCCCCTCGATGCCATGAGCTTCACGGGCCGCAGTCTCCCGTTCACGATGTCGGCCGCCTTGAGCCACGCAGACCCGCCGCCCATCCATGGAGAGCCGCCCGGTGTGTCGGTGATTCCGAGCTCAGGGTGTGAACGGAGGAACTGCCTCGCTGATGAGTACTGCCCGACAGTTACGCCAGCCCAGAGCTCATTCTTGACGCGGGAAAAACTGATGCCTTCCTGCCAGCCGCTCGGAATGTCCGCAAAGTATTTCCGTATTCTGCCTATTGAGGGGTTGAGCTCGCCGTTCATGTTCGCCGCAGAAACGAGAGCATAAAGGCCGCCTATAACCCTGTGTGTCTCAGCGTCAGGGTTGACTTCGGCAGATAGACACGGAACACAAATTGACATGATGAGGATTAGAGCACATGAGATTTTACGCATAGTATTACCTTCCCTCTATTGGTTGCTTAAGAGTAAGAGCCCCTCGCCTTCAGCAATGGGAAATATATTGTTAGGCAGGTTCTCCGATGGCATTGTGTCGGGCGTAATCATGAATACCCTCGATTTTCCCGCCCATAGCTGATTTATTGCTTCCCTTGAGGCCGTGAACTGTCTTTCCTGGATTCCAGGCGTAAGGTCAGCTTCTATTATCCGTGAGTTCCTGAGTGTGTAAAAGTAGACTGACGGGTAATTCACGCCGTACTGAATGACTGTATCACCGCCCTTGATGATGTCCCGGAGCTTCATTCCGGCACTACGCATTGAGCATGACTCAGCAGTGAGGTTGAAGACCCCGGCAAGCGGCATCAGGCACAAGAGCGCGGCTGCTGGTACATTCCTTGCCCATTTCCGGGGCTGTCGTGTCTTAGTGTAGTACCACGACGCAAAGAGGAACAGCCCTTCAGACAGCCCCCAAGGTACTAGCGACATCATAGAGGCCTGAAGTACCGGGAACTTCCTTGCCGCCAGTGGAAAGATGACATACAGCAGGGGAATGAGTATCAGGGTGTTTATCATTACGGCGTACCTTATGGATGAGAAACTACGTTGACCAAGCCATGAGTCCAGTTTTCGCCCAAGCAGTGCCGACAATGCCGGGACACATGCCCCCATCGCGAGAATGTCCCCCGACAACAACGCCGAAAACCCAAAAACTGCCGCCCATACGAGCATGAAGAGTTCCGGGGATTTCCCGGCAGGGTAATCTTCCGGGAAGACCTCGTAGAGTGCCCGCAGAATAAATCCGTGGAACGGCACGAAACCTGCAAGAAGGAATGCCGAGACTCCGGGGATGCCGCCGAATGTGTAGCTGTGATTTTGGCATCTCATGAAGTGGATTATCTCAGGGTTGGTTATCATGAGAACGATGAAGTAGAGACCTGAGACAGCTACCGTGATGATTATTCCTCCCGGCCATGTGAAGAAGTCCCGGAGAAGCTCCCAGTCCTCAGAAATGACGCAGTAGGCTATCACCGCAACGAACGGAAGAATTATCCCCTCGAATCCGTGAGCAATGAACGCAAAAGTAATCGCTGAATGTGCCATGACTAGGCGGCGTTTGTTCTCCCGTGAAAGTATTATGCCGGTCATCGCAAGACCCATCAGGCAGGAATATACCGCGTGGGACGAGGCGACCTGTGAGACCGCAAAGCACAACGTCATTCCAGCACAAACACACGAGGCCAGCCATGATTTGCGTATGTTGTCGTCAGAGTAAGACCTTGCCGCCCGTGCCGAAGCCCAGACCATGACCAAGCCTGAGAGTGCCGGGAAGAATCTCACTGCGAACTCACCCCAACCGAAGAGCTTTAACGCAATGACTGAGAGCCACCAAGAGCCCATAGTGCTGCCAGATGCGAGAGCTCCGCCGATTTTTGGGACGAAGTAATTTCCACCTCCGGCCATGTGAGCGGCTATAGATGCGTTTATGCCCTCGACCGTGTCAATGAGGCCGTGATCCCCGATACCCCTGAAGTAGAAGTAGCACAGAAGAAGCCCGAACAGTGCTGCGGGTTTGTTGCGCATGAAAATTACTGTTGCTTGAACAGCGGCAGAAGAGCCTTGAACTGTGGAGTGCCAGCCTTCCCAAGCAGGTGGTATATGACCGTCTCAGTGGGAACGACAAGGCAGCCCATCGACCTCATGGCCTCAAGAGCAAGGCTGTGATTTTCGCGTGTCCTGCTCCCGCAAGAGTCGGCGGCTATTATCACGTTGAGGTTGTATTTCTCCTGAAGGTCAATCGCTGTCCCAAGAACGCAAATGTGAGTCTCGATCCCGAAGAGTATTGCTGTGTCCTTAGTGCCTGAGTTGAAGCGGAGGTTGAGGAATGCATCGCCGAAGCCGGGGTTTGCACAGCAGGAGAACTCTACCTTGTCGATTACGGGGGAGCCGTCGGGGATTAATGGCTTGAGTTCGCTGACTGTTGGGCCGATTCCTTTGGGGTACTGCTCAGAGATTATTGCGGGTATTGAGAGTTCGCGGGCGGCAGTGAGGAGCTTTATGGAGTTGCTGAGAACTTCATCTTTGTTGTGTATGGCAGGCAGGAGTCGTTCCTGGATATCTATCATGATGAGGAATGAAGACATTGCCTCTATGGACTTGCGCACAGTGAATAACCTCTCAGTCTCAGAAAAATTTTTGCGTGGAAGTTATTATATACTATTCAGAAAAACGAAAGGAGATAACGGGATTATGAGCACGAAGAAAGTCATTGCGTTCTACCTTGAGGGCTGTCCCTACTGCAGGCAGGCGAGGAAGGCACTAAGTGAGCTTGAGGCCAGCAAGCCGGAATACTCATCCGTGAATTTTGAGTGGGTCGAGGAGAACCAGCACCCTGAGATCTCAGCACAGTATGACTACTACCATGTGCCTGCGATGTTCGTTGAGGGGTTGAAGGTCTATGAGGCTCATCCGGGGGAGAAATACGAGGAGTGCCGGGAGAATGTGAGGCGGGTGCTTGAGGAGGCAGTGGCAGGACACTAAGAGCATTAAGGCCGGGGGGTATTCCTTGACACTCCTCCGGCATTAACCTAAAATTTCTTCACACTAAACCTATATGGTATCTATTAACGAAGGGAGCTTTAACATGACAGAGATCCTCTCCTCTCCTCTCCTCTCCTATTGCCTTTTTTTGCTATAACCGTCCAGAACACACACGAAAAACACTAGAAGCCCTGAAGGCGAATTACCTTGCCCCTGGGAGCAGGCTGTTCATTTTCTCTGACGGCCCGAAGGATGACGCTGCCCTTGAAGGTGTCAGGAAGGTGCGTGAATATATCGCCACGGTTGACGGCTTTGCTTCCGTTGAGATTATCGAGCGTGAAAAGAACTATGGCTGTTCAGGCAACATCATTGACGGGATAACTCAGGTCGTCAATGAGTTCGGAAGGGTTATTGTCGTTGAGGATGACATACTGACCAGCCCTTGGTTCCTGCGCTACGTGAATGATGCCCTCGAACTCTACAAGGACGATGACAACGTAGCGATAATCAGCGGCTATCTTCACCCAAGATATTTGCGTGCCTATAAGGACATGCCGCAGAGTTTCTTCATGCGCGTCCCGATGATATGGGGCTGGGGAACATGGCAGCGTTCCTGGAAAGACTACGAATATGATGCCGGGAAGTTGCTCGAACAGATAAGGGCACAAGGCCGGGAGGATGAGTACAACTACTGCCTCAAGAACAAGCCCCGAACCCGAAATCTTCAGGCTCAGGCTGACGGCAAAGTCGGAACGTGGGACTACCAGCTTGACGCGAGCATGTTCCTCAAGCGCAGGTTATCGCTCTGTCCCGGAAGAACCTTCACGAACAACATAGGCCATGACGGAACTGGTATTCACTGCGGAATAGCTGACTATGATTCGGTAAACGTCAAGCTCTCGGACGAATACGAGCCTCTAAGGAAAATTCCCGTTGAACTTGACGAAAAGGTATACGAAGTTCACAGGAAGAGCCTCATACCGCCATCACTTCCATACAGGGCAGTGCGTAAACTTTGGCGGATAATTACCGGGAAGAACAGAAAGTCAGTAAAAGTTAGTAAGGGTTAATCAGACATTCTCACGATATGGTTAAAGAAAGTCAGTAATATAATTCTCCGCGTTGTGAGAGAAAAACACAAAGGAGAATGATTACAATGAGAAGAGAGAAATATTACCCAATGATGCGCATGATGGATCCTGAGAGCATTATCGACACGTTCACGAGGGGATTTGCTGAACCGTTCTTTGGTGAGACATTCCCGGACTTCGGCGCAAAGGTCGACATCTACAGGAAGGACGGAAAAATTTTCGCTGAGGCAGAACTTCCTGGAATTACCCCCGATGACGTTGAACTTCATGTGTATTCAGACCGTCTCACGCTCTCAGCCGAGAAGAAATCCGAAGTCAAAGAGGGCGGCGACGACAAGAGCTACTTCCGCACCGAGAGACGCTACGGGAAAGTTGAGCGTGTTGTAGCATTCCCTGTTGAGGCTGACCCTGAGACCGCAAAGGCTACGTTCAAGAACGGAGTCCTCACGGTTGAAGTTGCCGAGAAGAGCCAGGACAAAGCCCACAAGAAAGTGAGCATCACCTCAGAGGCATAGCATCAATTCTATTGCCGCGATAATTCCGCCGCAGTCCTAACCCCAAGGGCTGCGGTTTTTTTGTGCCCTGTGATAGTATTAGCTCATGATAGACATCAAGAATTTATCCCTCTCATTCGGTGAACGCGTCATTTTCCGGGGGTTAAGCCTCCAGATCAACAACAACGCGAGAATTGGCCTCGTTGGCTTGAACGGTGCAGGAAAGACCACACTCCTACGCGTAATCATGGGCGAGCTTGAACCCGACGGCGGAAGTGTCGAACGTTCACGCGGTCTTACTGTCGGCTGCCTCCCGCAGGACATGGCCGAGCTCGAACCCGTCCCACTCATGAACTACCTCAAGGACAAGGCAGGAATATCCGGGGTTGAGGCAAAGCTCCGGGGCGTTGAGGATGAGCTTTCACGTTCACAGGGTAATCATGAGGACTTGCTCCGGGAACATTCACGGCTTGAACGAAGGTTTGAGGACTTGGGAGGCTTCTCGTTTGAGGCAATGGCAATGAAGGTGCTCCATGGTCTTGGTTTCAGGAAGGGTGAGGAGCTCAAGAACTGCCGGGAATTTTCCGGGGGCTGGAAGATGCGTATTGCTATGGCCGCGCTGTTGTTGTCGTCCCCAGATGTGTTATTGCTTGACGAGCCGACTAACCACCTCGACACTGAGAGCATGGAGTGGCTTGAAGGATGGTTACGGACTCACAAGGGAGCGGTCGTATCAGTGTCGCATGATGTACGCTTCCTTGAGAACATGGCCGAGACCATCGCTGACCTTGAGCATGGAGTGATTACGCTTTACCCCTGCAGTTATGACGAGTATATAGCCGCAAAAGAACAGAGCCGTGAACTTCAGGAGAAAGCATTTGCCCGTCAGCAGTCAGAGATTCGAAGGATTGAGTCATTCGTCAACCGATTCAGGTACAAAGCCACGAAAGCCGCACAAGTCCAGAGCCGCATAAAGCAGCTGGAGAAGATAGAGCGCATTGAACTCGAACAGGGCAGCAAGTCCGTAAAGCTCACAATCCCGGAAGCCCCCCCAAGCGGCCATGAAGTCCTGAAAGTTTCCGGGCTCAGCAAGGATTACGGCAGCCTGCATGTTTTCGCCGGGGTGAACTTCACGATTACGCGGGGTGAACGTGTCGCGCTTGTCGGTGTGAACGGTGCAGGGAAATCCACCCTCCTCCGAATACTGAGCACGAACGAGCCTCCATCATCCGGGAACGTGAAGACCGGCCACAACGTCAGGTACTCCTACTACTCACAGGAGAGCGCACAGAACATAGACTATTCCCGGACTGTCTGGGAGGAAGCCCGTTCGGTGTCATCAAAGCTGAATGACGTTGAACGCCGCAACTTGCTGGGAGCATTCCTGTTTTCGGGGGATGACATCTATAAGCCCGCAAGTGTTTTGTCGGGAGGGGAGAAGGCACGTTTGGCACTCTACAAACTCATGCTGGAGGAGACGAACTTCCTCATTCTCGACGAGCCCACTAACCACCTTGACGTTAATACCCGTGAGATTGTCGAGCGTGCATTGCTGAAGTATCAGGGTACATTATTGATCGTCTCCCATGACCGGCACTTCCTCGATGCCCTCGCTGAAAGAGTGCTTGAGATTAGGGACGGCAGATTGTACGATTACCCCGGCAATTACTCGTGGTTCTTGGAGAAACGTGAAGAGGCATTAACCCCCAACGAGAGCATCAACCCTAAACCTCCCGCGAAAATCAAGACTTCAGGACGTGATGAGAGCCTCCGTGAAATCAGGGAGCTGAAGAAATCCATTGCCCAGTGTGAGAAGAAGATAGCTGACATTGAGGCAAGAACAGGTGAGATTGACGGGCTTTTGTGCCTTCATGAGACGCTGAAGGATTCGCGGAGGGTTCAGGAGCTCATGACGGAACGAGCTAAAATTGACAATGAGCTGAAAAATTTATATCCTGAATGGGAAGAGCTCAGCCTTAAACTTGAGGCACTGAAAGGATGAACAACTATGTGTGAGGTAACGGTGGTATGCTGCTGGAACAACGAGGAACTTTACGGCGGCTTTGTGAACTCCCTGAAAGTTCAGGATACACCCTGCGAGATTATAGGCATTGACAACAGGGACAACAAAAACTTCACCTCATGCGCGGCGGCTTACAACTCAGTGATAAATCAGGTAAAAACCAAGTACGTCATATATTCCCATCAAGATATATTGTTCAATGACCGGGACAACCTCGGAAAATTTTTATCATACCTTGAACGTGTCGGCATTCATGACGTTCTTGGAGTTGCTGGCGTTACAGTTGAGACTAAAGGCATATTCACGGACATCACATCAATCAATCCCTATACAGGTTCAGGCGAGCTCGTCCAAGTAGGAGAAATGAGGGTTGAAGGCGGAATGATGGAATGCTTCACCGTTGATGAATGCTTTTTCGGAGGATACTCACAGCATTTCAGGGAACAGCCATTTGACGAGGACATCTTGTTCATGTACTTGACCAAGCATTATTTTTACCATGTTCCGAAAAGAGCCTTCCTTCATTTTCTGGTGAGGTCTGGATTTTACCTCAAGGCAAGACGCTTTTATCGTTTCATGACCCGCAAGAATAGTATTGAGACAAAATAATTTTTTCGCGGAGCTCTCACAAAAATTACTGAAGGCTGAGGATTCCCATATTTCCCGTCTGATTCTTGGCTGGCACGCAAGCTGTCTCCTCACTGACGACGGACGCATAGGAGTTGGCTTTGTCCCCGATTCCCGGATTGAGCCCCACACCTCACGCCCAATACACACTCAATCACTCCTCACCTCAACCCTGAAGGAGCTTGCCGGGCTCTACGTCTCACCATTCCCCCAAGAGTTTGCGGCGGCAAGTGCAGCATGTTCGTGCCTCGTTCCGTTCCCGGACTCAGGGGGGCAGTACATGGACGCGGTGATGACCTGTGCACGCGGGGACAAGGTGGCAGTTCTGGGCTATGAGCGCGACTTAGTGCCATTCATGAGGGACTGGGGCTGGCGTTCGGCATTCTTTGATGACCGTTACGCAGGAAGGCAGGACTGTTTCACGCAGTCTGAATTTTCGCGGGCTGTACGTGAGGCTGAATGGGTCTGGCTTTCCCCGGAGGCAATACGCGACCGCTGGCTTCTCTCGACACAAAGCATTCTACGCGAAAAGAAGGGCTGCTTCCTTCAGGGCCCCGGAATCCCCGCAATACCTAGGGCATTCGCGAGGCTGGGAGTAACTCACCTCGTCGTGCCAATCGGGAGTGAGGCAAGAAGTATTGAGGCTCATATTTCGGCGGGAGGCAGTGCTTGGCTCTGTGAGGCGTTGAAGTGGAGGGTTTACGTGTCGGGATTGGGGCGCATCACTGACTAGTTCATGTTGGGAGCGTAAAACACGTGATTTTCTGCGTTTATGTGATATAATCTCCTTGTCTTGGAGCTGAGGGGCTCTGATGACAAACGATAACGGATAAGATTACACGAGGGGAGGAAAATATATCATGGCAAAGGCAGTAGTTGATCAGGACGTATGCGTAGGATGTGAGTCATGCGTAGGTGCTTGCCCGGTGTCAGCAATCTCCGTTGACGGCGGCAAGGCAAAGGTAGATGCAGATGCGTGCGTAGAGTGCGGAACCTGCGTAGGGACATGCCCCGTGAGCGCAATATCACAGTAGCACCAGCAATACAGCATCACTTAGCTTCAGAATTTGACGGACTGGCAGGAAGGAATATCACCCTGCCGGTTTTTTTGTGCATACATTAAGGAGGATTTCACAGCATGAGATTTTCACTTCCCCCCGACACACCCAAAGGACAACGAGACGCAATAACCGCCAATGACCCAACCATAACCGTAGAGGCCGGAGCAGGCACGGGCAAAACTTGGGTGCTCTCACAACGCTACCTGAGACTTCTACACGATAATGACGAGCTGTTGCCTTCCGACATTCTCACACTCACTTACACCGAAGCAGCCGCCGGAGAAATGAAGGCACGTATTGAGGCACTAATCACCGAAGCCCTCGAAGATTTCCCCGACCGTGAACGACGGCAGAATATACTTGACGGCCTCAGCGATTCCTGGATCTCGACGATACATGCATTCGCAGGAAGGCTCATCAGGGAGTCAGGGCTATCACTGGACATTGACCCGCGCGCATCCGTCATCACTGACCACCAGGAACAGGCATTCTGGGAGGAGATACGCAATGCCGCAGAGTTCGGAGGTCTTGAGAGGCTCGCAAGGAACTACGGGGGCGGTGAACTCCTCAAGTCCGCAAAATCCCTCGATGATGACCCGGCCATGAGCTGGGCTGTCGGGAAATGGGGCGCGGCAAGTCTCTGCACGTTTGCACGGAAGACGGCAGAAGTTCACGCATCATCCGGGCGTTCATGGTGCGACATGCTCAACTGGTCGGTGAATGATGATGAGCTCGTCAAACAGGCTGAAGAGATGGTGAAGTCGGTACTGTGCTCGGAGCTCAGGGGGATATGGCGGACATGGAGGAATGTACGGCTTGACGGCGTGAAGAAGGATGACGCTAAAGGCCAAGCACTCAACGCGTTTCTTGACAGCATGAGGGCAAATCCCCCAAAAGACTATGACAGCCTCAAAGCGTTTTACCTGTTCCTAGTTGATGGGGATGTTGCAGGAAGGTCGGGGGCATTCTCACAGCTCAAGGGGATATTGGGCGGCGTTACGTTCGGGAGATGGCGGCAAAATCAGAAAGACAGCATCACCTACAGCGTCATACAGAATTTCAGTTCACCAATAACGCCCGAAGAAGTACAGATGCGGAAGGTCTTGATGAAGTTCTGCGCGGTCTCGTGGGGAATGTGGGACGAAATGAAGAAGCACAGGGGCTTGCTCTCGTTCTCGGACATGATACTTCACGCAAAACGTACGGTTGAGGACAAGGGAATACGCAAGACCTTCAGGCACATTCTCGTTGACGAGTTCCAGGACACTGACCCCCTCCAGTTCACGATGATAGAGTCGCTCAAGGACTACGAGGAAAATACCGGCCTCTTCGCTGTTGGAGACCCTAAGCAGTCAATCTACAAGTTCAGGCACGCAGACCCCTCACTATTTGCCGCAATAATGGGACGTTCAGGGACAAATAATATTCACCTCGACAAGAGTTTTCGCACTAGGTCATCACTTCTCGGACGCATCAACAAAATCTTCACGTCTCTATGGCCGGACGGGATAAGCAGGCAGGACGCTATGAGGGGCGTGAAGTATAACCCAATCGATGCCGCAAGCAATGACGTAGAGAGGGAGTCGGGGACAATGCCGGACTTCAGGATAATTCTTGCGGGGGTCAACGGCAAGGCTGATGACGCAAAAAGGCTGCTGGCCTCAAAACTCGCCACGAAAATATCATCATGGGTCAGCAATAACGCTACGGTCTGGGACAAACGCGAAAAGCTCATACGCCCGGTAAAGTATTCTGACTTCGCGATACTAGCACGGGGCAGGGGTGATTTCCCGATTCTTGAGGAGGCATTAGAGGCGGCAGGCATCCCGTCAGTCCAGGACAGGAGCGATGACTATTTTGGCCGCGGCGAAATTGGCGATGTAGTCTGCACACTCAGGGCGGCGGCAGATTTCGGCGATGATTTTTCCGTGATGGGCTGGCTTATGTCCCCGTTCTCCGGCGTGAAGGAACATGACGCAATCACCCAATGCCTGGCACTCGTTGATGAGACTCACAGACCCGTTGACCTCATACGCGATAACCTGCCCGTTGCGTATTCACGTCTTGAGCGTCTCGCAGTTACTGGGGAGAATGCGGGGGCTTCGGGAGTCCTGGCACTCCTTGACGCTGACAGGAGCTGGCTATCATGTTACAGGCCGGGCGACAGGCTTCGGGTTCTCCGCAACGTCAGGCTTGCGATGGAGATTGCGCGGAACTATGAGGCTTCGGGGGCTTCGGGGCTGGTCTCATGTGCCGAATACATGACGCGTTCAATCAGGAACAAGGCAGGATACGAGGAGCCTTCATGGCATGACGAGGACGAAAACGCTGTGAGGTTGGGTGCAGTTCACTCGGCTAAAGGGCTTGAATACCCCATAACTGTTATATTCGAGGGCAGGACAGGAAGGATAGGCGAAAGATCCTCCGTTGTCCCTTCGCGTGAACTTGGGCTTGTCGTGAAGTCCCTTCCTGATGAGACGGGGGCATCTGGCGGTTTCAGGTCAAGGCTCGCTGAATGGCACAAATTCTTGTCGGAACAAGGAGACTCTGAGGAGGAGGAAAGACTATTCTACGTTGCCTGCACGAGGGCTCAGGACAGCCTGATATTCTGCGGCCTACTGACCCCAAACGGGAATACTTACGCCAATACATGGACGAGGTTATTGCTCGACAACGTGAAGGGTATTGAGGGCATCGACAAGCTGACGGAAAAAGTGAAGGCAGATGACGGGGCTCAAGCCTCAGCTTCAGGGACTCAGGAGGAAGTGAGGTTGTTGCGTCCCGTTGAGTGCGTCCACGTGAAGAGATCCCTGCGTCAGATCTCGGCAACGTCATTCGCGCTTTTCGAGTGGTGCCCGTATGCATGGAGGAGGCAATATCGTCAGGGTGTCAGTCTCTCGTGGGAGCTCCCGGATAGTGAACGTGATGATGATGAAGAGACACACGGCGGGGCGGCACTGGGCAGCCTAACTCACTGGGTCTTGTCGGAATGGACAAAGGACGGGATGAATGAGGCACAGCTTGATGAACTGCTCTATCAAAACTCAACGTTGCAGAAAATTCCGGCCAAACTCCGCGATGTCTGGCGGGACAAGAAGAAAATCAATGCCAAGAATAATATCCGTAAATGGCTGATGAACTTTGCGGCCAGTGATCTGGGCGTGAGGCTGAGGAATGCTCAAGATGTCAGGCGTGAATACAGGTTCAGGGTGAGGCTTGACGATGCTACACAGCTTGCGGGGTCAATAGATGCCCTCTCAGGCAGTGACATTATTGACTACAAGATTACGGCAATAAAGGACGTACCCCCCGGACTGTATGAGTCTCAGCTTGACTTTTACGCCTATGTTATGCATGAGCTTACGGGAGCTGAGAGCGTGAACACGTGCCTTGCGTTCCTCCGAGAGAACAGGACGGTGAACAGGCCGGTGAATGACTTTGAGGCTGTACGTTCGAGGATACTTAGGGCGGCTGAGATATGTGCGTCAGGGCCGTATAATGCAAGCACAAATCATTGCGGGTTATGCCCGTTCAGGAAAGGTTGCGTGAAGAATGCAGGAATTCGTTAGCGAGGAACACAAGAAGAAACACAACGAGCTTCACCGTGAGCACTATCTTACGTGCGAGAAGTACTACATCTTTGAGCTTCTCACAGTTGCAGGGGGAATGATGGGGCTCTACACGTACAGCCTGAGAGGTCAGGTATTCTGCAACGCTCAGACAGGAAACATCGTGAAGATGACGGCCGCAATAGGCTGGGGACGTTACGGTGTCGCTCTGTACTACCTGATTCCGTTTATGGCGTACGTACTCGGCACAATAATCTCTGAGATACTGCCGGAGAAAGTCAGCCACGCATTATTCATCCGATGGGAGACGGCGTTAGTGGGGACTGAAATTGTCGTTCTCTTCCTGATAGGCTTTATCCCGTTCTCATGGCCGGACCAGATCGTCCAGGTGATGATAAACTTTCTCTGTGCAATGCAGTTCAACACTTTCCGTCAGGCTGAAGGTGTCCCGATGGCTACACTTTTCGTTACGAACCACGTAAGGCAGATAGGAATATCGATAGCCCGTATCATCAAGCACCACGAGCAGGAAGCCGAAGCCCGCGCTAAAATGCTCAAGCACATCAAGCTCATCATTGCGTTCATGTTCGGGGGGGTGATAGTAACAGCACTGTCCTCAGTCCTCAAGGAGCGCACTATATGGCTGGCGATTATCCCATTGAGTGCATGTTTCTGCGTCATGCTCCAGTCTGACCTGATATATGAGCGTGCAATGCTGGATATTACGCCCCACGGTCATTAGCGGCTATAATACAAAGGGAGGTGATGAACATGGAAGCACCGGCAGAACGCAAAAAGGTATGGGTCAAGCCCACGCGCAAAATGACGATGGAGGAACTCTGGGAACGTTTCGAGTATGACCCTGACTATGTCGATGATGACCCGGCATATGAGGCGGCAATATACGACAGGTACGGAAATCCTACCTACGGCACACTATGCGCAAAATACGAGACCGACCACGATTTAGGTTACGGGCCGTATACGCCTGAAGAGTTCGACGCTGTCCTTGACGAGTGGCGCAGGGAAGCAGAAGAGGAGATGAGACATGAGGCATACGGAAACAAGTACGAAGTTCAGGCGCGACTTCAAGAACGGGCTTAAGGGCAGGTACAGTACTCTCCTCAAGGGAGGCGGGGAATTTGACGCAGTGAGAAAGGCTCTTGAACGCGGCATATCCCTTCCAGCACGTTACAGGGATCACGCACTGCATAACAACTGGGAAGGTTTCAGGGAGTGCCACATACGCCCTGACTTCCTCCTGCTCTACAAGTACGAGGGCGACGATGTCCTAGTACTCGAACGCCTCGGAACACACACCGAAATCTTCGGACTATAGCAACTCCCTTCCTCCTTGCGCTAAAATATCCCCAGCTCATACGCAGGGAGGCTTTACCCATAGACACGTTAACCCAACTCGACAAGCTCGAATCACTTTTCCCCGGCTGTATCACCGAACACAAAGACCAATCCGGCAAAACCATCAAGGCCGTCGACTTCAACATGCTCCGTCAGCTACTCGGCGACGAAACAGCCCAGCCCCAAGAAGAACGCTACACCTTCACATGGCCGGGAAAGTCCCAAGCACGCAACGAGGCAGAACTAACCCCGGAACTCACGCTCAGGCCATGCCCTGAAGACAGCCTCAACTTCAACGCCACCGGGAACATCTACATTGAGGGCGACAACCTCGACGCTCTCAGGGTAATACGCAAGAGCCTCCGCCAAAAAGTCAAGATGATCTACATTGACCCGCCGTACAACACAGGCAATGACTTCATATACAGGGACAATTTCACCGCAAGCAGGGAGGACTACTCACGCTCCGAGGGCAGCACCGACAGCGAGGGCTTTAGGGTCATCAAGAACACAGTGGCGAACGGCCGCATTCATTCCGACTGGTGCAGCATGATTTACGCGCGCCTCCTCGTGGCGAGAGACCTGCTCAGGCATGACGGGGTGATATTCATCTCGATTGACGACAACGAACAGGCCAACCTCA
>JAFRAH010000037.1 GCA_017405525.1 Synergistaceae bacterium
CAGTCCTCTGCCTTACCACTTGGCTATACCGCCTTGAACGAGGAATAATTTTAGTGAGTTATTGCCCTTTCGTCAAGTTCAGAGTTTTATTTTCCTCCGTTCTTGTTTTTCCTTGCTGTCTTTACTCTCCTTACTGTCTCGGCAAATGTCTTCTCGATTTTTTTCGTTACTGTCTCCACAGCCTCAGTAGTCTTCACTTCCGGCAGCCTTCTCACTGACTCGCCGCTCCCAATCAGAACAGCAATCGAGTGCATGGCCGGGATATTCTCGCAGACTATCTTGATGATTGAGATTATCGGCGTTGAGAGCAATGCGCCGGGAATCCCCCAGATCATGCCCCAGAGCAGCAACGAGAGCAGTATCATCACCGGGCTTACTCCCAGACGATCGCCGACGACTTTCGGGGTTATTATGTTGCCTATTGTTACCTGAATTGCAGTGAGTGAGACGAGCACGAGGAACGGCTTGAAGAGCCCCGGCGAAAACTGAATCACTGCCATCACCACAGGGGGGATTGTAGCGATGATTGAGCCAACTGTAGGAATGAAGTTCAGGAGGAACGTCAATACTCCCCAGCCTGCCGCAAGATGTACCCCCAAAGCCATGAGCACAAGCCATGCACATACTCCTGTAGCGAGACTTATCAGTGCAAGAGTACCTAAGTATTGGCTGACCTGTTCGGATATGGATGAAAGTATCTTGCGTACCCTGACGGAATTTTTCCCGAAAGCTTTGTTTATCTTGTCGTCAAGATAGGGTGCTTCCACCATCATGAACATCAAGAACACAAACGTCATAACGAACTTGCTCGACAATGCAATAATCAGTGATGAAATGTTCCGTGCATTCTCCCGGAGTATTGCGAACCAGTCGAAATTCTTGACGGCCTCAGGAGGAACGCTCAAGACCTGCAGGACATGGACAGCCCACTCAATGAGTTTCTCGGAATATTCGTTGTAGACATGGCCGAACTCCACGACCTGGGCGGTGATGAACTTGAACCCTGCAAGCCCGACACATGCCAATATCGCGAAGACTAGAATCACATTGAGCCACGCGTTGAGGTGAAGTGTCCTGCCTATGACGGTTACGGGTCTCAACATCTGGAGGATGAACCATGCTATCACGAGGGGGATAAAGACGCTGCTTGCAATGTGGAGGACTGAGCAGAGAACCACAGCCGAAAGGAAGCCCATTAGTCCGAGAAGCATTTTCATGTGAGTAATATCATCTCCTGCTGGGAAAATAGGAATTGAGGAATATTATAGCAGTATCATAACCGCCCAAAGGAAAACGTTGAAGCACACCATGATGAATATTGACGCTGAGAGCATGTCTTTTCCGGCTTTAATCTCCGGCCTGAAGTTTTCATCGATGAGGTCAAACGCCCTTTCCACTGAACTGTTCACGAGTTCGAGAGCCATGACGAGAAGCCACATTCCCACGAGGAAGAGCCTCCGCATTACTGCCAGCGGTGAAATGGTGAGGGCTGTACACAGCACGATGAAGACCACTGCCTCATACCTGAAGGCCTGTTCGTTTCTGACTGCGTGAATGAGTCCGTCAACCGAGTACAGCGAGGCGTTATAGAGACGCTTGAAGGGGTTGCGGTAAATCATAGTTATTCCTCCTTGTTGAGTTAGTCCCAGATGTCCCGGAAATTATCCCTGAGACATTGAATGTCAGAGCGTGCCTCAAGTTTTCCCTGAACGCTCCGGGCAAGCTCCACCTGATCCGTGATGATTCCGTCGCATTCACTGCCCAGTGCACGGTAAAGCCCTGCCTCAGTGTTGACCGTCCAGACGAAAGCCTGTTTACCGTTCGAGTGTATCTGCCTTATCCGACGGTCTGAGGTCATTTCCTCCTCCATTATGATTATGTCGCAGTTGAGGCGCGAGACATCACCAATCCCGCCAAAAATCAATATGCCCGTGCAAAATTCCGGGTATCGTGTCTTCAGGTAGTCCATGAGGCTGTACTTCAGGGAAATCAGCACAACGTCATCAACGCAGTCTTTCTCCCGGATAATCTTCACGAGGTCATCTGCCATTCTCCTGTCAGCAGTAGCACCCTTGAGCTCAAGAAAGAGCTTCTCCCTGCCCTTCACGGTGTCGAGCATTTCACCCGCTGTGGGTACTCGTGCCTGCCTGCCTGTTCTTGGGTCTGTTATGGTGAGCTCCCTGACTTCCGCGAGAGTCATATCTCCGGGCTTCCTGTCAACCCCGGCCATGCGCAGGAAAGTATCGTCATGGTTGATGATGTATTCCCCGTCTATCGTGCGCTGGGTGTCGGTCTCACTGCCATAACAGCCGTGCTCTATTGCTAGTTCGAGGCCTTCAAGCGTGTTCTCAGGAGCCATGACCCCGCCCGCACGGTGGGCAACAATCTTCACGCTTCCTTCCCTGCCGAACGATGACGTGAACCCTGCCCCAACAGCCGCCGAGAAGGTTAGCACTGCCGCAACAGTGAAGAATATGAATGCCAGTTTTCCCCAGTAATGCCCGTGCTTGGGACGTTCAGGCCATAGTGATTGAGCCCCGCGAGTGAACTCAATGTAGCACCGCGTGAAGAGGAGCTTCAGGCAATACCCGCTGAAGACAGCCAGCATTGAGCCGAGGAAACCGCCGCCGATTACTGCCAGAGCACAGAGGAAACGATAGCCTTCAAGCCCAAAACCTGCCGCACTCTGTCCTTCAAACCACGTGAAGAGGAACTCCATCAACGTCCTGAAGCCCGCATTGAGAACGAGGAGGAACAGTGCCGTGAGTATCATGGGACGGACTAACTGCCTCCAGTGCTGACGGATTAGCCGGGATGATTCCTTCCGTGCATCTGAGGGGCTCATGTTGTCGACAAGCACAGCGTGAACCGAGAATAACCCCCTGACACCGCAGGCAAGCATCACGAGCATGAGGACAGAATAGGCCACGTAGTAGGCAGGTGTTGACTCGATTACGGACATGATGAAGCGGGGAATGTAGAAGTCCCTGCTCAGGCTGATGGAGAACCCTATACCGCACAACGGGACGGCAAGGAAGATATACGCGAGGACAGGCAGGCCAGCCGGGCACATGAAGCGCAGAATAGACTTGAAGCCCCTTCGTATTGAGCCGAGAATACTCACTCGTTCACCGTCAAGAATGTCATTGCACATGTGGATGCTCGCGAAAATCTCGAACACAATGAACACGTCAACCATCACGAAGACCAGCAACAGAATCGCAGGACCCCTCCATGTGAGCATGAAGTCGGCCATGTTCGCGGTTGTTGCGGCAGCTCCTGATGACTCAGCCACGCCGTCAATAAGAACGCTCAGAGCCCATGAGAGCCCTGACAGGAGAAGCCACGACATGAACTGAAAGATATATATTTCGGGTACAGCCTCAAGGACGAGACGGGGATAACTTACTTTGACGGCCAAAGGTTATTTGCCTCCTTTGTGAATGGCAGAAAAAAACTCCCGCCCCGTTTTCTGGGACAGGAGCCGTGAATTTCAGTGAATGCTACTTAAGCTCCGAGAAGTACTTTATTGTGCGAACCATCTGGGTGGTGTAGCTGTTCTCGTTGTCGTACCATGAGACGACCTGAACGAGCGTCATGTCATCACCAACGGGCTTGCACTTCGTCTGTGTCGCGTCAAAGATTGAGCCTGCCGTGCTGTCGATGATGTCGCTGGAGACGATCTCTTCAGTGTTGTACTCGAATGACTCGGTCTCTTCAGCCTTCATCTGGGCGTTGACCTGATCCTTCGTTACTGTGCCCTTCACGACAGCGTCAAGGATTGTGGTTGAGCCTGTCGGTGTCGGTACTCTCTGGGCAGCACCGTCAAGTTTCCCGGCAAGCTCCGGGATGACGAGGCCGATAGCTTTTGCCGCACCCGTTGAGTTAGGGACGATGTTGCAGGCAGCCGCGCGAGCCCTGCGGAGGTCGCCCTTCCTGTGGGGGCCGTCAAGTATCATCTGGTCGCCGGTGTATGCGTGAACTGTCGTCATGAACCCTGACTGTATCGGTGCAAGGTCATTCAGTGCCTTAGCCATGGGAGCGAGGCAGTTGGTCGTGCAGCTGGCCGCTGAAATGATCGTGTCGGTGGGCTTGAGGGTCTTATGGTTGACGTTGAAGACGATTGTCGGAAGGTCATTGCCTGCGGGGGCGGAGATGACTACCTTGCGGGCACCGGCCTTGATGTGGGCTTCAGCTTTGGCCTTTGACGCGTAGAACCCTGAGCACTCAAGGACTACGTCAACCTTCAGTTCACCCCAGGGGAGCTCTTCAGCCTTGGGCATTGCGTAGATGGTGATTACCTTTCCGTCTACTGTGATTGTTCCTTTCTCGTCGTCATAGTCTACCTTCTTGCCGTAGCGTCCGTGTGTCGTGTCGAACTTGAGGAGATGGGCGAGCATTTTGGGTTTCACGAGGTCATTGATGGCGACGACTTCATAGCCTTCTGCGTCGAACATCTGGCGGAAAGCAAGCCTGCCGATACGTCCGAAGCCGTTGATAGCAACTCTTACAGCCATGATAGAAATTCCTCCTGTTAAATTTTGATTGGAATGCGATTATTATACAACACATGCAAGAAAAAAGACCCGGAGATTTTCCCCCGGATCTCTTTCATGGGTTTGAGTTCTATATGTGGTGAAAATTTCTGATTTAGCCGTTGAGGAGGCTGAGTACCGACTGCGGGAGCTGGTTTGCCTGTGCAAGCATTGACGTGCCGCTCTGGTTGAGGATCTGGAGCTTGACGAACTCCATCATCGTTTGAGCCATATCAGCATCACGTATCCTGCTCTCTGCCGCTGTCAGGTTGGTCATTGTCGTGGTCAGGTTCTCGCTCGTGTAGTCGAGGGCGTTCTGGTATGCACCGATCTTTGCGCGCTGTGATGATACCTTGTTGATTGCCGCGTCAATGAGGCCGATTGACTTGCTGGCCGCCTCACGGGTGGTTACGTTGATGTTCGTTACGCCGATTGATGCCGCTGACATGTTGCCGATGTCTATTGCTATGTCCTCGCCCTCGTTCGCACCAATCTGGAACACCGTCGAGCTGTCAACGATATGGATTATTGCCTCGTATGTATCATCAGCCGGCGAAAGTATGAAGTTCTTCTCCGCGTCGCTCCACACTGCCTTGATGTTGGCCGTTGCGTCAAACTCGATGTCCACGTTCGGGTGAAGTACGCCGACCAGCTTGTTATCTGACACCTTGACGTTTGTTGCACCCTCGATTGCGATTCCTGTGTGAGCGTCATAGATTGATGCCCTGAATGCCGTTGTTGAGCCTGACTTTACCGTGTTGAGCGCGAATGTATTGATGAGGTCCTCGTCATCACTGCTGAACGTGAGCTGTCCGCCTGTTCCGGGAAGAACCGACCTGAACATGAACGTTCCGGGAACTGTCTCAAGTCCCTGTGAATCCTCGTTGCCCTTCTCGACGAACGTGCAGAACTTGCTTGAGCCTGAGCCATCGACATACTGAGCCTGTCCGAGTTCAGTTCCGATTGCGTAGTTGAATTTGGCCTGAAGCTCGCGGATTGTGTCAGTTCCGTAAAGCGTTACTGATGTGCTCTTTCCGTCGCCCTGGTTGATCTGGATTGTCTTGGGGCTCTCGAGCATGAATACGCCGGAGCTGTTCCAGAAGATATTGAGGTCGCGGAGCTTGGTGTCGAGTGTTGCTGTCTTGCCGATGTATGCCGCCGTAAACGATGCGAGCTTGTCTGTGTCTTTAGCATCTAATACATCGGTACTGAAAGAGTCTTCCGTTGTCAGAACAATATCGCCCTCATACACTTCGCCGTTGTCCCCGTTGATGTAGAAGTTGCGGAAGTGTATATCCTTGCTGTTCAGGTTGTTATCTTTTTCATTGAGACTGAACGTTACAGGGTCTCCGTTCGTATAGCTTCCGGTACTATCACAAGTAACGTTGTCGCCATCAGCACCCCATTTGTTCGGCCAGTTCTTGTCCTGAATGCCTGAAATATTGATTGCCCTTCCACCCGCAGTATAGTTGTATGCGAACTTTGTGCCTACCTCGAGATTGTTTATATTACCGTTAGTGAGGTCGAGAGAAAGCTTGCAGGCATCATCTGAACCAAGCCCCAGTTTATCGCCAAAGCTCTTTGCTGTTGTACCGACAATGATCGAGTCCTCAAGGTAGTTGGAGACGTTTCCGTCTGTGCCGAGTACGTTTGATGTTGCACGGAGCGTTGCTGTATTGTTGATCTTATCTATGCTTGTAATCTCGAACAGTACGCTTGCGTTTACTGTCTGGCTTTTACCACCATCGAATTTCATCGTAGCAATAACATCCGTAGCATCAGCTGAACCTGAGTTGTAGAACCCCGTCAGCTTTGCGCCCGCCTTATCGCCTACGGTGTATGTGAATTCTGTATTTGCCACAGTAGCGGCTGCGAGGGCTGCGATTTTATCGTTATCAAACGTAAGCTTGAAGTCTCCGGCAGTATCGCTTATACCAAGGTCTGCGGCAAGGTCTATCTCTGTAGATGAAGCGTCAGCAGCGAGTACCACTCCACTTTTGGCTGTAGTAGTGCCGTCAAGATGTTCGGCCGTTATATCTACTGTTACCTTCTCCGAGCCGGCTGTGGTGGTATCGACAGTCTTAACCTTGAAGGTGATTTTCGAGTACATGGTTCCTTCGGGATGTTTAACATCCAATCTTGCATTCAAGGCATCAAGGTCAGAAGTATCAAAGTCCAACCCGGTAATCGCGTCCTGAATTGCTGCTTTCTCAGCGGCGATCTTCTTCTCATCTGTGTTAGCACTGTTGAAGTCAGGTTCTGTCCAGTTTGCAGCTGGAGTTACGGCTCTCGTTATGGAGTAATCTGCTGCTGGAAGGCTGTCAACCGTTACGTTCTGAATGCCGTAATCAACAACCTTGTCCGTGATGACATTGGGGTGCTTGATGGTCATGACTGATGACTTCTGTACCTGCCCTGAGCCTGTCTGACTGGGGTCAACGTTGACCGTGATCTTGTAGTTGCCCTCAAATGACTTCTTCTGCCCGAACTGGTCAATCTCCCTCAGTGAACCGCGAACGTATACTTTGACGCTCTGGTTA